>NZ_CP018788.1:1275188-1593985 GCF_002139915.1 Campylobacter devanensis
TTCCACTAGCTTTTATCGTAGTTTGTCCGATTACAACCTCATTTATCTGCTTTGATTTAATTAGGGATTTTAGCTCTGAGTAGCTGATATTTTTTGAATTCGTACCAGATATTCCCATCTCATCAGGGCTCATACTACGAAAAATCAGCACCATTACCACAGCAAAAATCGCAAACATTAAAATAGGATTTTTATTAAAAAAACTATTATTATTTGGTTGATTTTTATTTTCCATTATTTTCCTTGATTTTTAAATACAAAACTCTCCCACTCATTTTGAGTTAAATTCTCTATCAACTCAAATTCGCTAAAAGCATTTATAATTCTATTTTTATATTTTGTAAGAATTCCAGATAAAATTATTATGCCACCTACTTTTATCTTAGATTTTAGGTCATTTGCAAGAAATAGTATAACATCAGCAATGATATTTGCTACTACAATATCATAAGACTCATTACTATTAGTTATAGAACCAGTCCAAATTTTATCTATAGCTATATTGTTTTTTTGCGCATTTTCAAGACTGCTTTGAACGGCTAGTTCATCAGTATCACAAGCGCTTACATTTAGCCCTAACTTTGCCATAGCAATACTTAAAATACCACTACCGCAACCAACATCTAGAGCATTTTTATATCCTTTAGAATATTTTGAAATTAGCTTTAGACATGAATTTGTACTCTCGTGATGACCAGAGCCAAAAGCTAATGCTGGATCGATAATAATATCTATTAGCCCATCTTTTGGAGTTTCCCAACTTGGCCTAATATAAAACTCACCAGCTTCAACCGGAGCTATGCCTTTTTTATATTCATTAATCCAGTCTATATTATCTTTGATTTGTAAATCAGTAGTTATTTTGCAGCCCAAGCGACTAGCAAACTCTTCAAGTCCCCACTTGGTATCTTCCAAGCTCTGCTCATCCCTAATGATAAAGCCACTATCGATCTCTTCTATACAGGTAAATCCAAATTCAAAAACAAGATCTTTTAATGGCTCAATTTGCTGGGATGTAACTTTTAATTCGTAATATTTATCTTTCATTATCCAAGAACGTCTTCAAGTTTCTCTTTAAGAACCTGCGGCGTAAAAGGCTTAACAATATAGTTATTCACTCCAGCTTTTAATGCTGTAATAACCTCAGCCTTACCACCCTCTGTGGTTACCATTATAATAGGCATATTTTCATACTTAGACTCAGCCCTAACCTTTTTAACTAGCTCTAAACCATTCATTTCAGGCATATTCCAGTCAGTAATTAACACGCCTACATCTGGATTTTGGCAAAGTATATCCCAAGCCTCTACACCATGCTCAGCCTGCAACACTTCGTTATGTCCAAGCCTTTCTAATGTATTTTTTATAATTCTTCTCATAGTAGAGCTATCATCAACAACCAATAACTTCACTAACTATCCTTTCTCAACTTTAGACGATATTTTATCTAAAATTACTTTTAAAATACTTTAACAGTTAAAAATTGTTATTAAAAATATCATTAAGTGCTATTTTTCCTTCATAATAAGCTTTGCCAATTATAACCCCAGATATTCCATTAGTTTTGCTTGCAGTATCTAAATCGGCTAAACTTGCCACACCACCACTTGCAATCGTATCAATACCACTAGCTTGTGCAATGCTTGATGTAAATTCTAAATTTAACCCACACAGCATACCATCTTTACTAATATCTGTGGCAATTATCGCTTCAACTCCAGCATCTGCATATAGCTTAGCAAGATCAGTAGCTCTTATCTGACTTACCTCAGCCCATCCTTCTACTGCTACAAACCCATCTTTGGCATCTATTCCTACAACTATTCTGTATTTTTTAGCCATCTCTTTTACAAACTCAGGATTTTTAAGTGCAACAGAACCCAAAATCAACCTACTAACTCCTGAGTTTAAATAGCTTTTTATACGCTCTTCATTGCGTACTCCGCCGCCAATTTGTATATTTAAATTTGTAGCATTTACAATTTTTTCTATAGTTTTTAAATTTACAGCATCTCCTGCAAATGCTCCATCTAAATCTACAATATGTAACCATTTGGCTCCGGCATCGCTAAATCTCTTAGCTAGCTCCCACGGCTCATTTGAGTAAATTTTAGCACTATCCATAAGACCTTTAGATAGCCTAACTGCCTTGCCATCTTTTAAGTCTATTGCCATATATTTTTCCATCTATATCTCCATAAAATTTTTAATTATTCTTAGTCCGCTCTCATGTGATTTTTCAGGATGAGGCTGAAATCCATAGACATTTTCATACTCTACAGCACTGACAAAATCATACCCATACTCAGTATAAGCTAAAGCAAATTTACTATCACAAACAGCATGATATGAATGAACAAAATACAAATAAGCACTCTTGCCAAGGCCATCTACAATCTTGCTTTGTTTAGTAAATTTAGCCATATTCCAGCCCATATGCGGCACTTTAAGAGGCTTATTAAATTTAGATTCATCAAATTTAATAATACTCCCATCAATCACTCCAAGACCACTATGCTCACCAAATTCATAGCTCTTTTTAAACAAAAGTTGCATCCCAAGACAGATCCCAAGAAACGGCTTACCACTAGCTATAAACTCTAAAATTGCATTATCTAAATTTGTATCTCTTAATCTTTGTATCGCCTTACCAAAAGCACCTACACCAGGCAAAAGCAACTTATCATAGCTTTTTAATCTATCTGCGTCGCTTACTAATTCACTCTTAGCACCGACAAACTCAAGAGCGTTTTGAACGCTTCTTATATTTCCAGCACCATAATCAATAATCCCTATCAACACTACTCCTTATTAAGATAAACAGATAGCAACTAAGTGCAATCATCAAAAAACCAACTCCGCCAATAAGATATATCGCATATAATATCTGACTTGGATCAGTAATTGCAAATTTAAATACCAACATAAGAGATTCAATAGCTAAAGCTATAATAATACTCCCTATAAATCTTACCATTGTTCTACTGCCGCCATTTTGATGGTGATTTGGCCGACCTAAAACCTCAGCTTCAAATATCGCCTTAACAAGATCAAATATTGCAAGTGCTAAAGTAAGCACAATAGTGGATTCAAAAACCTCACTAATATTAATCTCATTAAAGCTTTTTAATACAAAGCTCTTTATACCATAAACAAATAAAACCAATGAGATCGCAAAAAGAGCAATAGAAAAAACAGAATATATAAGCTTTGTAAATTTGCCAAATATTCCATCTACAGAACTAGGACTAATCATAGCCAAAAGCTCTTTTAACCCAATATCCACACATGCTATATAAAGCAACTCTTTTTTATCATTACATATAGGCATTGAAGCTGTAACACAAAGGCGATTAGTAAGGCTTGATGGATATGGATCAGTTAGTACGCATCGCTTCTCACGAACACATCTATAATAATACGCCTTATTACTTCTATTTATTCCTTTTCCAGATATATTTTTAGAATCTAGACTTATGGTATTATCTAGTTGAATTCCATTTTTATCCAATATATAAAACGCATCAAAGCTATCAACCTCATGTGCGATCTTATCAAAACCATCATTAATGCTTTGAACATTTACACCAGGGAGATTATTTGGTATATTTCTATCTAAAAGATGGCATAAATAGGCTCTAGCCTTATAGCGTATCTCGCTAAATTCTTCAATCTCTTTAAAAATCACATTAATTCCTATTTTTATTATGATTAAACTCAGGCACGATAAGTTTTAATCTTTGTTCAACTTCTGCGTCGTTTTGACTTTGTAATAGATCAGAAATTTGACTATTTAATAGATCGATATCATATGGTTGGCTTTTGGTTACAAAGATACTTTCAAATTTAGTTGCTACATCATTTGGATCAATCAAAAGCTCTTCATACAGCTTCTCACCCGGACGCAAACCTACAAATTTGATTCCAAGATGCTCTTTATTGCTTAATCTTAGCATTCTTTTAGCCATATCAGCGATACGAACTGGCTCACCCATATTAAGCACAAAAAGCTCACCGCCACTTGCAATGCTAGCTGCTTGAAGCACTAATTGACACGCCTCGCTAACAAGCATAAAATATCTAGTGATATCAGGATGAGTTACGCTTAGTGGCTCATTGGCTGCTATTTGGGCTTTAAATTTAGGTATAACGCTACCGCTACTTCCTAGCACATTACCAAATCTAACTGCAACAATCTCAGTAGAGCTGGTATTTGAATTTAACGCATATAATTCACAAACCCTTTTAGTAGCTCCCATGATATTTGTCGGCCTTACAGCTTTATCAGTTGAGATTAGCACTACCTTTTTAGTTTCATATTTTTTGGCTAAATCTATAACATTTTTAGTTCCCATTATATTATTTTGCACAGCAATTAATGGATTAAACTCACATAATGGAACATGCTTATATGCAGCTGCATGAATCACTATATCTGGTCGAAATTTAGAAAATACAAAATCAAATTCATTAATATGAGTGATATTTAACATAACTAAGCGATTACGCTCATCAGCATTGGTGGCTTCATTAATCTGATATAGATTATACTCGCTATGTTCTACCATTATTAACTCTTTAGCACCAAATTTCAAGCACTGCTTACATATCTCGCTACCTATTGTTCCGCCAGCGCCAGTAACCATCACTACCTTACCACCTATAAATGACTCAACAGCTGCACTATCTAGGTCTTTTGGTTTTCTAGCTAGTAAATCTTCTATGCTAATATCTGTAATTCCCTCATTTTTTTGCCCAATTAAAGAAAATATTTTAATATCTTTAAATCCTAAAGTATCTAGCTCATCATATAGTTCTTTAAGCTCATTTGGCATAAGTTTTAGAGCTATTATAGCGCTTTTTACGCCATCTTCTATATAGCTTTTTAGCTCATCTTTATGACCTACTTGATAGCCATCGCAGTATGTGCCTACTAGATCTTTTCTACCATCTACTATACCTACGGCGTAATAGTTTGCATATCCGCTTTTGAGTCCTTTTAGGATTTGTAGAGTTTTAGAAGTAGAACCTATAATAACGCAAGGTTTGCCATTTTTAGCCTTTTTAAAGTCCATTAAAGCTCGTTTTGAAATTCTTAAGCTACCTACCATAATAGCCGAAATAAGCGCATCTATAATAATAACACTTCTTGGAAAAGGAGCAAAGATCTCCTCATAAGATAAAAATATTCCAAAAAATATTCCCGCACAAAGCAGACAAGCTAGTGAAATTTTTCTAGATTCATTTAATCCAAAAAATCTCCACGGCACTCTATAAATTTGAAAAGCCCATAGCATAGCAATCTTGATAACAATCAAAATTACTCCACTATATATCATACCAGGAATAAATATCTCAGGTATATCCCCACTAAATCTAAGTAAAAAAGCAAAATATATACTAAATGCAAATATCAAAGTATCGCATAGTAAAAAAAATGCTATTCTACGCCTCTTAGTCGCCCTAATCACAGCGCACTCCTAACGATATTAGCAACTTTTTCTACTAATTCATCACTCATATCAGCACCACTTGGAAGGCACATTCCTCTACTAAAATAATCCTCACTCGTGCCATCTACAACGCATTTAGCACCTTTAAATACTGGTTGAAGATGCATTGGCTTCCATAGTGGTCTGCTTTCTATATCGTGTTTATTTAGTGCTTCTATAACTTTTAAATGCTTATTTTTCTCTTTAAATAAAAGCGTAGTAAGCCATCTATTACCACGTGAATTTGGAATTTCAGGCATAAACTCAGCCACATCTTTGAGTAAATTTGAGTAGATATCAAATATCTGCCTTTTTCTCTCTACTCTGCTTTGCAAGACCTCCATCTGCCCTACTCCAATAGCGCCTAAAACATTACTAAGCCTATAATTATACCCATAATCTAAATGCTCATAATGAAGCAATGGCTCTCTTGCTTGTGTGCTATAATATCTAGCTTTATTAGCTATGTTTTCATCATGGCTAACTAACATACCGCCACCACCTGTGGTTATGATCTTATTTCCATTAAAACTATAAACTCCAATATCACCAATGCTTCCAAGTGCTTTGCCTTTATAAAATCCACCCAAAGCCTCAGCTGCATCTTCTATAATAGCTATATTATTTTCAGTACAAATTTCTACTATCTCATCCATCTTTGCTGCTTGGCCATATAAGTGGGTTATAATTAGTGCTTTTGGCTTTTTATCGCTTTTATTTATTGCATCTTTTAAGAGTTTTGGGCTAAGATTCCAACTCTCATCACAATCGATAAATATAGGCTCACACCTTTCATACATTATAGGATTTACACTAGCAGCAAATGTAAAAGATGAAGCCAAAACAGCATCGCCATCGCTGATTTTTAAAACTCTAAGCGCTAAATGCAATCCAGCAGTTGCTGAGCTAAGAGCTACTGCATTTGGTGATTTAGTATAATCTTTTATACTATTTTCAAACCTATCTACAAACTCTCCAAGTGGTGCTATATAATTACTTTTAAATGCTTCATTGACATACTTTAACTCATTACCGCCCATATATGGTGCGCTTAAAAAAACTCTAGCCATTATATTCCTCTATTAATTAATGGCCATATTTTATCAAAGTTAGAATAAACTTAGAATTAATAACGCTAAAAAGTTAAATTTATTCATTGATTTGAGCTTACTATGCTTTTTGTAGCTTTGATTTTGTTATCAGTGTATAAAACTACATCTTTTATTACTAACTTCTTAATCGCTTTGATAAAATTATTCATAAATTCAAAATCTATTTCATCATTAGCGGTTACTGGTAGTTTAATTTTTAAATTTTTAAAAGTCTTATCCACATCTCTAACTAAAACTGAAAGTAATATATTCTTTTGAGAATTTAAAAGTGTAGTAAAAAAATAAAATAGAATTTTGTGTTAGTTTTATTTTTGGGATAATTTTTCTAACAAATTGACCAGCATACCACTGCCTTTGTCTATAAAAGAAATCCATTTGTAAAAGCCCTAAGCTCCAAATACCAGCTTCATTTAAGTTTCTTGCATTTACAAAGCCTGTTGATTGTAAAATTCCTTGATTATTAGAAGTTCTTGTGACATAGTCATACTCATTGCCATCAGTTAGTTTTTCTTTATTAAAGCTAAAAGTATTTTTCATCTCAAACAAATCACCAATTCTAAATTCGCCCCAATTATAATTTTCAAATTTAGAAAGAGCGGATAATTCATCGGCGGTTAATTTGTAATCTTTTAGTGACGCGGCGGCAAGATACGCCTCTAGCTCTGCTACTCGCTCCGCCTCTAGCTCTGCTACGAAGCTCTCCATAAATTCAAAATCAATATCACCATCTTTATTTATTGGGAGTTGAATTTTATCATCTTTAATTTTAGCCCACGAACACATATTATCATAACCAAATTTAGTTTTTAAATGTTTAAATAAACTTGCCAAAAATAGCCCTTGTTTGTGTGTTGTTTTAAATTTGGGTTTTAAAGAAAATACTCTTGCATGTGTAACCATTTTATATTCAAATTGTCTAAAAAACACAAATCCAAACATATCAATCGTTATTGTATTAGCTTCGAAAATTCTAGCTTCTACATCGCTTTTGCCTAAAATTCCATTATTAGTTTCTCCGGCAGTTACGACAAAATAACCTTTATCATTTATATGGGATTTTTGAATATCAAAATTTCCATTTGAGCTGTCAAACAAATCACCAAGCCTAAATTCACCCCACTCAATGCTACTTATTTTTTGATTAAGTGGGGAGATTACTTTCCCAGATTATCTTTTTGATTTTTAATTATTTGACTTACTTCCCATGCTAGATAGTCGCTTACAGTCTTTTTAAAATCCTCTAAAGTTGGCGTTGTATCAATAGGCGCTGATTGATTCCAGTCTGAGCCACTACTAGGGTCTATCACGCCTTCGAAATAGTCATTTGAACTAAGCAAATTTAGATAATTTTTGCCATAATGCACTAGATCGACAACCTCAGCATACCTGGCCTTAGCATTACCAATATCTCGTAGATTTAGGCTAGATTTGGCCTTTTTGCGGTTTGCTCTTGCGTAGCCATCATCGCTAAAATCTATAAATTTAACCACATGTTTAGCATTATGAGCCACACCTACTTGAAAGACATAAATATTAGTTTGAACACTAGATTTACCGATAAATAGGTCAATTGGCATTTTAATACTAGCTATTAAAGTGTTAGATTTTAGAATTTCTTTATTGATAGCTTGGGCTTTGCCATTTCCGGCTGAACTTTGGATAATTATAGCTGCATAGCCGCTATCCATCATTGATAGGGCTTTTTGGACAAATATCATTCCATTACCCTCAGCTGAATATGGAGGATTTAGAATAAATGCATTAGCTTTGAATTTGCCCTGCTTTGTGCCATAGGCATAATCTCCATCAAAATCTCTAAGGCTATCTTTATTTAAAATATTTGAGCTACCATCGCCCATTAAGATCATATTTAACACAGCAAGCATATAAATATTTGGCAAAATTTCCAAGCCCATTAGCTGTTGAGCTTTTATTTCGGCGATTTTTTTCTTTTGAGAGTCTGGGGATTGAATTTGATTTTTAGCATCTTCTATCATTTCATTCATCGCAGCAATCAAAAGTCCAGCCGAACCAGTAGCAAAGTCCCAAACAAAGCTATCTTTATTTACTCTAGCGAGTTTAACTAAGAGTGTTGCGACATATGGCGGAGTCAAAACAACATCATTTAACTGATCTTGAGTAAAGCCTAGCCAAGCATACATTTCATTGAATAATTTACCGGTAAAATCAATATTTAACTCACTTTTATAATACTCACCTAAATCATCTACGATTTTGCAAAATACACGCTTGAGTTGGCTCTCACCGTTTATTGGCTTATTTAAATTTTCGGCTGTTAGAGTGTTAGCTAGCGTGCGAATTATTAGCCCTTGTTTATCTTCTGGGATTGATTTTTCTTTGAGAAAATTTTTGACTTTGCTTAAAATTTTATCGCCATCTCTTTCTCCGTTTTCTTCAGATGATATTAGCTTATCTTTTGTAAGTGGTGCAACCTTACCGCCCTCAACACCTAAAGTAGCGATAATCGTTGCTACAACAAGATAGACTCTATCATTTTCACTTAAGCCTTTTTCATCTCTATAAATATCATTATTTAACTTAGTTAAAACTATAGAAATTTCTTCATCTTTTTTGGTTTTTATCGCTTCTAGCTCTTGAGGGGTTAGATTTAACTCTTTTAGCTTTTGAGTAAATTTGATAAAATTCTCATCTTTTAAAAATGATAAATCGCTATATTCACCTACTTTTATAGCTTTAGCTAAGTTGGCTTTGCTTACATAATATACGCCAATTTGTATCTCAAGTTTGTCGCTTAATGTATCTTTAAAGCCAGTAACGCCAATAGCAATAATCTCATCATAGTCAGTATGGTGTAAAATAGCATTAGCATAATGCACAGCACCATTAACCGCATATTCGTTAATATTCTTGAAATTTGGCTCATTTTTAGCATTTTTGTTATCGATTTGACCATCTTTATCAAGCTTAATTAGCTTATCTTTATAGCCTTTGTATTCAATTAAAACTGGATAATATTTTAGACTTTTTGGGTCTTGCTTTAGCAGCTTAGCATCTGGGCGATTACCACCTGCACCGCCATTTTTAGAATAGTATAAATTTAATGCGTTATCAATTTGACTATTTAAAGATTCTTGTTCGAGTTTATAATCTAATTTATAGCTTTTTAACTGGGAATTAATGTAATCTGCAACATTTGGTTCTACTGATTGAACTTTGGATTTAGCCATTTTAGTTCCTGAAATTATGATAATTTAAAAGCTGTAATTATATATTAAATTTACTAAAATAACAACATTTATCTTTAATCATTAAAAATTCAATCAACTCATTATTCTTTTTTAATTTTTTATTGAATTTTTTATATTTATTCTTAGCTTTTTTTAAATATTTTGATAGCTATTTTCTATTCATATTTTCATATTTTGCATAATTTATTATATCCATATGATATCATTTAATAATCCTTGATTTGAGCGATATTTGTAGAATTTTCTTTAACGAGCATAATTTTCTTAATTAATCACTTAGCGGCTTTAGAAGAGATAAAAATTAAATATGATATAAAAATGTAAATTGAATAAAAATGGTGGTTAGAGGCAGAATCGAACTGCCGACACGCAGATTTTCAGTCTGCTGCTCTACCGACTGAGCTATCCAACCACCTTAAAAATGAGTTGTAATTATACCTTTTTAAAACTTAAATATAGATAAAATTCTACTCAAATTTAAAGAATTTATATAATTTTTGCTATAAATTCTTTAAATTTATCTCCACGATGTGCATATGAACTAAACTGATCTAAACTAGCACACGCTGGACTAAGCAAAGCAACATCATCTTTTTCCATCATTTTATCTATCAAATTTACAGCATTATAAAGCTCTTTAGCATTAAATACTTTAGCGCCAAATTTATAGCTCATCTTTTCTATATCATCGCAATTTGAGCCAATAGCATAGATTGTAGCGCCTTGCTTAGCAGCTGTAGCGACTACTTTTTCTATACTCACACCCTTATCATCGCCACCTAATATAATATGAATCTTAGACCCCTCATATCTGGCTAAGGCTTGAAGAGTTGCGTCTATATTTGTAGCTTTAGTATCATTGACCCATAATCTACCTTTGGCGTCCTTTAACTCTTCAAGCTTGTGAGGCTCAATGATAAATTTATTAAGCAAATCAATGCTACAACGACTAAATATTATGCTCTCAATACAAAGCGCCATAATCGCATCCATCAAAAATGGCACTCGAAAATCAATCCTACCAATATCAATATTAAATTTATTAGCTAGATCAATCTCATCTTCATACCCTATAATCTTAGCGTGAGATTTGATCTTTTCATAGCATTTTGGCACTATAGCCACGCTACCTTCTCTCATCATTGATAGCGGTTTTAGCTTGGCATTTTCATACTCTTTAGCACTACCATGCCAACTTATATGATCATCGCTAATAGGCAAAAGCGCATAGATATCAGGAGAGGTAAATTTGGTATAATGGATAGTAAAAGAGCTAGTCTCTAAAATCCAAATTTTAGCCTTCTTGCCCACTAAATCACCAAGCGCAATTCCTACATTACCACCCATAATTGCCCCACGATCTCTTAATAGATGCTCAGTCATTTTAGTCGTTGTAGTCTTGCCATTTGTGCCACTAATCCAGATACTTTTTGGGGTGGAATTTCTAAAATAATCATACTCGCTTATGAGATTTTTAGCCGATTTTATCAGCTTATGAGATGGCGGAAATCCAGGACTTGGAATCTCTAGTTCACTAAGATTTGGATCAAATTTATCCACAGGCAATAGAGCATTTCCATACTCATCACTGCTTGCTATTTTAAATTTATCATCATAGATATTCCAGCCGCCGCTTTTGGCGATAGATTTTGTTGTATTAGCATATCCAAATAGAGATTTTATCATTATTTTACCTTAATTTTAAAGCTATCAAAGCAATTAAATTTGCCACCAAAGCTATCATCCAAAACCGCACAATAATCTTATTTTCGCTCCACCCCTTCATCTCGAAATGGTGGTGTAAAGGTGCCATTAAAAATATACGCTTTTTTCTAATCTTAAAGCTACCAACTTGCAAAATTACAGAGAGCGTCTCAACCACAAATACAAACCCGATTATTATAAGCAAAAGCTCATTTTTTGTAACAATCCCCATATATCCGATAAACGCACCGATACTAAGGCTACCACTATCACCCATAAAAACCTCAGCCGGATAGCAATTAAACCATAAAAACCCAAAAAGCGCCCCAATAACAGCAGTAACTAAGATCACAATTTCGCCTAAATTTACCACCTTAGGTAGCAATAAATAAGAGCTATAAACAGCATTTCCCATCAAATAAGCAAATATTCCAAGACTAACTAATCCAAAAATAGAAGGCACACTAGCAAGTCCATCTAATCCATCTGTTAAATTTACTGCATTAGATGCTGAAGTAAATACCAAAACCCAAAATAACATTGCAAAAATAGATATATCTAAAATCGCATGCTTATAAAATGGAAAATAAAATAAAGAATCAAGTCCGCTAAAAAAATATAAAAGCACAGCAGCTATCATACCAAGCACAATTTGAAAAACAAATTTAACCCTAGCGTGCAAACCAGCGTGATTTTGGCGACCAACTATCTTGCTATAATCATCATAAAAACCAAGCAGACAAAATCCACCCAAAACAAAAAGCCCAATAAGCACAAAAGCATTGCTTAAATTTGCACTCAAAAGCGTGGCCACTACAGCACAAATAACAAAAACAACACCGCCCATTGTCGGAGTTTTACCTTTTTGCTGATGAGATTGCGGAGCTAGCTCATATATAGGCTGATTAGCATTTTTAATCCTTGCCCAAGCTATAAATTTAGGCATAAAAAATAGAGTCAAAACAAAAGCTAAAAAAAAGCTAATCCCAGCACGAACGCTAATATAACTAAAAAAATTAAATTCAAAAATTTCATAAATATAATAAAACACCAAAAATCCTAAGACGATAACTAAAAAATTTAAGATAAAATTATATAAATTTTTTGATAATATTTGGATAAATCTAGTTAAAAATTTAAAAAAATTATAATTATTTATAAATCAATGTTAAAATTGTGCCTAAAATATGCTTAAATAAGGACATAACCAAATGAGCAAAAAAGCTATATTAGTAATCACTGATGGAATTGGATATAATCCAAGCAATGAATTTAATGCATTTAATGCTGCTAAAAAGCCAACATATGAGTGGTTAGAAGCAAATGCTGCTAAAAATTTATTAAAAACTAGCGGTCTAGCTGTGGGCTTGCCTGATGGGCAAATGGGCAATAGCGAAGTTGGCCATATGACTATTGGCAGTGGAAGAATCCTATATCAAAATTTAGTTAAGATTGACAAAGCAATAGAATCAGACAAATTAAAAGATAATCCAGAATTAAAAGAGCTACTAAATAAAGTAAATAGAGTTCATGTTATTGGTCTTTATAGCGATGGTGGCGTACACTCACATATAAATCATTTTGATGCTATATGTCAAATTTGTATCGCAAATAAAAAAGAGGTTTATGCTCACCCTATAACTGATGGCCGTGATGTCAATCCAAAAACTGGAATAAATTTCATAAAATCTCTTCAAGACAAATTTACAGTTGCCTCAATCAGCGGTAGATTTTATGCTATGGATAGGGATAAAAGATGGGATAGAGTAGAAACTGCTTATAAAATCATAGCTCAAAATGAAAATTTACAAACAATAACTCCAGTCCAATATATGGAAAATTCATATCAAAAAGAGATATTTGATGAGTTTATAGAACCAGCTAGTTTTATAGATTTTGGTGGAATTAAAAAAGATGATGGAATAATCTTTATCAACTTTAGAAATGATAGAGCAAGGGAGATTTGTGCTGCTTTGGCTGTTAGTGAATTTAATGAATTTAAGCGTGAAAATATCTGCGAAAATTTAATTACAATGACAAACTATGATGATAAATTTAGCTTTCCTATAATGTTTAAAAATGATGATATTAAAGATACATTAGCTGATGTTATAGCAAAAAATGGATTAAGACAACTCCACACTGCAGAGACTGAAAAATATGCTCATGTGACATTCTTTTTTAATGGTGGCAAAGAGGATCTTGTAGAGAATGAAACAAGAGTATTAATACCAAGTCCAAAAGTTAAAACATATGATGAACAGCCAGCTATGAGTGCATATGAAGTAACCGATGCGGTGATAAAAGGCATAGAAAATGGGATTGAATTTATAGTAGTAAATTATGCAAATGGTGATATGGTCGGTCACACTGGAAACTATGACGCAGCTATAAAAGCAGTTGAAGCAGTAGATGAATGCTTAGGTAAAGTGATTGCAAAAGCTAAAGAGTATGGCTACTCATATATGCAAATTAGCGATCATGGAAACTGCGAAGCAATGCAAAGTAACGATGGCGAATTACTAACTAATCATACAACATTTGATGTATTTAACTATGTAGTAGCTGATGGTATAAACTCAATAGAATACGGCGGGCTAAGCAATGTAGCTCCAACAATACTAAAATTAATGGATTTAGAAATTCCAGAAGTTATGGATAAACCACTATTTTAAAGGATAATAAATGAAATTTAGCGGGAAAAATGTTTTAGTTACTGGTGCAAGCCGTGGAATTGGTGCTGAAATTTGTAAAGTTTTAGCTAGTTTTGGACTTAAAGTTTGGATAAATTATAGATCAAATCCTAAGCTTGCAGATGATTTAAAAGCTCAAATAGAAGCTGGTGGCGGTAGTGCTGCTGTTGTTAAATTTGATGCAACAAATGAAGAAGATTTTATAGCAGCTATAAATCTAATTATTCAAAGCGATGGAGAGTTAAGCTATCTAGTAAATAATGCGGGAATTACAAATGATAAACTAGCTTTAAGAATGAGTGTAGATGACTTTAATAGCGTTATTGATGCAAATTTAAAAAGCGCATTTATTGGTTGTAAAGAGGCACTTAAAGTAATGAGCAAAAAACGCTTTGGTTCAGTTGTAAATGTAGCTTCAATAGTTGGTGAAATGGGTAATGCAGGCCAAACCAACTACTCAGCTAGCAAAGGCGGCATGATAGCAATGAGTAAAAGTTTTGCCAAAGAAGGTGCTAGTAGAAATATCAGATTTAATAGCGTAACTCCAGGATTTATAGCTACAGATATGACCGATGCTCTAAGTGATGAAATTAAAGCACACTACTCAGCAAATATTCCATTAAAAAGATTTGGAGAAGCTAAAGAAGTAGCCACAGCAATAGCGTTCTTGCTAAGCGATTATGCAAGCTACATCACAGGCGATACCCTTAAAATCAATGGTGGCCTATATATGTAGAAAACTTTAAGCCAAATTATAGTAAGATTACACTCATTTTTATTTTAGGAGAAAATTATGGCAATATTTGACGAAGTTAGAGATGTTGTTGTAGAACAACTAAGTGTTGCAGCTGACGCAGTAAAAATGGAGTCAAAAATCATAGAAGATCTAGGTGCTGATTCACTAGATGTTGTTGAGCTTGTTATGGCTTTAGAAGAAAAATTTGATGTAGAAATCCCAGATAGCGAAGCCGAAAAATTAATTAGCATCGCAGATGTTGTAAATTATGTTGAAGGTCTAAAAAAATAATTAAAATATTAAGTGATTAAATTTAAATTTTAGGAGAAGTAGCATTGAAAAGAGTGGTAGTAACTGGTTTAGGCATGATAACTGCGCTAGGTCTTGATAAAGATGTATCTTTTAAAAATATTTGCGATGGCAAAACAGGTGTAAAAAAGATAACCCTATTTGATGCTACTGATTTTCCAGTACAAATAGCTGCTCAAATAGATGATTTTGATCCAGCTACTATAATGGAAGCAAAAGAGATAAAAAAGGTAGATAGATTTATCCAATTAGGATTAAAAGCCGCTAAAGACGCTATGGATGATGCGAATTTTAAAGATTTTGATCCAAGTGAATTTGGCGTTAGCTCAGCTGCTGGCATCGGTGGCCTACCTAATATAGAAAAGAATTCTAATATATGCTTAGAAAAAGGGCCTAGAAAAATATCTCCGTTTTTTATCCCTTCTGCTTTGGTAAATATGCTTGGTGGATTAGTTAGCATAGCTCACAATTTAAAAGGCCCAAACTTATCAAGCGTAACAGCGTGTGCTGCATCTACTCACGCTATATGCGAAGCAGCTAAAAGCATAATGATAGGCGAGACAAAAGCTATGCTAGTAATTGGTGCTGAATCTGCTATCTGCCCTGTAGGTATCGGCGGATTTGCTGCAATGAAAGCACTATCTACAAGAAACGACGATCCAGCAGCTGCATCAAGACCATTTGATGCAAATAGAGATGGCTTTGTAATGGGAGAAGGTGCTGGTGCATTAGTGCTAGAAGAGTATGAAAGCGCAATAGCTAGAGGTGCAAAAATCTATGCTGAAGTAGCAGGATTTGGAGAAAGCGGTGATGCTCATCATATCACAAGCCCAAGTCAAGATGGCCCACAAAGAGCTATGAGTAAAGCCCTATCAATGGCTGGAGATATCAAAATTGACTACATCAACGCTCATGGCACATCAACATCAGCAAACGATGCCAATGAAACTGCTGCTATCAAAGCTGTATTTGGCGATAATATCCCAGCTATTAGCTCTACTAAGGGTCAGACAGGTCACTGCTTAGGTGCTGCTGGTGCTATAGAAGCGGTAATTTCTATCATGGCTATGAATCAAGGCATAATACCACCAACAATTAATCAAACAGACAGAGCGCCTGAGTGCGACTTGGATTATACCCCAAATTCAGCTAGAAAATCTGAACTAAATGCTGTTATGAGTAACTCATTTGGCTTTGGTGGAACTAATGGCTCAGTCATATTTAAAAGGCTAAAATAATGGCTAGCTATCTTGATTTTGAAAAAGGTATTCAACAGATTGATGAAGATATCGCCAACGCTAAAATTAAAGGCGATGAGCATGCTATTGAGATCCTAAGCAAAAATTTAGAAAAAGAGATAGCAAAAACATATAAAAATTTAAATGAATTTCAAAGGTTAAATTTAGCTAGACATCCAGATCGCCCTTATGCACTTGATTATATCAGAGCTCTTCTAACTGATAGCTATGAAATTCACGGTGATAGAACTTACGCTGATGATCCATCAATTGTCTGTTATAGCGGTTACATAGGCAATAAAAAGGTAATTGTCATAGCCGAACAAAAAGGCCGTGGAACAAAATATAAAATTATGAGAAACTTTGGAATGCCTCATCCTGAAGGGTATAGAAAAGCCCTTCGTGTAGCTAGACTAGCTGAGAAATTTGAAATTCCAGTTATATTTTTCATAGATACTCCGGGTGCTTATCCTGGTGTTGGTGCTGAAGAGCGTGGTCAAAGCGAGGCAATTGCTAGAAACCTATTTGAACTTAGTGAGCTTAGAACTCGCACTATTGCTATAGTTATTGGCGAAGGTGGTAGTGGAGGCGCTTTAGCTATTGGTGTGGCCGATAGGCTTGCGATGATGAGAAACTCAGTATTTTCTGTTATTTCACCAGAAGGTTGTGCAGCAATTTTATGGAATGATCCTAGCAAAAGCGAAGCCGCTACAAAAGCTATGAAAATAACAGCTGATGATTTAAAAGAGCTAAATTTAATCGATGATGTGATAGATGAACCTATAATGGGAGCTCACAGAGATAAAGATGGCGCTATAGCTGCTGTTGGTGAGTATATCAGAACTAAGCTAGAAGAGCTTGAGAAGTTATCAATTGATGAAGTAGTAAGCGCTAGAATGGAAAAAATACTCTCTGTTGGAGCTTATGAATAATTGACTATTTAGCCAGGTTTTAGTATAACTTGGCTAAATTTTAATCGATTTTACTCATTAGGCTTAAAATATCTTTAATACTTTTAATCCAAATTTAACTTAATTAGATAATTGCGAAACCTTGCGCTCTTTTCTAACTTTTGCTACATTCTGCCCAATTACTTTATAAGCTTCTAAAATTTGTTCTTCATTAAGCATAAAAATACCTTATTATAATAAGGTAAATTAGTAAAAAGGATTACTATGGTAAACATGGCTAAATTTGGTTTTAAAACTTTGGTTGCTACTGCACTTTTAAGCTCGGTAGCTCAAGCTAATTTTTTAGATAATACTTATATAGGTGTCAAAGGAGCGATTTTATCAACTAATATTAATCCATCAGATGTAATTGGAGAATTAAGCCTTAAATTTGGTAAAGATTTTGACATCTATAGAGTTTGGACTGGATACAGCTATAAAATGTAGTCTAGAGATAAATCTGACGTAAATGATTCAAACTATAGCAATAATGAAATAAAATTCAAATCACATAACATCATCTTAGGAGCAAGATACACTCCATCGATTAATGATAGTTTTAAAGCTTTACTTGGGTAGTTATAACAAAAGGAGAAAGTATTGAAACAACCAATAATGGCTAAACAGAAAAAGTAGGTGATACTAAAACAGGCGGTATTTTGGATTGAAGCTTGGTGGTATTTATGCGATAAATGATAGCAATGAGATTGAATTTAGTCTAAAAAGCGATTACACATCTACAGGTTTAGAAGGTTATAAAATAGAATGGATTATGGTGCTTATTTAGGTTATAACTATAAATTTTAATTAAATAGCCAAAGAGATCTTCTCTTTGGCTAAAGATTATCGATTTTGATTTTGCACTCCTAAATTTCTAGCTAAATCACAAGAGTTATTATCACCGTTATTACAAGCGATTTGATAGATTGTTGCAGCAGTGTCAATATCTCTTGGCATACCATCGCCATGAGCAAACATATCTGCAAGCTGCTTACAAGCTGGAATATATTGAAAACCATAGCAAACCATATCATAAGCGATTGCTGCACTTCTAAAATCTCCACTTTTATAAATATCATCAGCTGCTCTTTTGCATTTAAAGGCATCTTTTAGCTTTGAGCATTCGCTATAAAAGTTATCAATCTTAGCCTTAACCTCTTGTTCGCTAATGTTGATTGGCTCAGGTTTAAAAGTAATTGGCCCAGGGAATTTTTGCACACAACCAGCCAGAATAAGCCCAGCTAAAACTGCTACTATAACCTGTCTCAATCCTCCCTCCTTAATATATAATAGGTCTGCTTACCAGCTAGTTTTTCTATGATAATTTTATACTTACTAGCCCATGACTGCACAATCTCATTAAATTCATCAATAATCTCTGGAATAGTACTTTCACATTTGATTTTAAATTTATCTTCACTATTAGATAGAGCGACAAATCCATCACTATGTTTTATTTTTTCATGTAAATTTATAATATGCTCAATCTCTTTTTCATCAAAATCAGATGCTGATAAAACTCTTTTTACCTGCTCTACAAGCGCATCATTTACATTATATCCAAGTCCAGTTAGCACTAGTTCTACACTCATTATCTCCCTTTAATTACTTGATTTTTGACTAATTAATACAGCTTCTATTATCTTTTTGATATCACCATCTAAAACTGCATCAGCTTGCGAGTAGGCGATATTGCTTCTATTATCTTTTACTTGTTTATATGGAAATAAAACATATGAGCGAATTTGATGACCCCAGCCCATTTCGCTTTTTTCTACTGATTGGCTAGCTACTCTTTGCTTTTCTAACTCTAGCTCATATAGCCTTGATTTTAGCATTTTTAGAGCTGTAGCTTTGTTTTTATGCTGACTTCTATCATTTTGACATTGAACTACGATTCCGGTTGGATGGTGAGTTATGCGTACGGCTGATTCAGTTTTATTTACATGTTGGCCACCTGCTCCACTGGCTCTATAATAATCATATCTTATATCTTTTTCATCAATATCAATCTCGATATCATCATCAATCTCAGGACTTACCATTACACTTGAAAAGCTCGTATGACGCCTACCAGCACTATCAAATGGGCTGGTTCTTACTAGACGATGAATTCCATTTTCAGCCTTTAAATAGCCATAAGCATTTTCACCTTTTACAATAAAGCTAACATCTTTTAATCCAGCCTCATCGCCCTCTTGAAAATCTAAAGTCTCAACCTTAAAGCCTTCTCTTTCGCAAAATCTTAAATACATCCTATATAGCATACTAGCCCAGTCATTACTCTCAGTTCCGCCAGCTCCTGGATGAATACTTACAATAGCATTTTTGCTATCATCTTCGCTGCTTAGCATCATGGCAACTTCTAAATTTATAATAGTCTCTTCTAACTTAACAGAGTCCTCAAATAGCGAATTTATAGTATCTAAATCATTTTCTGAATTTGCTAAATCAAATAATTCTATAGCATCATTTAATGAGTTTTTAGCATTTTGAAATTTAGCTAGCATAGAGTTTAATTTGGTCTTTTCTTTGCCTATTTGTCCAGCCATTTGGACATCACTCCAAAAGCTAGGGTCTTGTTCTAAAGCTTCAATCTCTTTAAGTCTTGATTGTATTAAAGAGGGATTTACAACTTTAGCAATATTATCAACCTTGATCTTTAAACCCTTTAAAAGTTCGTTATACTCATAGTTATCCAAAGTTTTACCTTTTAAATTTTTGGCGAAATTTTATCTAAAATATGGTTAAAATTTAATTATTTAAAGGAAAAATTTTTAAAAATTTATGCTAAAATTATAGATTAAAAATTTCAAAAGAGAGTCTTATGCAGATATTAAAAACAGTACAAGAAGTGCGTCAATTCCGTGCTACTTGCAGTGGAAATGTAGGCTTTGTGCCGACAATGGGTGCTTTGCACGCCGGTCATGCTCAGCTATTAAAAAGCTCTGTATCACAAAATGATCATACTATAGTAAGCATTTTTGTCAATCCAACACAATTTTTAGCCGGTGAGGATTTAGATAGATATCCTAGAACACCTGAGGCTGATATTAAAATATGTGAATTATGTGGAGTAGATGCAATATTTATG
Organism: Campylobacter devanensis; assembly: GCF_002139915.1. NCBI lineage: Bacteria > Pseudomonadati > Campylobacterota > Epsilonproteobacteria > Campylobacterales > Campylobacteraceae > Campylobacter > Campylobacter devanensis. The sequence continues at coordinate 1,295,747 of NZ_CP018788.1, forward strand.
CCTGATGCTAATGAAATTTATAGCCAAATAGAGCCAAAAATCTTAGCACCAAAAGAGCTATCTAGCACACTCGAAGGCGCTACAAGACCTGGACATTTTGATGGTGTTTGTACAGTATTAACTAAATTTTTTAATATCATAAATCCTACAAACGCATACTTTGGCAAAAAGGACGCTCAACAGCTTTTAATAGTACAGCATATGGTAAAATCGCTATTTATGCCAATTAATATAGTTCCTGTTGATATAGTTCGCTCTAGCGATGGCTTAGCACTTTCGAGTCGTAACTCATACTTAAATGATGATGAATTAGCTCAAGCATTAAAACTCTCAAGGTCTTTGATGAAAGCTAGCAATTTAATTAAAGCAAATAAATTAAACTCTCTTGAGATAAAAGATGCAATGAGTAGCTGTCTAGAGCCTTTAAAAGTTGATTATATAGCAATTGTAGATAAGAGTTTAAAACCAATTGATAGCATTGAGCTTGGCAATACTATTATTTTAATTGCTGTATATGTAAGCAATACACGCTTAATTGATAATTTGTGGGTCTAATATGGCAAATTTATATTTAGTTTCACTTGGATGTAATAAAAATCTAGTTGATAGCGAGATCATGCTTGGAAGACTAAGTGCGTATGATTTAGTAGATGATCCTAGCTTAGCTGATGTAATAATAATAAATACCTGTGGCTTTATAGAAGATGCTAAAAGCGAAAGCATAAGTACAATTTTAGAGCTAGCAAGTTATAAAAAACCAAATTCGGTTTTAGTAGTTACTGGCTGCTTAATGCAAAGATATAAAGATGAGCTTATGCGTGAATTACCAGAGGTAGATATATTTACTGGCGTTGGAGATTATGCTAAAATAGATGAGATAATCCTTAAAAAACAAAATCTATTCAGTCCAGAAACATACTTGCAAGCAACCAATACCAAAAGAGTAATTACTGGTTCAAGCTATCACGCATATATCAAAATCTCTGAAGGTTGTAATCAAAAATGTAGCTTTTGTGCAATTCCCAGCTTTAAAGGGAAGCTAAAAAGTAGAGAAATTTCAAGTATCGTTGATGAGATAAAAGAGCTAATTAGTAGAGGATATAATGATTTTAGCTTTATCGCTCAAGATAGCAGCTCATTCTTGCGTGATCATGGAGAAAATGAAGGGCTTATAGCTCTTATAGATGAGGTTGAAAAGATAGAAGGGATAAATGCAGCTAGAATTTTATATCTATATCCTACAACTACCAACACAAAACTAATTCAAAAAATTATTGATTCCAAAGTATTTGTCAATTATTTTGATATGCCTATACAGCATATAAATGATGAGATGCTAAAGATAATGCGTCGTGGTGCTAATAAAGATAAGATAATTGAGCTTTTAACAATGATGAGAGAAGCACCTAATAGCTTTTTGCGTACTGGAATCATAATAGGCCATCCAGGAGAAATAGATAGTTATTTTGATGAGCTTTGTGAGTTTTTAAGCAAATTTAAATTTGATAGAATCAGTGCATTTGCTTACTCCAAAGAAGAAGATACTCTAGCTTATGAAATGGAACAAGTAGAGCCAAAGATTATCACGCAAAGATTAAATAAGATCGAAAAGATTATAAAATCTAGCATTGATGAGAGCTTTAAAAGCTTAGTTGGGCATACCATCAAGGTACAAATCAATGGTGCAAGTAGTGAGGGCGATATGTTTTATGGCGCTAAGGCTATAATTTGGGATAGAGATATTGATGGTGAGATTCTTATCAATGATAGCGAGATTAAAAATCCAAAAGTAGGACAAATTTATGATTGTCAGATCACTGAATTTGTTAATGATAAGCTAATTGGACAGATTGTTTGCAGTTAAATTTAGAACCATTAAAAGACAAAAAGGCCCTGCTAGCTTTTTCACACGGAGTAGATAGTACAGCTCTTTTTTATCTTTTAGTTAAAGCCGGAGTAAGCTTTGATTGTGCAATGGTAAACTATCAAACTCGCCCTAGTAGCAATACTGAAGAACAAAGTGCTATAAAACTTTGCAAACAATTTAATAAAAAAATATTTATTCATAAAGCTAGTTTAAATTTAACCAGCTCCAATTTTGAGATGACAGCTCGTAAAATTAGATATGAGTTTTTTGACTCTATAATATGTGAGTTTGGTTATGAAATTTTGATTTTAGCACACCAGCTAAATGATGCAACTGAATGGCTATTAATGCAACTAGCTAAAGGTAGTGGCGCTGTAGGATTGGCTGGAATGAGCGAATTTAGTACAAGGTACCTAAAATCTCAAAATAGAGAAATAGGAGTATTTCGTCCGCTTTTAAGTGTTAGCCGTAGTGAAATTTTAGAATTTCTACACTCTCAAAATATAAAATATTTCATAGATAACTCCAATCAAAATCTAAAATTTACCCGTAATAAAATTAGGGCTGAATTTAGTGATTCTTTTGTAGGGCAATTTAGAAATGGAATTAAAAAAAGCTTAGAGCTTTTAAGGGATGATGCAAAGCTACTTTTAGGTGAGTTTGAATATAATGATGGAGAGCTCTTTATAGTGGCTAAATCACAAAATTCAATCTATCTAATAGATCAAGCCTGCAAAAGGCTAGGCGTACTAATGAGCCAAAAGACTCGTCAAATTTGTACTCAAAATGATTGCGTAATATCGCATAAAATCACAATCACATCAAATAAAAAATATTACTTTATCGCTCCATTTATAAAAACCATAATGGATAAGAAATTAAAAGATAAATTTAGAATCCTAAAAGTTCCGGCCTTGCTTCGTCCATATCTAGCAAATAATTTAGAACGTCTTAAGGTTCTTGATAAATTTTTATCACAAAGCTAGTTTGTATATATCCATCTCTTGACTCCATCTCAACTGGAAAATCAACTCTGATAAGATTATCATGTGTATTCATATCAGCGATAAAATCATATAAATTTTGTGGATTTTTCATTGTAGCACTTACATTAGCTTCGCTAATTATATATTTAGAATTGCTTGTTATAGTTTTTGGCTTAGTAAAGTAGATATTATCAAAATACTTCCCAGCAACACCGATAAATTTCATCTGATTAAAGCTATTTTTAAGCGACTCTAACGCTTTTGTATTTTGCTGTTTTAACTTTTCATAGGTTGCTAAATGATCATTATAAAGCTGGTTAATTTTAGCTAAATTTACCTCTTTTTCACTGCGAATCTGCGCAGCTTGTTTGTATTTATCAATTGAAGGCATAGCCACAGCAAAAACCATTACTAGCACAAAAATCACAAAAATCAAACTATAAATTGCTAGCTTAGTAAGGTCGATATTTTCTAGACTTCTATCTACTCTCATTTGCCAACTTCTCCATTAGGGCTATTTTTATTAATACTTACAAAATTATACCAACCATTTGGAAGCTGATAAAATGTGGTATTTGATACAGCAAATATTGACTTTAATGGTGCTTCAAATAGTAACTTAAAACGATCTTTTGTTGGTGTTAATCCTTTTACTTTTAGCATATACTCTTCCATATGAACGCTTTTAAGAGTTACTCCATCAGGAACTAGATTAAATAAATTCATCAAACTTTTATTTAAAATTGCATTTTTATGATAGATATCAAGAGTCATATCACGCTTTATAGAAGTGATTTTAGTCTGATTTTTCAACTCATTAATAGCTTTAAATTTAGCATCGTATTGAGCTTGTAACTCATCAGATTGTAAATTTATATTAAAAATTTGCATTCCAATAAAAATTGCTCCAGATATAAAAGCTGCTCCTATTAAAAACATTGTCCAAAGCCAAATTCTAGTAAAAAGAGAAAATAACGGCTTAACTCGTGGCTTGATAAAACTATAACTCATTGCAAATCTCTCTAATCATCATATTATTTATTAGCTTATCAATATCTTGCTTAATTAACTTAATATCTAGCATTAGCTCATTTTCTGCCATAATCAAAAACTCATTATCAAGACTTAGTCCATCAAATATTACAACACTCTCGATAAAATCACCCAAGTAATTTTTATTTTGATAATACTCAGTAATGGCAAGCTTGATATTACTAATTAGTGTAACTTCTTTACCAATATCTCGTACACTATCTTCTAATTTTTTATTAGCATTAGCAATCTCTTCATGCTGTATATCCTCAAAATCATCTTTATCTACATTATCAAAATCGCTAAATCCACCTCCAATATCACCTAGGCCTCCAAGTTTGCTTAGTCTATCTTGCTCTTCTTCGATAACATTATCTAAATCTGCGCTCTCCTCTTTACTAAAGACCTTATCATAATAATCAAAACCATCATTTTCTTTTCTAGTATCAAAATATGCGCCAAATTTCATATCTTCGCCATCAAAAATCATGATAGTATTATTATCATTCATATGTAGCATATATAAAATTTTACCTTTTTTTGGGGACTCTTTAATAAGTGAGTGCAAAATACCAAACGGAGAATAAATAAGATCAGGCTTTAGTCCATTTAGCGTCTCTTCAAAACTAGTTAGCTCACTATCGGGCACAACAATACTCCAGCCTTTCATTTTAATCTTAGCAACTAGATTGTATGAGATATTAAATTTTTCAAATCCTCTAGCATCTACAGCTGGAAGCGCCCACTGCTTAGGGCTATTAAGCATAGCAGCTAGATATACTGAGTGATACTGCTTGGTACGCTTTTTAAGATAATCAACAAGTTTATAATCAACTACACCATTATGAACATCAAATACAGCCTCATTACTACCTATAATCTTATCGCCTTTTACAGCACGTGAGTACAGATAGCACTGATTATCTTTAATAATAACACTAACATATAAAGTAGTCAAAAATCCACGAACCCAAGAGATTAAACCAGACATATTAAACCTTAAATTTTAAAAATTTTAGCCAATTTAGCTTTAAATTTAGATTATATTATCTACCTCATTAAATTTTTTAGCTATTAATGCTTTAGCTTCTTGCATATCTAAACCTTCTAAGCCAAATTCGTTCCCAATGCAATAGGTAAGCTTGCAAAAAGGCTTTGGCAAAATCATTTTATCCCAACTATTAAACTGCCAAAACCTGCTAGCTGTGTAACTTAAAACTATCAAATTTACTCCAGTTTTTTGTGCAACTGCCACTGAACCATCGCTAATGCTATGTCTTGGACCTCGTGGACCATCTGGGGTAATCACTACATCAATTCCATTATGGATTGATTTTATTGCTGATAGAAAAACTTTCAAGGCTCCTTTTGATGAACTTCCTCTAATCGAACCAATACCAAAATGACTAATAATATCGCTAATTACTTGACCATCTTTATGATCTGAGATCATTACATTCGCATTTCTGCCTTGCCAACAACTACTAAAAATAAATGGCATAAATGCTAACTTCTCATGCCAAAAAAGAGCTACTACTGGCTTGCTCTTTGGCGCTTCTCCAATAAACTCCTTTTTGCAAGTTAGATATATAAGCTTAATTATAAAAACTAGTAAATTTTCTACTATTTTATTAACAAATTTAGCCCTAAATAATCTGCCCATTTAATACCATTCTTCTTGGTTGAGTGATTTGAACCTTAGCAAATTTACCTAGCAACTCCTCGCTGCCTTTGGCCTGAACCAAAAAGTTATTATCTGTACGACCAGCTATCATTCCATCAGCCCTAAGCTCTTCAAAATAGACATCATAAATTTGTCCTATTTTACTAGCTACAATCTCATCTAAAATTTCATTATGTCTAGACTGTAAGCGTGTGAGCCTAGCCCCAGCTATGCTATCATCTATCTGATTTGGCATAGTGGCTGCTGGAGTTAGTGGGCGAGTTGAGTATTTAAACGAAAACACCTGCTCAAATCTTACCTTTTCAAGCACATCCATCGTATCTTCAAAATCAGCTTCACTCTCACCAGGAAATCCTACTATAATATCAGTTGATATGCTAACATCAGGACAAAGCGCTCTAAGTTTACTTGCTCTATCTAAAAACCACTCCTTAGTATATCCACGCTTCATAGCTTTTAGTATTGCCGTACTTCCGCTTTGTAGTGGCATATGCATAGATTTACAGATTTTAGGATTTAAGCTAAACTCGCGTAAAAATTTATCATCCATATGCAAAGGATGCGGACTAGTAAAGCGAATTCTCTCTACGCCATCAATTTGACTAATTAAATTCAAAAGATCGCTAAAATCTATTTTTTGGCCATTAGAACTACTAAATCTTTTGCCATAGTTATTGACATTTTGACCAAGCAAAAATATCTCTTTAGCTCCGTTATTAGTAGCTTTTTTAATCTCATTTAAAATTATATCTTTTGGAATGCTTAGCTCATCGCCCCTAGTGTGCGGGACTATACAATAGGTGCATTTCTTATCGCATCCTATCATGATATTTACATAACTTTTATATGGACTAGTGCGAAACTCACCAAAGGCATACTCGCTCTCATCATGATTTATATCTACGCTCACGAATTTAGGCGTTTTGACTGCGGTTTTGATCTTTGATACATTTCTAGCACCAAGGACAAAATCAACATACGGCGCACGCTTAAATACATCAGAGCCAAGATGGCTAGCCGTACAACCACAAACACCTATTTTCGCTCCTGGTTTTTTGACTTTTTCAAATCCGCCAACCTCACTAAAGAGCTTATGCACTGGTCTTTCACGCACAGAACAAGTATTTATAAGGATTAGATCAGCCTCGCCAATCTGATTAGTAGTCTCATACTCATCATCTAATTCAGCTATGATATGCTCGCTATCACGAACATTCATAGCACATCCCAAAGTCTCTATAAATAGCTTTTTTTTACTAAATTCAGCGCTCAAAGTATATGCACCTCATACATATAATCATTCTCATCTAGGCCATATTTTACCGTGCGGTGATATACGCTTAACCCTTTGTTCTCAAAATGCTCAACTAAGGCAATAAGCTGCTTATGTGAGTTATCACGATCAAAATAGAATATCTTTCCACCATCTTTTAGCGCAGCACTCTCGATCTTTTCTAGACTAATTGTTTTTGGTTTTGCATCTAACTCAGCTCTAGCTAATTTTAACTCCATTTTTTATCCCTTTTTGAGTGATTTTAACTCATTAGTATATCAAATTTGCTATAAAATTTCGTTTAAATTATATAGTATAAATATATTTAAAGATTATAAAAGCTAATATAAGATAAAATAACGGGCTTGCAAATTTTAAATCTCAATAATTTATTATTTTGACAAATTAATCACAAAAGGCAACTTTATGGAGAGAATATTAGATATAATCGAGTCAATAGCTAATGAAAAAAATTTAAACATTGATGATGTAAAAGCCAGAATCTTAAAGGCCTTTGAATCAGCTGCTAAAAAACTATATGGTTCAGAGTGCGAATATGAAGCACTAATTAATCCAACAACTAAAAATATCACTCTATATCAAAAAATTCTAGTTGTTAATAATGATGATGAACGCCTAGATAATGAGCATTTTATCAGCCTTGATAAAGCTCATGAATTTGATAAAAGCCTTGAAATAGGCGATAGTCTAAACTATGAAATAAATATAGAAGATCTAGGTCGCACAGCTGCTGGAACGCTTAGCCGTGAGATAGAGTATCATATCCAACGCCTAATAGAAGAGAAAATTTTTGAAAAGTATAATGCAAAGGTTGGCTCACTTGTCTTTGGTTCAGTTACACGAGTTGATTCTGAAGAAAATACATTTATTGAAATTGATGAGATCAGAGCTGTAATGAGCATGAAAAATCGTATTAAAGATGAAAAATTTAAAATTGGTGATGTTGTAAAATGTGTTATTAAAAGCGTAAGGCTAGATAAAAAAGATGGTATAAAAGTTGAACTCTCTCGTACATCACCCAAATTTCTTGAAGCACTTTTAAAAGCTGAAGTTCCTGAGATTAAAGATGGTGGTGTAATCATTCAAAATAGCGCTAGAATACCAGGTAAAAAAGCCAAAATTGCTTTATATTCTACTACCCCAAATATCGATGCAGTTGGTGCAACAGTAGGTATAAAAGGCGTAAGAATCAATGCTGTAAGTAATGAGTTAAATGGTGAAAATATAGACGCTATTGAGTATAGTAATGAACCAGCTATTTTTGTAGCACGCGCTTTAGCTCCTGCTATAGTAAGCTCTGTAAAAATAGATGGACAAAAGGCTATAGTATCACTAGTACCTGAACAAAAATCAAAAGCAATTGGAGCAAGCGGTATAAATATTAGACTAGCAAGTATGTTAACTAAATATGAGATTGAACTAGAAGAATTGACAAATGCCACACCAGTGGGTCAAATCAACAACGAAGAGGGTCTAAAAAATCTAAAAGCACTCTTTGGTGATCTTTAAAATAAAGAATTCGGTCTAGCCGAATTCTTTTACTATGAATTAAAAATTAATTTTATTCTATCTTAAGCTCTAAAGCTAAAAATTTACCAGTATGAGAACCACTCTTTTTATATCCTTTAGCTAACTCTATTGGACTACCCTTAGCAATTACCTTGCCACCACCTGCTCCACCTTCAGGCCCCATATCTATAATATAATCACAATTTTTAATCACATCTAAATTATGCTCTATTACTATAACTGAATTTCCCAATTCAACCAAATGGTGTAAAACTCCAGTAAGTCTATCAACATCAGCAAAATGCAATCCAGTTGTAGGCTCATCTAAGATATAAAGAGTAGAGCCAGTATCGGTACGACTAAGTTCTTTTGCTAGTTTAATCCGTTGAGCTTCACCACCACTTAAAGTAGTAGCTGACTGACCCAAAGTAAGATAGCCAAGACCGACTGAGCAAATAGTGCTAAGCTTAGCATAAATTTTAGGAACCTTAGCAAAAAACTCCAACGCTTCATCAGCGCTCATAGCCAATACTTCAGATATGTTTTTGCCTTTATATCTTATCTCTAAAGTTTGAGCATTATAGCGAGTACCTTTACATACATCACATATTACATTAATATCAGGTAAAAAGTGCATCTCAACCTTTATCTCGCCCTCACCGCTACATTTTTCGCATCTACCGCCTTTGACATTAAAGCTAAAGCGTCCGATTTTATACCCTCTAATCTGAGCCTCTTTAGTCGCTGCAAATAACGCTCTTATCTCATCCATCACGCCTGTATATGTAGCTGGATTGGAGCGTGGAGTTCTGCCTATTGGACTTTGGTCTAAATAGATAACCTTATCTAGCTGATCTAAGCCTTCTATTTTAACACCTTTTAAAGCTTGAAATTTTTTAGCACGATTTAGTTCTATCTCAGCTGCTGGCAAAAGAGCTTTAAGCACTAGCGAACTCTTGCCGCTACCACTTACTCCAGTTACACCTACAAGGTTACTAAGTGGAAATTTAACGCTTAAATTTGATATATTGTTTATAGTTACTCCACTTAAGCTTAGCCACTGTTTTTGTTTTCTGCCTTGATAGTAATTAATATCTTTTTGACCATTTAAATATTTTGCTGTTTGAGTTTGACTTGCTAATAACTCTTTATATGTACCATTAAAAACTACATTACCACCATAAATTCCAGCTCCAGGGCCAATATCTACTATATAATCAGCAGCTTCAATAGTCTTTTTATCATGCTCTACTACAATTACTGTATTGCCTTTTTCTTGCAAATTTCGCAAGGTTTTAATCAGCTTTAGAGTATCTCTTTCATGCAATCCAATACTAGGCTCATCTAATACATACATAACCCCGCTTAATCCACTGCCTATTTGGCTAGCAATCCTAATACGCTGCGCCTCGCCACCACTAATAGTTCTAGCATCCCTACCAAGGCTAATATATCCAAGCCCTACATCATATAAGAAAAATAGCCTTTCATTTATCTCTTTTAAAATTGGAGTAGCTATTAGAGTTTGTTGAGGATTTAGGTGAGCAAATCTATCATTATTACTAAAAAATTTAGTAGCGTTTTCTATGCTCATGTTAATAATATCACCTATTGATTTAGACGCTACTTTAACAGCCAAACTATCGCTACATAGCCTATTACCTTTACAGCTTTCACAAACTTTTTCAGTCATATACTCGCTAAAATCTTTATCATCTTTTAATATCTCATATGCAACTTTTAGCACTCCTTCAAAGTGCTTTTTAATTCTATGGCTTTTCCATAAAAAATCAATACTTTTTGCATTGCCATATAGTATTAACCTTTTAGCATCTTCATCGAGTTGATAATATGGTGTTTTGACACTAATATCATTTTGTTCGCAAAATGCCATTATAAATTTATAATAATAGCTCTTATTAAATCCATACATTACCTTAATAGCACCATCTTCAATGCTTAAACTATCATCTATTATCTTATTTAAATCCAAGCTAAATCGAATCCCTAGCCCATCACAGCTAGGACATGCCCCCTTAGGCGAGTTAAAACTAAAACTAAGTGGCTCAAGTGTATTAAAGCTAATTTTGCAATTAAAACAAGCATTGTGTTCGCTAAAGTGAATATGAGAACTCTCTAGCCCTATCTCATCAGCATTTAAAATTTCAATTTCTAACTCACCAAAACTTTCATAAAGCCCTTTTTGAACATCATCTGCAATTCTTGCACTATTTTCTTCATTTACTACAACTCTATCTATAACGGCTTTTATAGTATGCTTTTTGGTCTTTGACAGTTCTATCTCTTCATCTAATCGCACCATCACGCCATCTATCATCGCTCTTATAAAGCCCTTATTTGCAAGACTCTCTAATGTATCAGCAAAGCTACCTTTTTTCTCTCTTACAATAGGTGAAAGAATTGTGATTTTAGTACCATTTGGGAGTTTAAGAATTTGATCTATAATATCGCTTGCACTCATTTGAGATACTACTTGATCGCATTTGGGGCAGTGCTGAATACCTATTCTAGCATATAAAAGTCTTAGATAATCATAAATTTCAGTAATCGTTCCAACTGTAGAGCGAGGGTTTTTACTAGTGCTTTTTTGATCAATTGCTATAGCTGGGGTTAATCCTTCGATATGATCGACATCTGGCTTGCCAACTCTATCAAGAAATTGTCTAGCATAGCTTGAGAGAGATTCTATATATCGTCTTTGACCCTCAGCATATAAAGTATCAAATGCAAGCGTACTCTTACCACTTCCACTAAGACCAGTAAATACCACTAATTTATTTTTTGGAATATCTAGGTTAATATTTTTTAGATTATGCTCTTTAGCACCTCTAATCTTAATCATTTCATTCATCTTTAATCCATATTTTAAATAAAATCTTGGATTATATCTAAAATTTAATAATAAGATATTTGTCTAATTATAAAATCCAAATTTAACACTATTTGAAATTTCTAAACAAGATGGCCAAAGTGTGTAAAATCTAATACCTTTATACTCTAATTCAATCTTATAAAATAGTCCGATAAAACTCTTGCTTATTACATTTGCTTCAAACTCTCCACCCATATAAATTTCTGAATAAGCAAATATATTATTGCGAGATTTAATCCAATCAAAAAACTTATCTTGAGATGTTAAATCGCTGTGTATATAGTTCAATCCACCTAGCATTTGAGCGCTTTTTTCATCTTTTACACTATAAAAAAGCTTATTAGGAGTACCGATATCTAAAATTTTACCACCATCAATTAAGGCTATTTTATCGCTTAAATAATAAGCATCATCAATATCATGAGTAACAACAATAGCAGATAAGCCCTCTTTTTGAATCATATCTTTTAATTCTACTCTTAAAGCTTGCTTTAATCCTTGATCTAAATTTGAAAACGGCTCATCTAAAAGTAGTAATTTAGCACCAGCAGCAATCGCTCTAGCAAATGCAACTCTTTGAGCTTGTCCTCCTGAGATTTGATCTGGCTTTTTATCCTTTAGTCCTTGTATGCCAAATTTAGCCAAAAGCTCATTTATTTTATCATCTGCTTCTTTTTTGCTTAGTTTATTTAAAGCAAAAGCGATATTATCATATACGCTAAGATGAGGAAAAAGAGCATAATTTTGAAACATAAATCCAACATTTGATCCACATCTTAACTCATCGTATTGACTATTTTCTAATTTAGCAATACATCTTAAAAGCGTACTTTTTCCACTTCCACTACTACCTAAAATAGATAAAATTTCATTACTTTTAAGACTTAAATCAATCCCTTTTAAAACCTCATTTTGACCAAATTTTTTATGCAAATTTCTAATTTCTAGCACGTTTTGCCTTTATAAATATATGGGTAAAAATCAATACAAATAACGATAACACCACTATCATTAAAGATGGTAATGCACTATCATAAATTCTCTCATCCGTAGCGTACCAAAACGCCTTAACGCTCAATGTCTCAAAACTAAATGGCGATAACATACGAGTAAGTGGTAACTCCTTAATAGTGTCTATAAATACAACTAAAAACGAGAGTAAGAAAAACTGCTTTAATAGCGGCATATATAGCTTTATCATTAATATAAAATAGCTTGGGCGTAGCATATATCCAGCCTCATCAATAGATGTATGAATTTTAGCAAAACCACCATCAATAGAGTATATAGCAGTAGCTAAAAATCTAACTACATAGGCAAAAATTAAAACGCTAAATGATATTCCTAAAATTGCCACATTAAAAATCTCGCCTATAAATGCAGCTGCTATCATAAGACTTACACCAATAGCAGCCCCTGGAATAGCATATCCTACTGAACTAGCCTTAAGTATCCAAAAGCCAAATTTTCCACCTTTGCTAATTCTAGCTACAAAGCACAAAATAAATGCCAAAATAGTAGTAACAAGCCCAGTAATTCCAGCTAAAATAAGCGAATTTAAACTCAAAATATAAAAATCAATTTCAAAAAGCTTATAATCTTTAAGCCCCCAATATCCAAGCCATATAAATGGTAATATAAATCCTATAAATAATATCATAAAACAATATAGAGTTGCTATTATGGATTTAAATTTGCTAAGATCTCTTTTTTGAATAAACTCACTAATATCTTGATTAAAGCTAAATTTGCTCTTTTGACGCTCTTTATACTCTACATACATAAGAGCAAAAACACAAAGCATTAAAATTGCTGAAAGCGCACTTGATGAGTATGGATCTCCAAGATCATACCAAGTTTTAAAAATCCCTGCACTAAATGTATCTACCCCAAGATACGCACTAGCTCCATAATCGCTCAAAACCTCCATAAGCACAAGCATAAGCCCAGCTATAATGCTTGGCATAGCTATCTTAATGCTAACTTTATAAAATATCTTAAATTCGCTATACCCATGGATTTTTCCCACTTCATAAATAGCCATTGATTCGCTCTTAAAAGCTGACTTGGCAAATAAATATACATATGGATATAAAGATACACTAAGCACAAAAATAACACCATAAATATTAAAAATATCAATTCTAAAACCAAATATACTTTCAAACTCGGCCCCATAATCCATAATTCCAACATAAACAAAAGCCAAAATATAAGCCGGAATAGCAAGTGGCAATATAAGTAAATTTTCTAAAATTTTAGATAGATAGAAGTTATAATTGCTTATCAAATAAGCCGTAGAAACACCCAAAATATAACAAATTATTAGCACAAAAAAGGCCACTATAAATGTATCTTTAACAAATCTAAAAAATAAAAACTCAAAAAAGTGGCTTAAATTTCCACTAATTTGAGCTAGTCTTGACTCATCACTACTAGCAAAAGCCTCAAATAGATATGAGCCAAATTCAATAAAAATACTAATAACAGGAACAACAACTAAAAAAGCTATAAAAAGCCCAAGGGCCTTTATAGCTTTTGTTTTATCTCTCATCTAAATCCTACTTCATCATAGATAAGCACTGCATCTTTTACATTATCTGCGATTTTTGATACTTCTATGCTATCTTCTTTAAATTTACCAAATGATTTAACTACATCTGAAGGTTCTACATCACTTCTTGCTGGATACTCATAGTTGATATTTGTTAGCATTGATTGAACCTCTTTGCTTAGCATAAATTCCATAAATTTCTTAGCTGCTTCTTGGTTTTTACTTGATGCTGTCATAGCAATTCCGCTTACATTAATATGCGCACCACGGCCATCTTGATTTGGGAATATTATACCAATTGAGTTACCAACTTCTACATCTTTTGGATTTTTAGATGTTCTTAGAAGTCCTATATAATAAGTATTCATAACAGCATATGGAGCTACGCCAGATACCATCTGTCTAGCTTGGTCTCTATCGCCACCTTTTGGAGGCATTGCTAAATTATCCAATACTCCTTTAGCCCATTTTTTAGCCTCTTCTTTGCCATCATTTGCAATAATTGAAGCAAGTAAAGTTTTAGAGTATGGAGCTGTAGCGCTTCTTACTAAGATTTTACCTTTTAGTTCAGGTTTTGCTAAATCTTCATAATTTTTTACTAAATTTGGATCGATTTTAGCATTTTTATCATATGCGATAATTCTTGCTCTTTTAGTAATAGCAAACCACATATCATCTTTATCTCTTAAATTTGGAGCTATTGTATCTTTTAGAAATTTAGAATCTACTGGGGATAATACATTTGCATTTTTAGCCTCAGTCAAATTTGAAACATCGGCAGTTATAAATATATCTGCTGGAGAATTCTTGCCTTCTAATTGCAATCTTTTAATTAGCTCAGGCGCTCTTGCAGTTGTGTGATTTATCTTAATGCCAGTTTGAGCCTCAAATTTTTTATATATCTCAAAGTCAGCATCATAGTGTCTAGCTGAATATATATTGAGTTCAGCTGATACCAAAGTCGTAGCACTAAGTAGTGCAGCTATGATAATCTTTCTCATCATTTTCTCCTGAAATTTAATTTTAATAGCGAAATATTAGCTCTAAGAAGTAAATATTCTGTAAATGATAATAGTTATTAATTTCTATTGAATTAAATTTGGGCCAATAATTATTAAATTTAAATATAGCTTGAAATAAAATTTTAAATCAAAATTATAATAAAGTGTTACTAAATTACACATTTTTATAAATTTTTTACTGAATTTAGGCTTAAATTTATTAAATTTGAGATATTGCTGATATAATGCAATTTTAAATAATTTCATAATAAAGGTTAACAGATGTCTAATCCAAACATCCCTGTTGACAAGCAGACAAATGCTGTACAAATCATCGGCTTAATCGGTGGTGTTATAGCTGCTATGCTTGTTTACTACATAATGCCTAGCAATGCTGGCGAGATAGCCTTAGCAGCCGCAAATGGCAAAACACTCAATGTAAATGCTCTTCCCATAGTTGCCGCTGTGGCTGTTTTAATGGGTATATGGTGGATGACTGAGGCTATCGCACTTCCTGCTACGGCTCTTCTTCCAATGGTTTTATTCCCTATTCTTGGTGTTGATACATTTAAAAACGCCGCCGCTCCATACGCAAGTGATACTATATATCTATTCATGGGTGGTTTCGTTTTAGCCCTTGCTATGCAAAAATGGAATCTCCATACTCGTATTGCTCTTGGCATTGTACTTTTAGTAGGTACTAGCCCTAAACGCCTTGTGGCTGGATTTATGATAGCTACTGGCTTTATGTCTATGTGGGTTAGCAATACTGCAACTGCTGTTATGATGCTTCCAGTTGGTCTTTCTGTTCTTCATTTAGTAAGTAAATTAACCGGTAAAGAAGATGGCACAGTAGAAGGCGATTTAAAACACCTTGATGAAGTAAGCCGCAAAGGCACTCAAGGCGGATTTGCAAGTGCTGTTATCCATAAAGGAAAAGATGTAGTAAGTGAAATAAAAGACAAAACCGCAGCCTATACTTCAAATTTCGGTATTGCTTTAATGCTTGGTATAGCTTATGCTGCATCTGTTGGCTCTCTTGGCACTATTATCGGCACTCCGCCAAATGCGCTTTTAGTAGCTCATATGAAAAATGAATTTGGTATCGAAATTGGCTTTGGCGAGTGGATGTTGATGGGTGTTCCTCTATCTATTATTATGCTGATTGCTTGTTGGGCGCTTTTGGTTTATGTATTATTTAAACCTGAAATTAATGAGATTCCAGGCGGTAGAGAGGTTATTCATGCAGAATACAAAAAACTAGGTTCAATGAGTAGAGCTGAGTGGCTAGTAGGTGGCGTATTTGTCTTGGCTGCGCTTTGTTGGATATTCCTTGGATTTATATTTAAACACTATGGAATTAAAGTCGCTAGTTTGGATTCTGTTATTGCTATGAGTGTTGCTGTGTTGCTCTTTATAATTCCAGCAAATTCAAATCATGAGAGATTGATAGATTGGAATACGGCTAAAAAATTACCGTGGGATATCTTAATCTTATTTGGTGGTGGTCTAGCGCTTTCAGCTCAATTTAGTAAAACTGGTCTTAGCTTATGGATTGGAAATCAAGTATCAGCCCTTGGATTTATGCCAATTATATTAATTATATTAATTGTTACAGCTCTTGTTATATTCTTAACAGAGATCACATCAAACACAGCTACAGCTGCTGCATTCTTACCAGTAATTGCTGGTGTGGCGATCGGTCTAGGATACGAAGGACAAAATATAATGCTATTTACAGTTCCAGTTGCTCTTGCTGCTACTTGTGCATTTATGTTACCAGTAGCTACTCCACCAAATGCTATTGCCTATGGTTCTGGCTATGTCAAAATCAGCAATATGATCAAAGCTGGTTTATGGTTAAATATAATAGGTGTATTCCTAATCACACTAACAGTTGTATTCCTTGCAACTACAGTATTTGGACTAAGCTTATAATCCTTTTAGCTAGGCGAATTCGCCTAGCTACCTCATCTAAATTTAATACACTTTTTAAATCCAAAATTATTATCAACATAATTTTAATATTTATAAATTACATATTGTAATAAATATACAAATTTAATTAATAAAATTTGATAATTTCAATAATCATTTAGAAAAAAATATGATATAATTATGAATTACATAATTTATATTAACATTATAAAAAATTAATAAGCATGGAAAGATTAAGATATGAAAATTTTACTTTGTATCTTTGTATTTGTTATAATAGGCTTTGCAAAGTGCCAACTAGTGCAAAAACCTAGTAATGATATAAATAGCGTAGATGTTAGCCAAACACAAATAGCATATAGTAATCTAAAAAATTTATATATAGCAGATCTTAAAACCTACAAAATCCTATCTCAAATAGATATAAAATCTGATAAAATCAATGTAATTAAATTTAATAATCTAAATCTTATAATTGGCCTAGATAGTGGTTATGCTATACAAATTAACCCAAAAGGGGTTAAATCAATTCTAATTGACCCGACAAAAACCAATATAATAGATGGCATTACATCTATAAATTTTATCAAAGATAAGATTATATTTACTCTTGGCAATGCAACTTTAATAATCTATGATACAATTAATAATATATATAAAAAATCAAATTTAAACCTAAACTCAAAGATAACTGCTACACATATAATTGACAACGCTCTTTATATCGCTAGTTTTGATAGAAATATATATAAAGTTGAATTAGATACGATAACAATCAACAAAATTATGCAAACATCAAATTTACCAACTGCAATGATAGATTTAAATCAAGAACTAATCATAGGACTAATAGATGGCAATATAATCTATAAAAATAAAATTTATAAAATCTCAAACAACCAAATAAGCACAATAAAAATTTATAAAGATAATATTTATATTGGCGATTGGGATTCAAATTTATATATTTATGATTTTAATTTAAATTTAAAAAATAGTACAAAAATCGGCTATGATTCAATTCTGGATATATTTATTAGTAAAAATAGCCAAGTTGCACTATGGAATAGTGCTATTTTTTCTTGTAATTTTGGTATTGAGTAATTGATACAAATTTTATAAAAGGAGAGCTTTATGTATAGTTTTATCAAAAAGCCATTAGTGCTTGGCGCTGGCTTATGCTTAGGCTTATCTAGCCTTTTTGGTGCTAGTGAGCTTGAAACTATCATGAAAGAGCGAAACTTGAGTGAAAAAGATGTCTTAGCAGCAGCTAAAACATATCAACCAAGTGGTCGCAAAGATGAGTATATCGTCTTTAGTTCTGGCGGTCAAAGTGGCCAAGTAATCGTATATGGCGTCCCATCTATGAGAATTTACAAATATATAGGTGTATTTACTCCAGAGCCATGGCAAGGTTATGGCTATGATAGCGAGAGTAAGGCTGTATTAAAAGGCGGTGCTATTAGAGGCAAGGAAATCACATGGGGTGATACTCACCACCCAAATTTCACTGAAAAAAATGGCGAATATGTGGGCGATTATCTATTTATCAACGATAAAGCAAACCCAAGAACAGCTGTAATCAATCTTCATGATTTTGAAACCACTCAAATCGTGGTAAATCCAATCATGAAAAGCGAACACGGTGGAAGTTTTGTTACTCCAAATACAGAGTATGTAATCGAAGCTAGCCAATACGCAGCTCCATTAGATAATAATTATCATCCAATCGAAGAGTACGAGTCTGTATATAGAGGTGCGATTACATTTTGGAAATTTGATTATCCAAAAGGTAAAATTGATGAAAAAGCTTCATTTTCACTTGAGCTTCCTCCATATATGCAAGACTTAAGTGACGCTGGTAAGGGCGAATCAATGGGTTGGGCATTTACAAATAGCTTTAACTCAGAGATGTATACAGGTGGTATAGAAAAAGGCTTACCACCATTTGAAGCTGGTATGAGTAGAAATGATACTGACTACATGCATATGTATAACTGGCAAATTCTAGAAAAACTAGCAAAAGATCCTAAAAATTACAAAGTAATTAATAACCACAGAGTTATTCCTATTAGTGTAGCTGTAGCTAATAATGCACTATTTTTAGTTCCAGAACCAAAATCTCCACATGGTGTAGATGTAAGCCCTGATGGTAGATATATCCTAGTAGGCGGTAAGTTAGATACTCACGCTAGCGTATATGACTTTAGAAAGATAAAAGCTTTAATAGATAAAAAAGAATTTGCAGGTAAAGATCCTTTTGGAATTCCAATCTTAGATATGCAAAAATCTTTGCATGGTCAAGTAGAACTAGGCCTTGGACCACTTCACAACTCTTTTGATTCTAAAGATGGCGTTGTTTATACCTCACTATATGTAGATAGTCAAATCGTAAAATGGGATTATAAAAAGTTAAAAACTCTAGATAGAGTAAATGTCCATTACAATATCGGCCACCTTGATACTATGGAAGGTAAATCTGCTAAACCTGTTGGCAAATACGCTTTAGCTCTTGATAAATTATCAATCGATAGATTTAATCCAGTAGGCCCACTTCATCCACAAAATCACCAATTAATCGATATAACTGGTGCAAAAATGGAGCTAATCTATGATATGCCAATTCCTCTTGGTGAACCTCATGATGTTATCTCAATTGCAGCTAGTAAATTAAAACCTGCAATGACATACAAAATGGGTACAAACTCAAGAACAGGTGAGCAATCAGTCGGTATGACTCTAGCCGGTCAAGAGAGAGTCGAGAGAAATGGCAAAAATGTAACTGTATATGCTACTCTTGTTAGAAGCCATATAAATCCTGAGCATATAGAAGTAAATAAAGATGATAATGTTACTATCTATCTAACTAACTTAGAAAGAGCTCAAGATGAGACTCACGGCTTTGCAATTGATTTATATAATGTTCATGCATCTATAGAGCCTGGTAAAACTGCAAGCGTGAATTTCAAAGCTGATATGGAAGGCGTATTCCCTTACTACTGCACTGAGTTTTGTTCTGCTTTGCATCTAGAGATGATGGGATATCTATATGTAAAAGATCCTAAGAAAAAATATGAATCAGTCAAAAAAGCAAAACTAAAAGAGTTAAGCCCAGCTCAATTAGAAGCTGAATACAAAAAAGTAATCGCTACAAATAAAGCAACTGATGATGTTATCCAAAGCGTTGTTAAATTCTTAAAAGAGAAACACTTTGAGAAATATCCAAAAGTCAAACAACTTGTTGAAGATGCACTAGATCAATATGGCAAAATTCCTGAAGTAAAAGCAAAAGCTGATGAAGCCTATAAAAAAGGCGATGTCAATGGTGCTATTCTTTGGGAGTATCAAGTATGGCAATATATGGTTAAAACTGCTGATGTTGGTCTAAGAGCTAAAAACAACCTAACAAAAGCCCTTGCTACACCTATGACAGCTGTGCAATCTCGTGGTGAAGAAGCTTATTTAAAAGGTGGATGTAATGGTTGCCATGTTATCGGTCAAGTAAGCTCAGGTCCAGATTTAACCGGTGTTCTTCTAAGACATGAAAATGCCGAACAATGGGTGTTTGATTTTATCAAAGATCCAGCTAGCAAATATGAAGAAGATTATGTTAAAGCTATGATTAACTTCTTTAATCTAAGAATGCCAAATCAACATATGACTGACCAAGAGATCAAAGATATAATTGAGTATCTAAAATGGATCGATGAAAATGCTGGATTGTATTAAAATTTAGCAAATGGGGCGGAGATTCCGCCTCATTAATTAAATTTACTATCCGCCCAGATGGACTGATAGTAAATTTAATTAAAGGAGTAAAAATGAAAAGGTATCAACTCTATACCATACTAGCTCTAATTTTAATGACTGTGGGATTTACTATTCCTGTAATTGCATATCATGGTGTAGCCAATAAGATTAAAAATGGTGCTGAGATTCCAAGCTATGTATATCCAATATATAATCTCTACACTAAAATTCAATATAAAAATCATCTAATGGCACCAGAAGTTAGAAATGATTTAGCAAAAATGATAGAAACAAGATCTGAAATTGGAGTGCCAAGCCTTCCTATATGGTATGTATCTTTAGAGGCTCCTAATTATCCTAAAGAGGCCTTTCCAGATGGAATTCCAGTATATTTTCATGTAGATGGTTATAGTGGTGATGTGCATGAAATGAATACTATAAATCACTATATAGGTATGTATCCTATGGAGCATGGTGGCAATGTAGAAAGAGCAATCGCACCATACTATTTGCTTATTGCAACTATCTTTATGTTGCTATATCTATACTATAACGGTAAAGGAAATTCGCTATTACTAATCCCTACAATTATCGCTCCAGTACTATTTATGAGTGCATTTGCTGGTTGGCTATACTGGTATGGTCATAATATGCAAGAATGGGGTGCATTTAAAATTAAACCATTTATGCCAACAGCGCTAGGTGATGGTAAAGTGGCACAATTTACCACCCATTCATATCCTACTATAGGATTTTGGGTTATGATTACTATGAGCGTTTTATCAATTTTAGCAATATTTTCTAAAAATAAATATCTTAAGGAAAATGCGTGAAAAAACTCTGCTTAATAGCTCTGCTATATAGCTTTACTTTTGGAAATGACTTACAAAATGCTATAGATAGTGCAAGTAGTGGAGATATAATAGAGCTTAGCAGTGGAGTTTATAGTGGTAATATCATTATAAATAAGCCAATTACTATAGATGGAAAAGATAGAAGCGCTATCATTAAAGGCGATGGAAAAGGCGATGTGATAAAAATCAATAGCTCAAATGTAAAGCTATTAAATTTAACCATTGAAAATAGCGGTAATTCTCACACTACTATTGATTCAGCTATAAGTTGTGATAGCGCTAGTGGAGTTGAGATTATCAACAATGCTATCAAAAATTCGCTTTTTGGAGTAAATTTCAAGCAGTGTAATGAATCTAAAATAGTTGATAATTTTATCACTTCAAAGCCTGTTGATTTAGGACTTAGAGGTGATGGAATTCGCCTATGGTATAGCCATGACAATATAGTACAAAACAACCATCTAAGCAAGAGCAGAGATATGGTAGTATGGTATTCTAGCAATAACCAAATTCGCAAAAATTATGGCGAGTATGGCAGATATTCACTACACTTTATGTATGCTGGAAAGAATTTAGTTGAAGAAAATATATTTAAATACAACTCTGTTGGTATATTTTTTATGTTCTCTTCAGGAACAACTGCTAGAAAAAATCAAGTTTTAAACTCTACTGGTGCCTTTGGAGTTGGTATTGGTATGAAAGATACTAGTGATTTTATAATACAAGATAATATATTAGCCTATAATGCTAGAGGATTATATCTAGACCAATCTCCGTTTCAACCAGGCACTACAAATGTTTATGAAGATAATCAGATACTATACAACACAGTTGGAGTTCAATTCCATGCTACTCAGCATAAAAGCATATTTAATCGTAATGATTTTATAGGTAATATGGAGATTGCTATCAACGATACACCTGGTTCTAAAATTGATATAAATGAGTGGAGTAATAATTACTTTGATGATTATGCTGGATTTGATAGAGATAAAGATGGAATTGGCGATATAGAGTATAAGAATTTTACCTATCTTGATTCACTTTGGCAATACTATCCAAATTTAAGGCTATTTTATGGAAGTGCAATTATGAGTATTTTAAACTTCATCTCTAAACTCGCCCCATTTTCTGAACCAGAGCTATTAATCACAGATACAAGTCCGCATATGGAGCCATATCATGAATAGAAGAGAGTTTAGCATTTTTAGCATTGCTGCGATTGGATGCGCTGCTGGTAGTGGAGTTTTAATAAATAAATTCTATGAACCAAAACTACACCTTAGACCACCAGGAAGTGTTCAGAATTTTGAATCTTTATGCATCAAATGTGGCCAGTGCGTTCAAGTCTGTCCATATCATAGCATTGAACTTTTGGGTCTTGATGATGGGATAAATTTAGCCTCAGCATATATCAATCCAAGCAAAAGAGGTTGCTATCTATGTGATTTATTTCCTTGTGTATTAGCCTGTCCTAGTGGCGCACTAGACCATAGTATAAACTCTATAAAAGATGTTAAAATGGGAGTTGCTGTAGTAAGAGATATACAAAAATGCTATGCAACGCTAAATAAAAATGTAAGTCAAGATGATATTAGTATCCTACTAAATCGCCAAACCTATAACCAAAGAGAGAGCGATGCTAAAAAGATTATAGAAGATAATATTGATAAAAGCTGCTCATTATGTGTAAATTCTTGTCCAGTTGATGAGGCTATAAGTTTTATACAACTAAATGAAAAAAAGGTTGTAAAAATAGAGTCAAATTGCGTAGGATGTGGAGTTTGTCAAGAGGTATGCTTTGCTGGAGTGATTGAAATCTTACCACAAAAAAGCTATAACGAAATTTATGAGGAATCAAAATGAAAAAGTCAATTACGATTATACTAAGTGCAATAATATTTCTAGGATGTTCAAATCAAACAAATTCTAAAAATGATCCACAAGAGTCAAACAAAACAGCTACTGCAAACTCAATTACAATCAAAAAAGGCAGCAGTGCTAATCAAACAAAATCTGATGAATGGGTAGTATATGATATAGATGGAAAGAAAAATATTAAATTTGGCATTGGCGAATCAAACGAAACTACAAAATCTATCGGCGCTATTGCCTTTACTAGGCCACCACTTCAAAGTATAAATAAAGCCTTGCTAAAAGGCCAATTAAGTAAAAATTTCATTACTAAATGTTCAGCCTGCCATGATGATTATGCCAATGGAATCATTGGTCCATCGCTATTAGATAAGACAAGCGAGCAGATATATGATATGATAATTGCATATCGCACTAAAACAAAAGCCAATATATTAATGGCAGATCTTGTAAAATCAATGGATGATAAAGAGGTGGCAGATATTGCCAATGAAATTAGCCAATTCAATGAACAATTTAGGAGTAAAAAATGAATATAGGCAAAGTAATAGCTCTATCTTTGGGCGGTTTGATTGTTGTTTTAATGCTTTTTATGTTGTTTAGCTCTGATAGCTCAACTCAAGCAACACAAGAACCAGTAAAAAATGAACCAAAGCCAGTTACGCAAACTACTAGCAATTCAAGTGAGTTTCAAACAAGCGATGAGTTAAATAAAATTAAAGAGTTAAAACAAAGCGTATCTCTAAGCAGCGATGGAGTAAGCAAGATATATTTACAAAGTTGCGCACCATGCCATGCTAAAGATGGCTCTGGAATCTTAGCTCCATCAATTATTGGAAAAAGCAAAGAAGCTATTCTAGCTAGATTAAATGAGTATAAAGCTGGTAAAATACCAAATAGTTTAATGGAAGGACTTTTAGATAATGTCAGCGATGAGAATTTAACAATTCTAGCTGAAGAGATATCTAAATTTAAATAAATATCATGAATAAATATCAAGGTCGCCAAACAGTAGCAAATGCTAGTTTTTTCTCTACTTTTATAACCACAACAAAAGATGGCAAAAAGCGTCCTAGCATAAGGTTTTACCGATATTTTACGATGATTTTGATTCATCTTTTGTTTGTGCTTTCATTTGTAGCAGATATTCAAGTCATTGAAGGTGATATTACTGGGTCTAGAATGCTAGGCTTTCACTTAGCTGATCCATTTATAACCACACAAATTATCCTTAGTAGAGCAGAGTTACCTGTAAATCTACTCATTGGGGCTTTTACTATTTTGGCTTTTTATATGCTTTTTGCTGGGCGTGCCTTTTGTTCGTGGGTCTGTCCATATAATTTTTTTGGCGAATTTGCTGAGAGATTAAATGCTAAATTAGTTAGCAAAAAAATAATCAAAAAAAGAGAATTTGATACAAAAATCAGATATATATTTTTGATAATTTTTTGGATTTTAAGCTTAGTGAGTGGATATTTAATATTTGAGATTTTTAATGTTGTAGGTATAGTATCAAGATTCATCATATATGGATATAGTGCTGCAATTTGGTGGGCTGTTTTGGTATTTTTAGCTGAAGTATTCTTTAGTAGAAGATTTTGGTGTAGATATGTTTGTCCTATTGGAACATTATATTCATTATTATCTAAATTTAGAGCTATAAAAGTTAGCTGGAATAAAGAAAAATGCGATCACTGCGCTGTATGTATGGATGTTTGCATTGTCCCAAAAGTTCTAGAAATTACAAAGTCTAAAAATAAAGATGTTCCAGGAGAGAAATTTAGTATAATAAGCGGGGATTGTACTATGTGTGGTAGATGTATCGATGTGTGCCATCAAGATGCTTTAAATTACGAAAATAGGCTTAAAAAGCTTTTATAAGGATTGATATTGATAAAAATAGAAAACTTAACTAAAAAATTTGGCTCACAAATTATTTTAAATAACTTAAATTTAAATATTCAAGATGGTCAAAAAGTTCTAATAATGGGACAAAATGGAGCTGGAAAATCTACTTTAATGAAGGCAATATTAGGTGAGCTAATCTGCGATAGTGGCTCTATATTAATAGATAATATCAATCCAATCATAGATAGAAAAAATGCTTTAAGATATCTAAGTTTCGTTCCGCAAACTCCTCCGCCCCTTAAACTTAGTGTTGCTCAACTATGTGAATACTCTATAAGCTCAACCCAAACAGATTTAAATAATATAATTAACTATTTAAAAGAGCTAGATTTAAGCTATGAAAAAGAGCATAAAAAGCCATTTTATAAGCTCTCAGGCGGTATGAAGCAAAAGGTTTTAATCGCTCTAGCTCTTGCAAGAGATTCAAAGACTATACTCTTTGATGAACCTACTGCCAATCTCGATCCTCAAGCTAGAGAGAAGTTTATAAATATATTAAAATCTAAATTCCAATCTCACACCCTTATATTTATCTCTCACAGAGTAAGTGAGGTTCAAGGCATAGTAAATCGTGTTATTGAGATGGATTTAGGCAATATCATTAAAGATAGCGAGGTATAATAGTGAAAAATTTAATCCTAATAGCAAAAATTGATATAAAAGAGACATTTGCTTCAAAATGGTTTTTCTTTTATTTAGTTACCTTTGCTGGGTTAATTGCGATATTTTTTGTAACAGGAGTTGTTGATAGCAGAGTTGCTGGATTTAGTGGACTTACTAGAATGCTTTTGCTATTTATTCAAATTTGTATAATAATCTTGCCAATCTTTATTCTCATCACAACTGTGCGAAGTATAAACTCAGATAGAGAAACTGGGGCTTTAGAGTATCTTCTTAGTTTTCCAATATCGCTTAAAGAGTACTATTTTGGCAAAGCTTTAGGGCGTGCATTTACAGTCTTTTTACCTATATTTATAGCTCTTATCTTATCGCTTATTATAGCTATTTTTAAAAATGTAGATATTCCTTGGGGAGTATTTTTTTATTACACCTTATTGCTTTTAGTGCTATCTTTTGCCTTTTTATCGTTTGGATTTTTAATCTCAAGCCTTATTAAAAGTAGCGAACTTGGGCTTGGATTTTCATTTTTATTTTGGCTATTTTTGTTAGCATTTTTAGATCTTGCATTAATAGGCCTAATGATGCAAAGCTCAATAAATGAAAATATCATCTACTCCATCTCGTTAGCAAACCCTATGCAAGTTTTTAGAATCGCAGCAATTAGTCTATTTGATCCGAATTTAGCTGTAATTGGTCCAGCAGCTTACTTTATTTTAGATGGATTTGGCAAGATTAATTTTTTAATATATTCAGCACTATATCCAACTTTACTTGGTATAATTTGCATGATATTTGGATATATTTCGTTTTCTAAGAAGGATTTAGTATGAAAAAACTTATACTTTTAGCTCTTTTTACCGGAATAGTTTTTGGGGCAAATTTAAAAGATAATGAGTTTTTTAAGGATACAAACTCTACTTGTCCTATTAAATTCATAGATGTTTTTAAATATCCTGATTGGATTGCAGTTTTAGAATATAAAAATGGTAAAAAAGTACTATTTAGCTCAGCCAAACAGATGTTTTACTACTTTTATACAAGCAAACCAAAAGAGGTTGTGCCGCTTAAAAAGATGTATGTTACAGATTATAAAACAAAAGAGCTTATCGAAGCTACAGAGGCATTTTATGTTTTTGGCAGCAATGTAGTAAGTTTTAGTGGTGATGATTTAATACCATTTGCTAGCTATGAAGATGCGAAAAAATTTGCCGATGATAACTCAGCTAGTAGGATTTTTGAATTTAGTAAAATTAATAAAAAATTGATTGATTATTTAGATTAGGATTGATAATGAAAAATATTTTATATGTTTTAAGTGCTATTATCATTGGTGCATTATTTGCTTTTATAATAAATTCTTATGATAAACAAACCCAAAAGATCTCTGCTGATTCAAACATAACTTGCGATTTAAATACTAAAAACTGCAATATATCCTATAAAGGAAAAGAGATTGGATTTTCTTTTTACCCAAGACCACTTGAAGCTATGGTGCCGCTTACGCTTAAAGTAGAAGGGCTAAATGGTCAATATAAAAATCTCAATGCTAGAATTTATGGTTTAAATATGGATATGGGAACTATAAAAGCAAATTTAGAAAATAAAGGCAATCTATATATAGGTACAGTTGTGCTAAGCTCTTGCGTAGTAGAGGTGATGAATTATCGTTTAGAGCTTTATGATGGAGATAAACAACTTGGAATTTATATAGATTTTAATCTTAAAAGCTAATTGTAAATAAAGCCAAATAGCTATAAAAGCTATTTGGCTATTAATTAACCTTAAAAAATGTATCTAAATGTATATTTTCAAAAGCAGCTTGCAAACTTACAAATAGTTTTGGATTTTGCTTTTCTAAAGTAGCTAAAAGCTCCTTAGTTTCAGCTCTTGCATGCGGCATTTTTACATCAAACCTCATAGCAGGACACGCCTCATCTCCAATCACTCTAAGCTCATTTCTAGTAGCATTATCACGCAATTGACGCTCACGCACATTAATAAGCGGTCTAATCACTATCACGCCATTTTTAGCAGTATATTTTGGTGCTAGAGTTCTCATAGCTCCATTGTATGTAAAATTCATAAAAAAACTCTCTACAGCATCATCTAAATGATGTCCAATAGCAAGCTTATTAAACCCATTAGCTAGTGCATATGTATAGAGATATCCTCGTCTCATACGACTAAAAAAGCTGCAAAAACTTGAGTTTTTACGAATTTTATCTTTACTAATCTCAAATATAGAGCTATCAATTACGCTGTGTTTGATTCCATGAGCATTGCAATGCTGGGTTAAATATTCATAATTTTCACCCATTCCATAGCTTAGCGTTACTGCTTCAAATTCAAATTTATCAGGGGTTACATTTTGAAAATGCTTAAGAATATGTGCTAAACTAAGACTATCTTTACCACCGCTTAAACCCAGTAAAATCTTATCGCCTTTTTCAAACATCTTATACTTAGCGTTAGTTTGGCCAACTTGTCTGATTAATTTTTTGCTTAGTTCTATCATATATTTTTTACCATTTCTAGAACAAATTTAGCCGATTTATCTGCTGCTTGAGTTAAAAATGTATCAAAATCAACCTCTGCTTTACCACCAGCTTCATCGCTAATAGCTCTAAGCATACAAAATCCAACACCAAGAGCAGCACAAACTTGAGCAACGCTTGCCCCTTCCATCTCCACTGCATCAGCTTTAAAAGTAGATTTTAACCACTCTTTTTTTTCTTCATTGCAGATAAATTGATCGCCAGTAGCAACTACTCCACCAATTAAACCAATACCTAAAGAATCAGCCACCTTTTTAGCTACGCTATTTAACTTCTCGTCGCTATTTTCAAAAATATTAATTCCAGGCACATAACCATGTGGATGTCCAAAAGCTGTAATATCTAAATCATGTTGAGCTGTAGTAGTGGCATATAGCATATCACCGATCTTTAAATTTTCATTTAAAGCACCAGCAACGCCAGTAAATATCAGCTTTTCGCAACCAAATTTTTCAACTAAAATTATTGCAGTTAAAGCTGCATTGACTTTTCCAATCTTTGAATAGGCTATTACTAATTCATGATTGCCACACTGTGCTTTATAAAATGAATTTCTAGCATGATCAATCTTTTGATAATCACCAACTGCTTTTAGCAAAAACTCAATCTCTTCACTCATAGCCCCAAGGATAGCAATTCTCATCTTAACGCCTCTAAAGTTTCATTGAGTGAGCTTAAATTTGTGATACTATATGTTGGTTTATCGCAGATTTTTTTATTCATTCCTTTTAATACGCTTGCACCAAATTCAATAAAACAATCAACCTTATCAACATAATTTTTTACACTATTTTGATATAAAACTGGGCTAGTTAGTTGAAGTTTTAATAATTCTAAAGCCTCTTTTTTAGTAGTATAAGTCTTGGCTGTAACATTTGAAACTACTGGCGCAAACTCTTCACTTAGTAAATTTTTAAGCTCATTGGCAAGCTTTATACTAGCATTTTGAAGCAAAGGACAGTGACTTGCTACGCTCATATCAAGCAGCATTGCTCTTTTGGCTCCAGCAGATTTAAACTCATCTACAGTTGCTTGAAGATCACTTTTGATACCAGCTACTACTATTTGACCATCACAGTTATAATTTGCTGCCCAAATTTGCTTATTACTATTTTTACAGATCTCTTCAACTTTTTCATTGCTAAGACCTAAAATCACCATCATTCCAGCGCCAATTTCTGCACAATCTTGAGCCATAAATTTACCACGCAAATTTACAACCTTAATAGCATCTAAAGGTTTAATTGCTCCACTTACACTAAGAGCGCTAAACTCACCTAAAGAGTGTCCAAAGCTAAGCTCTGGTTTTAAATTTAATTGACTTTTAAACGCTTCAAAACACATTAAAGAGTTTAACACAATTGCTGGTTGAGTAAATTCAGACTCACCAAGCTTATCATTTGGCTCAAAAAGCAAGGATTTAAAATCAATTCCGCAATGCTGACTAGCACTATCTAATAGCTCCTTAGCACTGCTAAATTCATTATATATTTCCTGCCCCATACCAATACTTTGTGAGCCTTGACCAGGGAAAATAAAAGCTACTCTCATATCAAACTCTTAGTGGTGTTTACCGCAGCATCCGCCACCGTTTTCATCATGGTGTGCACCATTGCAACACTCATCTTCATCATCATGATGATGACCATGACCACCGCAACCACCATGACCACCACAGCCGCCATGTCCATGATGATGTTCATGACTATGACCACCACAACCACATACATGTGGCATAGCTACAACGCCTGTTAGCTCCTCATCAGCATCAGCATCTCTATTTTCTGTAATCTGTACATTAAATTCCAAATCTTTACCAGCGTATGGGTGATTAAAATCTACAGTTACATCATTTTCACCGATAGCTTTTACAGTTACACGAACTGTGCTACCATCTTCTCCTTCGCCAAAAAGCTCCATTCCGATATTTAAATCAATTCCTGCAAACTGCTCTTTAGGAAGTACTTGCAAAGCGTTTTCATCATATTCGCCTACGCCTTGGTTAGCTGGAATTTTAATTGTAGCTTTTTGACCAACTTCTAAATTTAAAACACCACTCTCAAGTGCTTCTAAAACTTGATTTTTACCACTTACAAATGCAATCTCTTGACCGCCTATATTTGATTCTAAAAGTTCGCCACTATTAGCATCTTTTAGCTCATAAAACATTTTAATAACTTTTGACATATCTCTCTCCTAAAATTATTTTCTATCAGGCGCAGCTTTTGCCTCTGCGCTATCTGGGTAGGCCTGTTTTAATGCTTTATAAAATTTATTAGCACTTTTTATATCGCCTATTTTATCAAAACTAATTGCTGTATGATACAATAGCTTTGGCATATAATTACCCTTTTGGCTAATTGCTACACTTTTTTCATAATATGGTACGGCAGTTTTATAGCTTTTGTTAAAATATTCAATCTCGCCAAGCATAAAATTTGAGTAGGCTGGCTTATAGTTTTTACTAATTAAATGAGTGAAACACTCACTAGCTTTTTTATATTCATTAGCTTTATAGGCCTTATCAGCCATTATTAAAATCTCAGAAGCTGGCATATCATCAAGTTTTAAATTTGATTTTGTCTCTTTATTTTGAGATGTTTGCTCTTTAACTTCTTTGTTTACAGCTTTTTTATCTCCGGATTTTGTTTGAGCTTTTGGCTGAGCAGTTGAAGTCTCTTGATGTTTGCTATCTATTAAAGCAGTTAGCTCACCAAGTGCTTTAGTAATATTTTTAACATCTTCATCATGTTTAGTTTTGTTTGCTTTGATCTGTGATTTTAAATTTGATATATCTTTGGAAGTAGTAGTTTTTTGCAAATTTAGGCTATTTTCTAGCTGAGTTACTCTGCTTTCAATTGCTAAAATTCGCTGATTTATACCATCTAAAAGGCTTTTAACACCTTCGATATTCTCCTGAGCTAGAGCCACATCAGATTGCATTGAGCCTATATTTTGATCTAGTCTATCTACCTTTTTTTTATTATTTAATAAAACCTTTTCACTTTCTGTAAGACCATATGGATTTTCTTTATTTATATTACCTGCATCGAATACTGAAACTTCAGCAAATATAGAAGTTGCAGCCAAAACGGCTGCAACATGGATAAATTTTTTCATTTATTAGATAAAATTATGGAAGTAGTCTAAATTCATCACGACGATTTTGGGCATCGCAAGATTTTGTTTTTTCAGTACATACAGGTTTGCTCTCACCATTGCTGGTAATTTCGATTCTATCTGCAGCGATACCTTGTGCTATTAAAGCATCTTTAGCAGCTTTTGCTCTTTTTACACCTAAAGCATAGTTATACTCATCACTACCCCACTCATCACAGTTGCCTTCTACCATTACTTTGTAGTTGCCAGCTTGATTAAAAATAGAAGCGTTTTGATTAATTACGCTTTGCATATCTGGACGAATACTAAATTTATCAAAATCAAAATATACATTTTGAACTTGAGCTTGTAATGAATTTAATCTCTCAGCAGCGCTGATAACGCCTTGATTAGCTTTATTTGCGTCTGCACTCATATCTACCTCTGGAGATTTTGAGCTACAACCAGCCATAAATAGAGCCGCAGCAACAGTAGAAACTAGGACTAATTTTTTCATCTCATTCCTTTTTAAAAAAATTTTGGGCGAATTATAGCATAAATATTCAAATTTTAGATATAAATTTAATATTTATTACCAATCAATTGACTGTAATTTACCAATTTTTAAAGGGAACTGAAAACTGCGGTTTTCATGAACCCTGATAATTCCAACCAAACTACTTCCATTAATATTTTTGATAAATACAATACTTCCACCATCACTAGAAAATCTTGGATAAGTATTAACTCCGCCTGCTGTAAGTTGTCTAATATAGTCGCTTTTTGTTGAAATTAAATATAAATTAAAAGTCTTTTGCTCATATTCATTTGCACTCTCACGACTTGAATATACAACATAATTATCAAAAGTACTAATTGAGTTATTATTTTTACCATGGAATACCATCTGTTCAACTAACCCATTACCATCAAGACTAGTAGAAAATATATTTGGATATCCCATTCTATCACTGACAAATACTACTTTAGTATCATTATCTACAAAATTACCGTTGACATCGATTCCACTAAATGTAGTAATTCGTTTTAAGTTTTTAGTAAATATATCATATAGATAGATATCACTTTGATCATTTGGTGCCATTGTTAAAAGCAATTTGGTACCATCACGACTGACATCACTTGCTACAATCATACCGCTACTTTGAATGATTTTACTCTTTTGTTTAGTATGTAAATCAAATTTAAAAAGAGTCGGAGTTAAATTTACATAAGATGTGTAATAAAAAGCACTTTGATCATCATTTGCCCATTTTGGAAAGATATTTAATCCACCGCTAATTATAATTTTTTGATATGTAAGCGTATAATCTGCTACTACAATATTGCTCTTGCCAGGTGTTGTATATTGAGAGAATATAATAGATTTATCCATCCACTCAATTGGAGATAAATTTAGATTTCTAGCAAGTTCTACAATGCTTTTATGCGCTAAAAATGGAAATTTATCCACGCTTTGGATATACTCACCACTAAATCTTATCTGATTATTTTTAGCATTTAACACCTTAACTTTTAGACTTAATTGATTGCCTAACTGAGTTAGAGCATATCTGTATATCAAATCAGCATTTTGCTCGCTAGTAAGGATTGCGCTATCATTAAAATCACTAGTATAATACTTATCTAAGACCTCAAATGCTGAACCAACTTTTAAATCTCCTACGATAAGCTTAAAAAATTTATCTTGTAATGCTCTATTGCCAAAATTTTGCGTAGCATCTTGAACTATAATTTTTGGCAATACAAGCCCCTTATTTACAATATCGACTCTACCATCTGCAGCTATTAACCCAATACAGATCATAAGTAACAAAAATAGCTTTTTCACTTTTACTCCGTTTCTATTAAATCAATTAAATTTATATCCAATACAGTAGCATCTTTACTAGGTGGAACTGGGAAATCTATGGCTTTTAACTGCTCTAAAAACTCCCTAACCTTGCTATTAAATGCACTATTTAATGAATACTCGTCTATATGATAGCTTAGTTTTCCAAATTTATCTATAATAATTTTAACCTTAGCATTATTGTTTGTATCTGCTTTATAGCGCACCCATCTATTTTGAATAATCTCTACTATATCGCCCATATATTTATTATATACGCCTGTTATTGATGATTTTGGTGCTTTTTTATCTATATCTTTTTGGAGCGAAGCGATAATATCAGCTGCACTTTTTGAATTAGATTTTGTCTCGCTTTTAGCATTACTTTGAACGGCTTGAGTTGTCTGTGGAGTAATATCTATAGGTGCAGCCTCGCTAAAAAGATCGCTTAAATTTACACTTGGTATATCTTGTTGTTGTGACACAATATCTTTATTTGTTGTCTCTTGTTTTAATTCTAAAGGTGGTTCTACTTGCTTTTTAATTATAAATTCTTCTATTTTTTGTTCATTTTGCTCAGGCGCTTTGATACTTTGACTAATATCTGATTCTACTACAAAAACATCCATAAATGCGTCTTTGTCATTTGTATATTTTATGCTCTCTTCATATCTACTGAGTTTAAAAAATATAAAAAATATAATGAAAAAATATAATATTACAGAACACCAAAAAGCGCCTGTAGTGTTATATGAGATTCCAAATTTACTATTCATTAACCATTTGTTTCTAAGGCAACCTTAGAAAAACCTGCATTTTTCATACTTTTTAAAACAAACATAACATCATCATATATAAGTCTCTTATCAGCTTTTATATATACTGGTGAATTTTTATCATACTTTTTAGATAATAATACTAAATTATCGCTAAGTTCATTTAAAGACATTTTAGATTGATCAATATATACCTGTCTTTGACTATCAATTCTAACTGTTAAACTTTTTAACTCTTGGCTTAATACTTTAGATTTTGAACCATCTGGCAAACTAATTTGCTCTTCATAAATAATAGCTGGTGTTGTTACCATTAAAATAGCTAATAACACCAGCATAACATCAACTAAAGGGGTAATATTTAGTTCTGGATTTTCATCAAAATTTATCATCTATTTACTACTAAGCAATAAATTTGTTTCTCTTTGTATAAGACTTATTAATTCATAAGCTTTACGTTTAATCAATAGATTAAAACTATAAGCTGGAATAGCTACAAATATTCCACAACCAGTAGCAACTAAAGCTTCTGAAATAGCTGGCGCAATAACTGAAAGAGATGCTGCACCACCACCTTGACCAAGTGCCGCAAATGTCTCTAATATACTAATAACAGTCCCAAAAAGCCCTATAAATGGTGAAGTAGATGCGATAATTGCAAGAGCTGTAAGGCCACTTGTAGAGTTATTTTGAGCTAGTGATATAAAGACTTCTAGACGTTCTTTGCTTAAATTTGATTGTGGGCATTTTTTTAAAACTGAATCTGTATTTTCAAGCTTATTTCCAAGCAAGATCGCCTCCAAAGATTGCTTCTCTCTTTTAATCCAGCGATTAAGTCCATTATATCTTGAGAATAAAATAGTAAAACTAATAACAAAGTAGAGTGACAACCACGCAAGAACGACGATTGTCACCAAGCTACTTTTAGATAGATAACTTATAAGAAGTTCTATAGACTCCACTTATCTAACCCTTACTGAACTATCAATCTTAGATAATGCAGTAGCTAAGATTCCATTGCTATCATGCATTTTTCTTACAAGAGCTTTAGCGTTTTCTATAGATTTAGCAATCTCACTTTCGCTATTGCCACTTACATGTACAGCACCATCAACTAAGATGCTAATTTTGTTTTCATCGATCTTAGCATAGCCCCAATCAATAGCAACTGCGTCATGACTTCCATCTAGATTTTCTATATCTACTACGCCAATTTTAAGCAAGGAAACCAAAGAGGCGTGGCCTGGCAAAACGCCAAACTCGCCATCTGCACCAGGAAGGACTACCATTTTAGCATCATTAGAAAATATTAGCCCTTCTGGGGTGACTATTTCTAAATGTATTGTATTCATATAGCTTCCTTTTTTGGCTTACGATTTCATCTTTTCAGCTTTAGCGATAGCCTCATCAATATTTCCTACCATATAAAATGCATTTTCTGGTAGGTGATCATATTTACCTTCTAAAATACCTTTAAATCCAGCGATTGTCTCTTCTAGACTTACATATTTACCAGGACTACCTGTAAATACTTCTGCAACGAAGAATGGCTGAGATAGATATTTTTCAATTTTTCTAGCTCTATCGACAGTTAATTTATCTTCTTCGCTTAGCTCATCCATACCTAAAATCGCAATAATATCTTGCAAGTCTTTATATTTTTGCAATACTGCTTGAACGCCACGAGCAATTCTATAGTGTTCTTCACCTAAAATTTGTGGATCTAGCATTCTAGATGTTGAATCTAGTGGATCAACTGCTGGATAAATACCTTTTTCAGCAATGGCTCTATTAAGAACTGTAGTAGCATCAAGGTGAGCAAAAACAGTCGCAGGAGCTGGGTCAGTAAGGTCATCTGCAGGTACATAAACAGCTTGAACTGATGTGATAGAGCCTTTTTTAGTTGATGTAATTCTCTCTTGTAATTTACCCATTTCACTAGCAAGTGTAGGTTGATAACCAACCGCACTTGGAATACGTCCAAGAAGTGCTGACATTTCTGAACCTGATTGAGAGAATCTAAAAATATTATCAATAAACATAAGAACATCTAGTCCCATCTCATCACGGAAATACTCAGCCATTGTTAGACCAGTTAAAGCAATTCTATTTCTTGCCCCTGGTGGCTCGTTCATTTGACCATAGCATAGGGCAACTTTATCTAAAACGCCCGATTCTTTCATTTCATTATAAAGGTCGTTACCTTCACGAGTTCTCTCACCAACACCAGCAAATACTGAGTAACCACTATGTTTGAATGCAACATTATGAATAAGTTCCATAATAATAACTGTTTTACCAACGCCAGCACCACCAAATAGACCTACCTTACCACCTTTTGCATATGGAGCTAGAAGGTCAACAACTTTAATACCAGTTTCAAAGATTTCACTTTTTGTGCTTTGCTCTTCAAACGGAGGCGGATCTCTATGGATAGACCACCTATTGTCAAATTTTTCTTCAGCACCTTCGTCTATTAAATCGCCTACAACATTAAAAATTCTACCAAGAACTTTTTCACCAACAGGTACACTAATAGGTGCGCCTAAAGCCGTAGCCTCTAGACCACGAGTTAGACCCTCACTCATATCCATAGCAATTGTTCTCACTCTATTATCTCCTAGATGTGCAGCAGTTTCTAATACTAGCTTATGCGTATTACCTTCAACAGTAAAATTTACTTCAATAGCTTCGTTAATTTTAGGTAAGTAGTCTTTGAAATCAACATCAACTACAGGACCCATAACTTGGCTAATTACACCTTTCATTATTACTCCTTATAAATTTACTTCATACTCTCAACGCCACTTATAATCTCTATAAGCTCTGTTGTGATACTCTCTTGTCTTGCTTTATTATAGGCAAGATTTAACTCTTTTACTCTAGCTTTAGCATTATTTGTTGCATTATCCATAGCCTGCATTCTAGCACTATGTTCAGCCGCCAAAGAGTCAATAAGAGCATAATACATACTATACTCAAAATACTTTCTCATAAGCTCATCGAGTATTCTCTCATCATGTTCTGGCTCAAAGTCCATAAGCGAACTATGCAATTGATTATCTTCAATCACTGGTGGTTCAACTGGAACTATGGTATTTACTCTTAGTTCTTGAGAAATCATATTTTTATAGCCATTATGAACTAAAATAACTTTATCAGTTACTCCAGCTACAAAATCAGCAATAGCTGCTTTAATAACCTCTTGAGCTTTCTCATATGTAGGTGCTGAACTTACGCCACGGTAACTTTCTAAAATCTCAATACCTTGGAAATTGAAAAATTCAATACCTTTTTTACCCACAGCTCTTAAGCGAACTTTAACTTTTTTAGATTTAAACTCATCTATCATATTTCTTACAGCTTTAATAGTTGAGATATTAAAACCTCCACAAAGACCTTTATCAGCAGTAACAAAAATTATATCAACCTTTTCTACCTTAGCCTCTGTATCAAAAAATTTATTACCTTCGCCAACGATTTTAAACTTATTAATCTCATAAGCTATCTCGCTTAAGACCTCATTGATCTTTAGAGCATAAACACGAGAATGGCGAGCTGCCTCTTCTGCTTTTTTTAATTTCGCAGTAGAGACGAGCTTCATCGCTTTTGTAGTTTTTTGCGTGTTTTGTACGCTCTTGATCTTTCTTTTAATATCCTTTAAATTTGACATATTTTAGCCTTATTCAGCGCTAAATATTGCTTTAAATTCATTTAATGCTTTATCTAGTGCCTCTTCGATATCTTTATCAAGCGCTTTTTTGTTACGAATTTGTTCAAAAATATCTGGGTATTTAGCCTCGATATATGGATAAAGCTCAGCTTCAAATTTAGTAACAGCAGACACTGGAAGATCGTCTAAATATCCATTGCTTCCTGCAAAAATAATTACAACTTGATTTTCAACTGGAAGCGGACTGTATGGTGGTTGTTTTAGAACTTCAACCATTCTTTGACCACGCTCTAATTGCTTACGGCTACTCTCATCTAAATCGCTTGCAAATTGAGCAAATGCTTGTAATTCACGGTATTGAGCTAGGTCTAGTCTTAGAGTACCAGATACTTTTTTGATAGCTTTAATTTGTGCAGCACCTCCAACACGAGATACAG
The DNA here is from genome assembly GCF_002139915.1 of Campylobacter devanensis. Lineage (NCBI taxonomy): Bacteria > Pseudomonadati > Campylobacterota > Epsilonproteobacteria > Campylobacterales > Campylobacteraceae > Campylobacter > Campylobacter devanensis. The sequence goes on from NZ_CP018788.1 coordinate 1,333,905, forward strand.
ATAGACCAACATTAATTGCTGGGCGAATACCTGAGTTAAATAGATCACTCTCAAGGAAAATTTGACCATCTGTAATAGAGATAACATTGGTTGGAATATAAGCTGAAACGTCGCCAGCTTGAGTCTCTATAATAGGTAATGCTGTTAAGCTTCCTGCTCCTAGTTTATCACTTAGCTTACTTGCTCTTTCAAGTAGTCTTGAGTGTAGATAGAATACATCACCTGGATAAGCTTCACGACCTGGTGGACGGCGAAGAATAAGTGACATCTCACGATATGCAACAGCATGTTTACTTAAATCATCATAAATAATAAGCGCATGACGAGAATTATCACGGAAATATTCACCCATTGTTACACCAGCATATGGTGCTAAATATTGTAAAGCAGCTGCATCGCTAGCACTTGCATTTACAACAATTGTATAGTCCATAGCGCCATATTCTTCAAGTTTTTTAACAACTTGAGCTACTGTTGATTGTTTTTGACCAATTGCTACATAAATACAAATTACATCTTGACCTTTTTGGTTGATAATTGTATCAGTTGCAACTGTAGTTTTACCAGTTTGACGGTCACCAATAATAAGCTCTCTTTGACCTCTACCAATTGGCACAAGAGCATCAATCGCCTTAATACCTGTTTGAAGTGGCTCATGAACAGATTTTCTAGCCATAATGCCTTTAGCTTTTTCTTCAATAAATCTAGTCTCAGTAGCATCAATTGTACCTTTACCATCAATTGGCTCTCCCAAGGCATTTACAACACGACCAATAAGTGCATCGCCTACTGGAACTCTAAGAAGTCTACCAAGTCTTTTTACGCTACTTCCTTCTTTAATATCATTACAACCACCCAAAACAACAACACCAACGCTGCTCTCTTCTAGGTTTAGCGCCATACCTTTTTGACCATTTTCAAATTCAACCATCTCGCCAGCCATGACATTTTTAAGACCATAAACATTTGCCACGCCATCAGCGACTGATATAACCTTGCCAGTCTCTTCAATATTAACGCTAAGATCAAAGTTTTCTATGCGTTCTTTGATGATACTGCTAATCTCATCAGCTTTTAACTTAACACTCACGCTTTTACTCCTTATTAAATTACTTTTAATATATATTCGCTCATTTGAGCTTTTAATCTATCGATTGAAAAACTAACTTCAACACCTAAATCGTCAATCTCGATTTTAATGCCATTAAATTCGTTTTTTACAGTTTGAAATTCAATATTTACATCAAATTTATTAGAAAATTTCTGCTCCAACTCACTCTTTTGAGTTTCGCTTAACTCGATATTTCCAGAGATTAAACCTTTAAATTTACCATCTCTTAAAGCTTTTTGATATTCAAATTCTCTTGCAATTTCTGGAATTAAATGTAATCTACCTCTATGGCTTAAAAGCATTAAGAAATTAGCAAGTTTTTCATTTTTATTATCATTAACTAAAGTTAGCAAAAACTCAACCTTAGACTTCGCATCAATGATTGGCGAGTCTATTATGTAGTTAAATTTATCTAGGCCAAACGCAGCAGCTAACTTACTAATCTCGTCACTTACTCTATTAAATTCATCAGCGTCTAAAGCTAAAATTAGTGCTTTTACATATTTTTTGGCTACTATTTCTCTCATTTAGCTCACCTTTTTCATAATAAGATTGATAAGCTCATTTTGATCTATTTTCATAGCATCACTTGCAAATAGCTCATCTAAAACTTCGCTAACTACGGCTCTAACAAGCTTTCTTTCTTCAAAGTCTTTTTGTTCTTCATAACTTTTTTCTAAGATAGCAATCTCATTTTGAGTATCTTTTTCTATCTTAACTAACATGATTTCTATCTCTTTTTTAACAGCTTGAGTTAAGTCATTTGCAATAACTTTAGCATTTTCTACCTTTTTGACAGCCTCTTCTTTTTTAGCATTTGAGGCTTTTAGCTTCTCTTGAATAGCGTTTAATCTATTTGCAATAGCGTTAATTCTGCCATGATATGCAGCTTTAACTGGCTTAGCTATTAAGTAGTAGAGTATAGCAAAGAATATAACAAAGTTAATCACCCTAGGAATGATATCATACTCACCGCTTCCGCTACCAGCACCAAAAGCAAGCATTGGAGCTGCTAATAATAGGATAAATTTAATATTCATACAAATCTCCTACATTTTTGATAAAGAACCAGCAAGGGTACTTTTTAATTCTGGAATTTTAGCGGTTAAATTAGATTTTAACTCAGCTTTTCTATCGGCAAGTCCAGCCATAAAACTGTCAAAATCAGCTTCTAAACTCTCTTTTTTGATAGCAACTTTAGTAGCTGCTCTCTCTTTAGCTTCACTTAAAGCAGCATGCTTTTTAGCCTGAGCTTCAGCTCTAGCATCACCTATGATCTTCTCTATTTGGGCTTCGTAATTTCCAGTATCGCTAGCATTTTTACTAACGCTCTCTTCATCATTTTTGATAGATTTATTTCTATCATCAATGAAACCAAGCAATGGCTTGTAGAGAATGGAATTTAGCACAAAGATAAGCCCTAAAAAGATCACTAATGTAATCAGCAACAACGGCGGATCTATCTGTAGCATCGGTTCTCCTTATGTAATTTCATTAAACTAATCGAGTATTTTACAATATTAAAAAATAAATTCTACTGAATTTTTTGAATTATTTTTATCATATTATCGATTTTTTTACTATCATTTAAATTTAAAGTAATTTTTTGCCCGTTTATTTTACATTTTATTCCAAGTTCTTCAATTAAATCTTTAAGCAAATTTAAATTTTTTCTATCCTCAAAATCTATCCTTGGTCTGCTTTGATTGCTATTTTTAAGTCTTTTTACTAAATTTTCAGTATCTCTTACGCTAAGCTTTTGCCCCATTATACTATCAGCTACTAGTTTTTGATTATCTTTATTTAGACCAACCATAATCTTAGCATGACCTTGAGTAATTTTACCCTCATCTATTAACTCTTTAGTATGTTCATCAAGCCCTAAAAGTCTTAGAGTATTGGTTATTTGCGTTCTGCTTTTTTTAACAATAGACGCTAAAGCCTCTTGGGTAATTTTATATTCATTAATTAGCTCTTGATATGCATTTGCTAGTTCAATTGGGCTTAAATTCTCTCTTTGGATATTCTCAATTAGTGCTAATTCTCTTAAATTTTTATCGCCGATATTTGCGACGATTGCTTTGATTTTATCCTCTCCTAAAAGTTTAGTAGCCCTTAAACGCCTTTCGCCAGCAATTAGTGTAAAATTATCACCCTTTCTAATAACAATAATTGGCTGAATTAGCCCGTGACGCTCGATACTTTGACTAAGTTCTCTTAATGATTCATCGCTAAAATTTCGTCTAGGCTGAAACGGATTTGGCTCAATTCTATCAATTTCAATATCAGCTACTAACTCTTTGTGTAATTCCTTATTATATGCTTGCTCAACATCACCTAAGATGGAGTCTAATCCTCTACCAAGTGCCATATTACCCCATTATCGAGTGAGCTAATTTTTGATAGGCTAAAGAGCCGCTAGATTTTATATCATATAAAATAACTGGCTTACCAAAGCTTGGACTCTCAGCTAATTTAACATTTCTAGGAATTATGACAAACCCATCTTCGCAGTTTTCAGCCTTAAATAGCTTATTACTAAAGTGTTTTTTCAAGTCAGCAACCGTCTCTTTAGAGAGATTATTTTGCGAACTATACATCGTAGGCAAGAATCCTTTGATAGCTAATTTTGGATTTGTTGTCTCTTTTATCACTTTTACAGTGTTAAAAATCTGTGCTAAACCCTCCATAGCATAAAACTCGCATTGAATCGGAATAATAACGCTATCACTAGCAGTTAGTGCATTAATTGTTAAAATTCCAAGTGTTGGTGGGCTATCGATTATTATATAATCATAGCTATCACGGATGGTTGCTAGCTTGCTTTTTAAAATATTTTTATAGTCACGATTTTGCTCGTTAAATTCCTGCTCAATACCAACTAGCCCAATATTTGATGGGGCAATATCAAGCATTTGCAGCTCTGTTTTTAATATTATTTCGCTGATATTTTTTCTACCAGTTAAAACATGATAGATATTAAATTCATAATCACTTCTTTTAAAGCCTAGCCCAGTCGTCGCATTAGCTTGCGGATCAATATCAAGTAGCAAAACTCTCTTCTCAGCCACAGCCAACGAAGCTGCTAAATTGACAGCTGTAGTAGTCTTTCCTACGCCACCTTTTTGGTTGGCAATGGTTATAACCTCACTCATCTTGCTGAATACACCCTTTTATTATTTATTATTATCGAGCCATCGCTTTGCAATGTAGCACCGCTTAGGCTCACTGGCTTCTCATCTATATGGACACAAAAATTCTTTGACAATCCAAATTCTATCAAATATTTGCTAAAAATTTGCTTCCATTGCGGCTTGGCATTTAAACTTTTAAAATACAAATCTAGTATAAAATCCCTACTAAGCTCTATATCTAGGCACCTAGCAAAGCTAGGAGCACTTTTTAAATTTAGCCCTATTCCACATACATATACGCTATTAATTTTTGTTGTAATGATACCTGCAATTTTATGCTCTCCTAGATAAATATCATTTGGCCATTTTAGCCATAATTTTGAGCCCTTTTCTCTAAGTGCCAAGACTAAAATATAGGCAAAATATATGCTTGCAGATACTGACTCTAAGTCGCTTGGCAAATCCTTGGCATCTATTGCAAAACTTAAGTATAAATTGCCTTTTGGGCTCTGCCAGTTATTTGCTCTACTTCCTATGCCATGACTTTGACAATCAGCCACTATAGCACACGGGGGATATTTTTTAAATAATTTTATATCTTCAATTAGTTTAGTTTGTGTCGATTGACACTCACAAATATACTCTATCTCCAACACCTAGCCTTTTGCCATTTAAATAACTTTTTGCATCAACTGATTTTTTACCAGCTGCTTGTAGTGTTTTTATTAAAATACTTCCATTATTTACACCAACTACAAAACCATTATCATTAATGGATAAAATTTCACCAATTCCACCATTTAAATTTGCTACTTCTATATCTAAAATTTTTATTCCATTTTTAGTAAAAATCCCTGGCCATCCATAATATGCTAAAAATTTTATCCAAATTTGACTAGCACTATCAACACTAAAATCAACTAGACCATCATCTTTTTTTATCTTTTTACACTTTGAACTAAGAGCATCAAACTGCTTGATTGGATTGATATTTTCATACTCATTTAGTATTTTAATAGTCAAATTTGCAGCCATTATGCTGAACTTATCAAATAATTCATATGAGTTCATATTGGTAATATCAAGAATACTAAATGCTAAAATATCACCGCTATCAAGCCCTTCATTCATTGCCATAGCTGTAACTCCGCTTAAATTATTTTTATCTAAAATAGCCGATTGTATAGGAGATGCACCACGATATGCTGGCAAAATAGATGCATGAAGATTCACGCAAGGCGCAATATCTAAAATTTCACGCGGTAGAATCTGTCCATAAGCTGCTACTATAATAATATCAGGATTTAGTGATTTAATATGCTCTTTAACTCCGCTCTCTTTTAAAGATTTTGGCTGATAAACTATATCATTAAGTCCTAAATCTATGGCTAGTTTTTTTACATCTGGCGGGGTAAGAGCTTGGCTTCTACCTACTGGTTTATCAGGCTGAGTATAGATAGCAAGAATATTAAATTTAGCCTTATAAATCTCTTCTAAAATTTTACTAGCATAGCTTGGAGTTCCCATAAAAACTATATTTTTCATCTTTTACCTTTAAAAATTGTACCGCCAATTTGGTTTGAGTTTAACAAAAACTCTCTTGCTACACTAAGATCAAACCCGCTGGCTAAAAACATATCTTTGCCATTTTGCATTAAAAATTCAGCCGCTAATAGCTTTGTAGTAATTCCACCTGTGCCATGCTTTGAGCCTGTTTGCGAATTTTTAGTTAATTCAGATTGATCGATACTAGTTACTACCGATCTTATTGTAGCAGTTTTATCTAAACTTGGATCGGCTGTATAATAACCATCTATATCACTTAATATAACTAGTAAATCAGCATCAAAATAGTACGCTACCGCACTTGATAATCTATCATTATCCCCATAAACTATCTCGCTAATTCCTGTAGAATCATTCTCATTTATAATTGGTAGAATTTTATTTTCAAGCAAGCCATTAATTACATTTTTAGCATGATTAGTAATTTTTCTAGAGTCAAAATCACCTGCTGTAAGCAAAATTTGAGCTGCCATTTTACCATATTTTGATAAGGTATTAGAGTAGATTTCCATCAAATATGGTTGTCCAAGACTAGATAAAATTTGCTTATTTATAACACTTGTTCTTGGTAGATCAAATTTGGCTTGACCAGCGCTAATTGCTCCACTACTAACTAAAATAACTTCAAATTTATTGCTTAAATCACTTAAAAATTTACAAAGATTGTCTATTCTACTTTGACTAATTGCATTCTCATCGCTTAAAACATGTGAGCCAACTTTTATAACTATGCGTTTCACTCTAGCCCTTTTTATAATTATTTAGGGCTAGAATTATATCTAAATTTATCTAAATTTATCACCTAATTTTAGGCTGTAGTATCATCTTTTAAAATCTCTAAAAGAGCGAATTTGAGCTCTTTTAAATTTTCTCCGCTAACGCTTGAAATTGGCATTACAAAATATGGAAGTGAAGTATCAATTTTATATCCACTTTGTTTTGTTTCAAAGCCAAATTTAGATATAAAATTTTGGACTTTTTCATCAATATCCTCAGCCACATCTGCTCTAGTAAGAGCAATGGCAAAACTTCGTTTAGCAAGTAAAGGTGAGAATTTTTCAACTTCAGATCTTAGAGTTTCAAACTGCTCTTCAAGGCTTCTATAGTTTGCTAAATCTATCATATATAGCAAAACTTTAGTTCTTTCGATATGTTTTAAAAACTTAATTCCAAGCCCTTTGCCATCACTAGCTCCTTCTATAATACCTGGAATATCAGCCATCACAAATCCATTGAATTGATCTACTTCAACCAATCCTAGCTTTGGTGTAAGCGTAGTAAATTCATAATTTGCAATTTGTGGTTTAGCATTTGATACAGCTGAGATTAAGGTAGATTTACCAACATTTGGAAAACCAACAAGACCAACATCGGCAATCAGCTTTAATTCAAGTCTAATATTCTTAGTCTCACCTGGAAGTCCTGGCTGCGCTTTTGAAGGTACTTGATTTACGCTAGTTTTAAAATGAATATTGCCAAGACCGCCTTTACCGCCAAGTAAAAATAACTCTTTTTGACCTTCAGTTGTAAGGTCTAGTAGCAACTCTCCACTATCATTATCATACACAGCAGTTCCTGGCGGTACAATTAATTCAAGGTTCTCACCCTTTTTACCAGTCATATTTCTTGGAAGTCCTGGTACGCCATTTGCAGCTTTTAAAACTCTTTTACCTTTGTAGTTGGCTAAAGTATGCGTATTATTATCAACTATAAAATATACATCACCGCCATTTCCGCCATCACCGCCATCTGGCCCACCTAGAGGAACATGCTTTTCACGGCGAAAACTAGCACAGCCTGGCCCACCTTTGCCACTACTTACAGTAAAACTTACACTATCTATAAACATTTTGGATATCCTTTATCTAAAGGCTATTTAAAGAATAAATTAATTAAAGAGAAAGCCCCGTTACGGAGCTTAAATTATGCAGCTGGATAGACAGAAACTTTTTTTCTATCTTTATCTTTTCTTTCGAATTTCACAAAACCATCAACCAAAGCAAATATAGTATGATCTTTTCCCATACCTACATTGTTGCCTGGGTGAGTTGCTGTTCCTCTTTGGCGGATTATGATATTTCCGGCTCTTACGAACTCACCGCCGAATTTTTTAACACCTAAGCGGCGACCTATACTATCACGGTTATTTTGGGTTGAACCCTGACCTTTCTTGTGTGCCATACCTTACTCTCCTTAGGCTTTTATACTTGTAACTTTTACACGAGTGTATTCTCTTCTAAAACCGCGTTTTAATTTTGAATCTTTTCTTCTGCGTTTTTTGTAGATAACAACTTTTTTGTCTTTACCTTCTCGTATAACTTCTAAAACAACTTTTGCACCACTCACAAACGGCGCACCTACCTTTAAACTGCCATCATTAACTGCTAAAACCTCAGTGATTTCAACAATTGATTTTGCTTCGGCTTCAAAATGATCTAAATTTAGGAAGTCACCTTCGCTAACTTTATACTGTTTTGAGCCATGTTTGATAATCGCATACATCAAACTATCCTTTAAAATTTGGTAAGACCAAAAAGCACTCTTAAATAGAAATTTATCAAAGAGATTTATGGAGCTATTTTGGATATTAAGGCGTGATTATACTAAATTTATTATAAATTTTGACTAAATTTTTTAGGGGGGGGTGAATTTGAATTTAGCCTACCGAGTTGGTAGGCTTTGAGATTATAGCTCTGGTTTTGGAGTAGCTTCTGTGCTTGCTGGGAATTGTGGATATACAACTTTTGGTTTTTCGCCTGTTAGGCTATTTAAGAAGCTAATAATGCTTTTTGCTTCAGCATCGCTGATTTCGATACCTAATTGGACACTTCCCATCTCTTTTACAGCTTCATCAAGTTTCCATATAGCGCCATTGTGGAAGTATGGAGCAGTTTCTGCTACATTTCTTAGAGTTGGAGTTTTGACCATGCCATTTGCATCACCTTTAAAGTCGCCAATATTAGCAAATTTATATTTACCTGCTACTTCAAATGCTTGCATAGATCCACCTAGATTTACACCTGTGTGGCAAGTAACACAACCTTTATCAATGAAAGTTTGTAGGCCTTGTTTTTCAGCTTTGTTTAGAGCTTTTAAGTCGCCATTCATAAATTTATCAAATTTAGATGGAGTAAGAAGTGTTCTTTCGAAACTTGCGATCGCATCGGCGATATTGTCAAATGTAATACCATCTTTATATATTTTTTTAAATTCAGCCTGATACTCTGGAAGTGAGCTTATTCTCTCTACTGCAAGTGCTGCTGGAGTAGCCATCTCTGGTTCAGCTTCGATTGGGCCTTTGGCTTGATCTACTAAAGTCATAGCACGACCATCCCAAAATTGTGTTGTGTTTAGCACTGAGTTATAGACTGTTGGGCTATTTAGATGATGCGGATTTACCGTCCATTTATGACCTACAGCAGCAGCGATACCATCAGTTCCACCTAGACCTAGATTGTGGCATGTATTACAGCTGATTATACCGCTTTTTGATAATCTTGGCTCAAAATATAGTTTTTTACCGAGTTCGGCTTTTGCTTTTGTAAATTTATTTGGTTTTACGCCTATCTCTTTTAGCATCTCATCTACTTGAGCTTGTGTAGTTGGAAGTGCTTTTAAACCAGCATCTTTAGCAGCTTTTAAAAGATCAGCATCACTAGCAGCAAATAAAGATGTAGCAACTAATACAGAACTTAAAAGTAATCTACTTTTCATAATGAAACTCCTTACAAAATTTGGTTTGCGATTAGAAATATAATAATTGAAAGTAAATAAAAAATAGCGAATTTAAGCTAAAAATACTCTTTAAGTATTAATTATTTTTATTAAATATAAATTTTACTTATTTTAATTAAGATAAATTTAATCTTTTTATATTGGTAAAATAGTCCTTAAAAGGTAGTGTTGACTCAACCATTTAAATATCTTTAACTAAATTTATAATAAAAATTTATAATAAAAAAATTAAATAAAATTGTAATAATGTTACCATTGGTAAATTTTATCCTACTAAAATACCAAAATTTAATATAAATTCTTAAAACCTTCCTTAAAATTGTTGATTTTTATTTAAAATTTAACCATATAATTTAGCTTAGCCATTTTAAACAAGGATACATTATAATGAAAAAAATTTTTATAAGCTCTTTGCTTAGTTCAAGCCTACTTTTTGGCGCACTTAGCGATGCTGAGATTTTACAAGTTTTTGAAGGTGGCGATGAAGAGCTAAAATACACAATCGACTCACGCAAAAATCTACCAAATACAAATTTTGAAGAGATCAAAATCAAAATGAGTGATGGTGAAAATAGCGCTTACATTGCACTTTATAGTGATGGGGCTTATATATTTCCTGATGTGATTGATATTAAAAATAAAATCAGCTATCTAGCAAATTTTGAAAACGCTCAAGCCAAAATCGCCATAGAAAACGCAACCAAAAAACTAGGCGAACTTATCAAATCAATACCAAAAGATAATATAATCTCAATTGGCAATGATAAAAACAAAGAGACAAAATATCTATTTACAGATCCAGATTGCCCATATTGTCGCCAGGATTTAGAGCTAATTGAAGCTAAACTAAAAAGCACAAATTTAAAAATAATCCTAGCGCCAGTCTCAAACCACGGTATTCCTGCAATTAAAAAATCTATTGCGATACTAAACGAAGCAAAAAGTGCTAAAAATGATACCGCTAAAATAAAAATCCTAAGAAAATATTTTGACCCAAATGCCAAAGAGCCTAACATGATTAGCCAAGAAGAGATTGATAAGTTTAAAGCCCAAGTTGATAAAATCTTTACCACCGGTGCTGTACGTGGTGTGCCTATGCTAATTGATGCTAAAACACTAGGATTATAATGAACGCTTTAGCTATTATTACTGCTCGTGGTGGTTCAAAACGAATTCCACGCAAAAATATTAAAGAATTTATGGGAAAGCCTATGATCGCATACGCTATTGATGCGTGCAAAGATTCAGGGATTTTCGATGAGATTATGGTCTCAACTGATGATGATGAAATCGCAACTGTAGCAAGAAAGTTTGGTGCAAATGTACCATTTATGAGATCTTCTAAAAACTCAGATGATTATGCGACTACAAATGATGTATTAACTGAAGTTTTAGAGCAGTATCAAAAGCGTGGAATTAAACCTTCTGTGGTCTGTTGTGTTTATCCGTGCGTGCCATTTTTAGATGGAGAGATTTTACGCTTAGCTTATGATAAATTTAAATCAAGTGGCGCTGATGGACTTACTCCTGTTGTTAAATTTAGTTTTCCGATTCAAAGATCCTTTAGGATTAAAGATGGTTTTTTAGAGTATAGAGAGCCGCAAAATGCATCTAAAAGAAGTCAAGATTTAGAGCCTATGTATCATGATGTAGGAATGTTTTACTTTTACAAAGGCACAAAGCTAAATGGTAAAAATATAATTCCATATATAATAGATGAATCTGTAGCGCAAGATATCGATACAATGGATGATTGGAAGATGGCAGAGATTAAATTTAAGGTAAAAAATGAGCTATAAAATTGGACTAAAGCTTTGGAGTTTAAATGAGAATTATATAGCACCGGCTAAAGAACTTTATGAGTGTGGCAAGTATGATTATATAGAACTTTATACCGTGCCTAATAGCTTACAAATGCTACCTTTGTGGAAAAATTTAGCTAAAGATTGCGGTGTTAAATTTGCCATTCATGCGCCACATTTTAGCAGTGGGCTAGATTTTTCAAATCCTAATAAACAGCGTTATAATCTAGAATTATGCGAACAAGTAAAACGCTATAGCGGCGAGCTAGAGGCCGTTTATACCGTATTTCATCCTGGAATTGGTGGAAGCATTAATGAGAGCGTACGACAGATGAAAATGGTAAAAAATCTAAAATTTGCTATCGAAAATAAACCATATATCGTACCAATGGACAATGGAACCGCATTTTGCGTAGGGGCAGATTTTTTGAGTATTAAGCGAATTTTAGACGAAGTAGGATGTGAATTTTGCCTTGATGCTGGACATGCGCTTTGTAGCGCAAACTATCAAGGATTAAATCCTTATGAGTATATTGCTAAATTAAACGAGCTAAATCCTAGAATTTATCATCTAAGCGATAACGATGAGAACGCAAAACTTGATGCACATATGCATTTTGGTGATGGGAGTATTGATTTAGCAAGGGTATTAAAGCTTTTGTGCGGCGGGGAATTTTTAGCAATTGAGACGATCAAAGATAGCAAAGATAATTTAGATGATTTTGCTAAGGATTGCTCAATTTTAAAATTGCTAATTAAAAATACTAAGTAATTTTAGAGTATTTTTAATAAATTTATTTTATTGCTAAATTTGGGATTAAAATTTCAATCTCAAATTTAACTCTAAATATAAATTTATCACTTAAATTAATAATATATCAAATTATTTAAATATTGTAAATTTAAAAACATAAAAATAATTATAATAAATTATTTAGCTATTAATGCCGTACTAATTTTCCAAAATCACATCTCAACTATGATAATAATTCTTAAGATTATGAAATTAAAAAGATATTTAATAATTTATATCAAATTTATTTCCTAATTTATGCTATTTTTATAATCTTAATTTAAAGTTAAATTGAGTATAATTATCAAAAAGATTTGGAGAATTATATGGAATTTTTAAAAGAATATATAGATTATATTATATTTGCTACCTTAGGAATTATGGCGTTTATAGCCTGCTGGTGCGTGATAGAAAGAGTGTTGTTCTTACGCAAAGTAGATATAAACAGCTACACTAGCCAAACCGAGCTTGATAACGCTCTAAGCTATAATCTTACAACACTATATATAATCTACTCAAACGCTCCATATGTAGGACTTTTAGGAACTGTTATTGGTATTATGATTAGCTTTTATGATATGAGTATTTCAGCTACTATAGATGTAAAAAGTGTAGTTTTAGGCCTCTCACTTGCGCTTAAGGCCACAGCCCTTGGCCTATTAGTTGCTATACCAAGTCTAATAGCTTATAACTATCTATTTCGTGCTGTAAATCTCATATCAAGCAGATATAAAAAATAGGATATAATCTTGATAAAATTACCTAAAAACGAAGGGTTAAATATAATCCCATTTATAGATATTATGCTTGTTGTTTTGGCTATGGTGCTTAGCATTTCTACATTTATTGCTAGTGGACAAATCAAAGTAGATCTTCCAAATGCTAGCTCAGCTCAACCGCTAGAATTCAAAGAAAAGCTAACCATCATAATCGACCAAAATGATAACTTTTATCTCAACGATACTATCATAGATATTAACGACCTTGAGGTTAAAATTGCTGCTACGCCAAAACAAACAGTAGTTGAATTAAAAAGCGACAAAGGTGCTAAATTTGATAGCTTTGTCAAAATTATTGATATTTTAAAGGTCAATAATCACCAAAATTTCTCAATCATTACGGAGAAAACACGATGATGCGAGCAATTTACTCAAGCAAAACCCAATCATTTTGCTTAACTAGTATGCTATTTATTCCATTTATTTGGTTTGGTCTAAATGCATTAAAACCAATCGTTCCAGCTATCACTACACAAAGCATTAGCCTAAATCAGATAGTCCAAATTCCAAAACCAGCTCCAGTGCAAACACCTAAATTTGAGACACCAAAACAAGTTCAAAAAATCGAACCAATCAAAACCCCAAAACCAACTCCAGTCAAACCAAAGCCAACTCCAACTCCAAAACCAATGCCTATAGAATCTAAACCGGCTAAAAAAATAGAACAAATTACACAAGCAACACAAACCACTCCAGTAGCACAAACTAAGCCAGTAGAACAAATACAAACATATAATATAACTAGCGCTACACCAGATCCATTTTTAGCAGCGATAAAATCAGCTATAAATGATAATCACATATACCCACGCACCGCTAAAAGACTAAGACAACAAGGCAATGTATTAGTTGAGTTTATATGGACAAAAGATATGGAGTTAAAAGGGTTAAAAATTCTAAAATCTTCCCAGCACAAAGCTCTAAATGAAGCTGCACTAGCTACAATAACAGCAGCGGCTAAAAGTTTTCCAAAACACGATAAGACCGTTCAAATTCAAATCCCGTTAGTTTATAAAATAAACTAAAAACTACTAAATTTGCTCATCTTGTCTTTGGGCGATTTGAATTTGGATTAAAATTTGGATTAAATTTCTACATTTGTAGCTATATTTTGACCTTTTTTAGATACAATCTATAAAATCAAATTTGGAGTTATCATGAATCCATTTGTTATAGCTGAGATGTCGGCTAATCACTGCGGGGATAAAGATTTAGCATTTAAAATTATCAAAGCTGCCAAAGAGTGTGGTGCTGATGCTATTAAAGTTCAAACATATACAGCAGATACTATTACGATTGATTGCCGTGATGAGATATTTATGACTAGAGATGATGGACTTTGGGCTGGACAAAGCCTTTATGAATTATACCAAAAGGCCTACACGCCGTGGCAATGGCAGGCTGATTTAAAAGCTTATGCTGATGAGATTGGGATTGAGTTTTTTAGCACACCGTTTGATTTTAGCGCAGTTGATTTTTTAGAAAGCATCAATGTCAGTCGCTATAAAATAGCCTCTTTTGAAGCGATGGATTATCCACTTATTCGATATGCTGCAAAGCATAAAAAGCCAATGATAATATCTACTGGAGTTAGCACAATTGATGAAATTTACGAGGCAATTGACGCATGCAAAAGTGTTGGTAATCACGATATTACAATCCTAAAATGTACATCTAACTACCCAGCTCAAATAGAAGATATGAATATTGCAACTATCTCTGATATGATGGCTAGATTTGCTCCACTTGGTGTAAAGGTTGGGCTAAGCGATCACTCAATGAGCTTAGAAGTACCAATCACTGCTGTGGCTCTTGGAGCTAGTGTGATTGAAAAGCACTTTACTCTTGATAGAGCCTTAGGTGGAGAAGATAGCGGATTTTCGCTAAACAAAGATGAATTTAGCGCAATGGCTCAAGCGGTTAAAAATGCATATAAAGCCCTTGGTAAGGTTGATTATAGCTTTAGCGAGCAAAATCGTAAATATGCTAGATCGCTTTTTGTAACAAAAGATATTAAAAAAGGAGAAATTTTAACCCCTGAAAATATCCGCTCTATTCGCCCAGCTCAAGGTCTTCACCCACGATATTATGAACAAGCCATTGGCAAAAAAGCTACAAAAGATCTTAAATTTGCTAAGCCTTTAGAACTTAGCGACTTTGAGTAAGCTATGCAAAAAGTCTATATAATAGCAGAAGCTGGAGTAAATCACAATGGAGATTTAAACACAGCTAAAAAATTAATAGATGAAGCTAAAAAGGCCGGTGCTGATGCTGTTAAATTTCAAACCTTTAAAGCTGAAAATTTAGCTAGTAAAACTGCTTTAAAGGCAACCTATCAAAAACAAACTACAGATTCTAAACAAAGCCAATATGAGATGCTAAAGGCCCTTGAGCTAAGTATTAAATCCTATACTAAACTAATAGAGCATACCAAAAATATTGGAATTGAGTTTTTATCTACTCCATTTGATATTGATTCAGCAAATTTACTTTTTGAGCTTGGTCTGAGCAAATTTAAAATCCCAAGTGGCGAACTAACAAATCTACCGCTACTTCGTACTATTGCTAAATTTAAAAAACCAATAATTTTATCAACTGGAATGGCTACAATGGCTGAGATTTGGGATGCTTTTAATATTCTTAATACCAATGTAGCACTAGAAGATATCACGATTTTGCATGCAAATACTGAATATCCTACACCTTTTTGCGATGTTAATTTAAAAGCAATGGTTAGTATTGGGGCTGAATTTGGAGTTAAATTTGGATATAGTGATCACACATTAGGAATTGCTGTGCCAATTGCAGCGGTTGCACTTGGGGCAAGTGTGATTGAAAAGCACTTTACCCTAGATAAGACCCAGCCAGGCCCAGATCACAAGGCTAGTTTAGAACCAAACGAATTAGCTCAAATGGTAGCTGGAATTCGAGCAATTGAGCTAGCCCTAGGCGATGGAATCAAAAGCCCAAGCCCAAGCGAGATAAAAAATATAAACATTGCTAGAAAGTCTATTGTAGCTAAATTTGATATTAAAAAAGGTGAAATTTTTACCGATGATAATATCACGACAAAACGTACCACGCCAGCAGGAATTAGCCCAATGAAATGGGATGAAATAATAGGAACTCCAGCACAAAAAAATTATAAAAAAGATGAGATAATATGAGAAAAATATGCGTAATAACTGGATCAAGAGCTGAATATGGTCTACTTTATTGGCTGATTAAAGAGCTTAGCATTAGCAAAAGTCTGCAACTTCAATTAATTGTAACAGGTAGTCATTTGCGAAGCGATTTTGGCAATACATATTTACAAATTCAAGATGAGTTTAATATCAATAAAAAGGTTGATATTTTAAATTTTGCCAATGATGCTCTTGGTGTATGCAAATCTATGGGAGTAGCTACTAGCGAGATTGGCAAAGCCTTAAGCGAACTAGCTCCTGATATTGTTGTGGTTTTAGGCGATAGATATGAGATATTTTGCGCAGCATCTGCGGCCCTAGTATTAGGTATTCCAATAGCTCACATTCACGGCGGAGAACTCAGCGCTGGAGCTATTGATGAGTCATTTAGGCATAGCATTACAAAGATGTCGCATATCCATTTTACTGCAAATAAAGAGTATGCTAAAAGAGTAGCTCAATTAGGCGAAGATCCTAAATTTATCTTTAATGTTGGCGGTATGGGAATTGAAAATATAAAAAGGCTAAAGCTATTAAATAAAGCCAAATTTCAAGACTCAATTAAATTTAATCTAAATAAAAAAAATATCCTAGTAACCTACCATCCACTTACTACTCAAACAGATAATAAAAAAGATTTTAAAGAGATTTTAAAAGCACTAAATGAACTAAAAGATACAAATATAATTTTTACAAAAGCTAATAGTGATGCTGGTGGAATAGCTATAAATAAAATGATAGATGAATATGTCAAATCTCGCCCTAATTGTATCGCCTTTGCCTCCCTTGGAAGCCTAAGATACCTAAGCGCACTTAAGCATGTAGATATAATTTTAGGTAATAGCTCTAGCGGACTTTTAGAAGCCCCTAGTATGGGAGTTGCAACCATAAATATAGGCCCAAGACAAGATGGCAGACTAAAAGCACCAAGCATCATAGATGTCAAGCCTATAAAGGCGCAAATTTTAAAAGCAATAAAACTTGCCTATAGTCCAAAATTTCAAAAAATAATCCAGAAAAAACAAAATCCATATGGCAACTCAAAGCCTAGTAAAACCATAATCAAAGTTCTAAAAAATATAAATTTAAAAGATATCACAGTCAAAAGATTTAAGGATTTGGTATGACTTTAAATTGGGGGGGGGTTCTACCCCAAAAAGGCCATAATATGAATATAAACTCTCTAAAGCTAAGCCCAACTAGCAGTATAAAAGAGGCTCTTAAAATAATCGATAGTGGCGCACTCCAAATGGCGCTAGTTGTAAATAGCGATGGCAAACTTTTAGGTACAATTAGTGATGGTGATATTAGGCGAGGATTATTAAGCTCAATGGAGCTAACTCAAAGTATTGAATCCCTATACTATCGCACGCCTATAGTTTCGCACTCGTTGCATGTCTCTCCAGATATCATTGCTAAAGCCAAAGCTAAAAATATACGCTACATTCCAATTATCGATGAAAATGATATCGCAACTGCTATTGTTAATATTTATGAACCAAACTTTAAAAAACCAAACCAGGTTATATTAATGGCTGGCGGATTAGGCACAAGGCTTCGCCCGCTAACTAATCAAATTCCAAAGCCAATGCTTCATGTAGGTCCAAAACCAATTCTACAAACAATCATAGAAAGCTTTCTTGCAAATGGGTATAGCGATTTTACTATTTGTGTCAATTACAAGGCTGAGATTATTACAAACTACTTTGGCGATGGAAAGAAATTTGGTGTAAACATAAACTATGTTTTTGAAGATAAACGCCTTGGTACAGCTGGGGCGCTAAGCTTGATAAATCCACCAAAAGATGATTTTTTTGTAATGAATGGCGACCTGCTAACAAATACTGATTTTACTAAACTTCACGACTATCATACAGCTCACAAATCTGTTGCTACAATGTGTGTGCGAGAATATGAGATGCAAGTGCCATATGGAGTGGTAAATTTAGATGATAATACTATCAAATCTATCACTGAAAAGCCACGCCAAAAATTCCATGTAAGTGCTGGAATCTATATGTTAAACCCACAAATCCTAAATTTTATTCCAAAAAATGAGTATCTAGATATGCCAGATCTTTTTAACTCTTTAGCTACTAAGAATCAAAATCCAAAAGCTTATCTAATTAATGAAGAGTGGCTAGATATAGGCAGAATCGAAGAGTATAACCTAGCAAATGAGCTTTATAGTGAGATTTTCTCATGAGAGCGCTTATACTTTCTATGGGGTCAATTGGTCGCCGCCACGCTGATGTTTTGCGCTCATTAGGATTTGATATTAGTGCCATTTCATCACAAAAAATTATTGATATAAAATGTTATAAAGAGCTTGAAACAGTAGATATAAATCAGTTTGATTACTTTATCATTGCCTCGCCTACATATTTGCATTTTAAACATTTAAGCTATATTGATTTAAATGCCTGTAATAAAATAATACTTTGCGAAAAGCCATTATTTGATAAATTTAGAGATTTTAATCCAAACAATAAGATTTTTATTGGGTATAATCTGCGTTTTCATCCACTAATTTTAGAGCTAAAAAATATGCTAAATCCAAGCGATATTTTAACTATTGAAGCTCGCTGTGGTCAATATTTGCCATCATGGCGAAAACGAAAATATACTAGCTCTTATAGCGCTAAAAAGGAGCTTGGCGGAGGCGTTTTGTTAGATCTTAGTCATGAGATTGATTATCTTAGCTTTTTATGCGATTCTAAATTAGAATTGATTAAATCTTATCAAGCCAAAGTATCAAATTTAAATATCACTAGCGATGATATTTGTATGATTTTAGCTAAATGCAATAAGACTTTAATAAATATCAGCCTAAATTATCTAAGTAAAACACCATATCGTCAAATTTTAATTGAGACAAATAATAATACCTATCATCTTGACCTCATCGCAAATATACTTAAAATAGTAGATCAAGATGGAAAAATCACTCAAATACAAAAACCAAATTTACAAAGAAACGATACTTTCAAAGCGATGCATATAGATGCTTTAAATATGCAAAATCATATATGTACATTTTCTCAAGCTATGGATACAATGCGACTAATAGATCAAATTCAAAAGGAAAATATATGAGCAATATACTATGTACCATT
The DNA here is from genome assembly GCF_002139915.1 of Campylobacter devanensis. Lineage (NCBI taxonomy): Bacteria > Pseudomonadati > Campylobacterota > Epsilonproteobacteria > Campylobacterales > Campylobacteraceae > Campylobacter > Campylobacter devanensis. The sequence continues at coordinate 1,353,126 of NZ_CP018788.1, forward strand.
TGCGCTAGAGGCGGTAGCAAAGGTGTAAAAAATAAAAATATCCGCCCAATTGCTGGTCTTCCACTCATTGCTCACACTATAAATCAAGCCAAAGAGTGCGGTTTATTTAAGCATATTGTAATTAGTACTGATAGCGATGAGATAGCCTCTACAGCGCAAAAATATGGAGCGGAGGTCTTTTTTAAACGAGATAGCGCTTTAGCTAGTGATACTGCTGGCAAACTAGCTGTAATCCGTGATGCCTTACTAAAAAGTCAAGAGTATTATAAACATAAATTTGATTATATTATAGACCTTGATGCTACATCTCCTTTGCGTCTATCTAGCGATATTAATATGGCTTTTGAGCAGTTTATACAAGATGATAATGATATTCTTATTACTGCTACGCCAAGTCGTAGAAGTCCATACTTTAATCTAATAGAAAAAATAGATGGCAAGATAAATCTTAGCAAAACTCTACCAAATCAAATTTTACGCCGTCAAGATGCTCCAGCTACATATGATATGAACGCTTCAATTTATATATGGAAATCTTTAGTTTTATTAAATAACGATACCTTGTTTTTACCTAAAACTGGACTATATGTAATGCCTGCAAATCGCAGCATTGATATAGATGATGAGCTTGATTTTATGATAGTAGAGCATATTTTAAGGAGTAAAAATGCTTAAAGATAAAGTAGTTATAATAATTGGCGGTTCAGGATTAATCGGCAAAGCTTTTGTAAAATCAGCTATGCAAAATCACGCTACAGTAATCAACGCAGATATAAATCAGCCAAACACAAAACTAGATTGTGAGTTTATCCATACTGATATAACTAATAAAAGCTCACTTGATAATCTAATAGAATTAACCAGTCAAAAATATGGCAAAATAGACGCTGTAGTAAATTCTGCCTATCCAAGAACAAAAAACTTTTCTAACCACTTTTTTGATGTAGAGTATGAGGATTTTTGCACTAATACCAATCTTCAACTTGGTGGAGCATTTTTGGTTATGCAAAGATTTGCTAAATTTTTTAAATCACAAGGATATGGCAATATAATCACACTCTCATCTATTCAAGGCGTAGTAGCACCTAAATTTCAAACCTATAAAAATACACAGATGAGTTCTCCAGTAGCCTATAGCGCTATTAAATCTGGAGTTATTCATCTAAGTCGCTACCTAGCTAAATATCTAAAAGGGAATAATATTAGAGTCAATTGCATAAGTCCAGGTGGAATACTAGATAACCAAAATGAGATATTTCTAAGTCAATACAAAGATGTCTGTCTAAATAAAGGTATGTTAGACCCAGATGATATCTGCGGGGCTTTAATATTTTTACTTAGCGATTATAGCCAGTTTATTAATGGACAAAATATAATTGTAGATGATGGATTTTGCTTATAATCTTAGTAGAGTAAAAATTTTGGCGTAGTAATCTATGCCAAAATCTAAGCAGCATCAAAGCCAAGTGATACTAACTATCAATAATAATTATATAATAATACAATCAAACTCCAAATTCTCTCATAAAAATAAATTTTTTAATCTTAAATTCCAACTTTTAATCTAAAAATAATTTATTAATAGTAAAATATCAGACGAATTAATTCATATTTTGAAAGGATAAAATATGTCGATATTCGACAATTTCAAGATTAAGAATAAGATGCTTATTCTCATCGTCATTCCGCTCATCGTCGCTATGATCATAGCTGGCAATCTCATCAATAAAGAGTATGATACCTATAAACGCACTCAATTACTTGAAGATGGAATCTTGCTCTCATCTCAAATTTCACTTGTAATACATGAACTACAAAAAGAAAGAGGTTCATCATCAGGATATCTAGGTAGTAAAAGTGAAGATTTTAAAAAAATTTTACTAAATCAACGCCAACTAAGCGATAAAGAGATAAATAAGCTTAATGAAAATCTATCTAAATTTGAAATAGATGCATATCCAGTTGAGCTTAGGGACTCTATAAAAGATACAATAAATGCGCTAAATAATATCCAATCTATAAGAAGAGGTGTAGATAATTTTAGCGTTAAAGTAGGAGATGTTTTAGGATACTATACAAATACTATCTCAAAACTAATCAATAATATAGTAGTAATCTCTAATATCTCAAACAACTACAAAATAATCCGCTCTTTAACTGCATTTGTGAGCTTTATAAATGCTAAAGAAAATGCCGGTCAAGAAAGAGCAGTCTTATCAAATACATTCTCAGCTGATAAATTCGGCGATGGAATTTATAACAAATTTATCGCATTAGTTGTAGCTCAAAACCTATATACAGAAGAGTTTAAAAAATATGTAGACCCTGAGGAGCTAATCAATTACAACAATATAACTAGTGGAAACAAAGATTTTCAAGAAGTTGAGCGTATGAGAGCTGTGGCGATGAAAAATGCATTTACTGGCGGATTTGAGACTAGTGGTACATACTGGTTTGCTACTATTACCAAAAAAATTGATATCTTAAAACAGATAGAAGATAGACTAGCAGCTAGATTGATTCAAGACATAGACCAGATAAGACAAAGCAATATTAATGTGCTTGTTTTCTCAATTGGAATTTTAGCCTTTGCGTTTATTGCTACATTTGGATTTAGCTACATTATAATCCATAATATTAATAGTAGAATTGCTAAAATCCTAAACTATCTAGTGTATGTCCAAAAAACAAAAGATATTAGACCAAACAATGTTCTAAACAAAGGCAAAGATGAGATTGGGCTAATCTATGAACAAATAGAAGGATTTTTAAAAGTTATTAGACAGCTATTTGGTCAGCTTGATGGACAAATTCAGCAAAATCTACAAATTGCAAATGACTTACTAAACGAGTCAAAAGTAATTCAAAATGATACTCAAGAGGGCTTTAAACTATCAAAAGATTCACAAATAATCGGTCATAGCGTAGAAGATAGCCTAAGCGATAATGCTTTAAAAAGCAATGATACAATGAACAATATCATCACAGCTAAAAATGAACTAAGCTCAACCTCTAGCGTTATATCTGAATTCTCTGAGCTAGTAACGCTTGATGCAAGTCGCCAACAAGAGCTATTAACTAATATCTCAATGCTAAATAATGATGCTCAAAATGTTAAGAATATTCTAACAACTATATCAGATATTGCTGATCAAACCAACCTTCTTGCACTTAATGCCGCCATCGAAGCAGCAAGAGCAGGCGAACATGGTAGAGGGTTTGCAGTTGTTGCTGATGAGGTTAGACAGCTAGCTGAAAGAACTGGCAAATCTTTAGATGAGATTGATATAACTATCAATGCTATTACTAAGTCAATTGATGATGTAAGCTCAAAAATCACACAAACCTCAAGAGATTTTACAACATTTGTCGATGAAGCGCAAAATATTCAAAATACAATCCAAACAGCAAATGATAACATTGATCATGTCATCGCCCTAGCTACCCAAGCAATGGCTAGTTCAAAAGAGTTAAATGATAAAACCAATAACCTACTAAGTAATAATAAAACATTAAATGATAGGCTACAAAATATCTCAAATTCAATGGATAAAATTAGCTCAGTTTCTGATACACTAGAGCATAAAGCTGAGGATTTAAGGGATAAAATTAGCGAATTTAAGTTTTAATAGCTTGGTTAATAGTATTTGCTGCAATGGCTAAGCTTTTAGTCATTGCAAGAATAAGCATAAATAAGGCGATTTAATAAATAGATATTTTTATTAAATCGCCTTATCCTTTACCAATTACTATAATACCCTCAAAGCTTATCATCAAGCGCCTTTCTATCGATTTTGCCATTAGCATTTAGAGTAAATTTATCCAATCTTATAAATATTTTTGGGATCATATACTCTTGAATTTTTTTACTTAAAAACTCTCTAATCTTATCTATATCTCTACTAGCTTCATAAAACGCTACAATTTTCTCACAAGTAAATTTACACGCTGAACGCTTGATTTGCGGATGTGAATTTAATGCCGCTTCTATCTCACCTAGCTCAATCCTATGACCATTTAGCTTGATTTGAGAATCTAGCCTGCCATAACAGATTAACTCATTATACTCATTATAAGCTGCAATATCGCCAGTTTTATAAATTGGGTCGTAGAAGTTATTATGAAGTGGATTTTGGATAAATACCTGCGCACTCTTAGTCCTATCGCCATAATAACCAAGGCTAAGACTACTACCACGCACGCATAATTCACCTTTGATAAATGGCTGAGTAATAAGGTTATTATCTTCATCAAAAAGTAAAATTTGTGTATTTTTACACGCTTTGCCAATTGGTAGTAGCTCATCATCACCAAATTCTCTATCACACACATAGTAGCAGCATACATCAGTTATCTCAGTTGGCCCATATAAATTAGCATAAAGTGCATTTGGCAAGGCTTTTCTCCAGATATTTAACTGACGATTTGGCATTATCTCACCACAAAATAGCACCTTTTTAAGTGTTTTTAGTTCTTGATGTTCTAACGCTCTTGTATTAGCAAAGTATATTAACACGCTAGGAACCCAAAATATCATCGTAACACCGTGAGTTTTTAAATACTCCACTACCTTAGCTGGAAAGGCAAATTCAAAAGTAGATAAAAGATGTAAAGTCGCTCCGCATCTAACTGTAGTAAAGATATCTAAAATTGAGTTATCAAAATAAAATGGTGCTTGATTTACCAATATTTCATCACTTCCAACATCAAAGGTTTTACTAACCCAAAATATATAATCAATCACACTTTTATGGCTGATACTCAAACCTTTTGGCTCACCTGTGCTTCCGCTAGTAAATAGCACATAAAGCAAGTCAGTATCAATAATCTCAACTCTACTAAGCAGTGATAAATTTAACTCAAAGCTATCAAATTCATCGCTATAAATCATTGGAATATCATAATTATTAGCACCCAAATCCCTTGCTGTAATAATAAGTGCAGGTTTTAAAATATTTATAATTTTTTGCACTCGCTCAAATGGCATTTTCTCATCTATAATACTATAAAAATTTCCACTTCTAGCTATGCCAAACATCGCTATAAGCGCTTCGATGGATTTTGGCAAAATTATTAAAACTGGCTTTTATTTAACCCAAATTCTAAAATCTTGCTAGCCAAAGCGCTACTTTTATGGCTAAATTCAAGATAATTAATACAATTCTTACCGCTTACAAATAGTGTTTTATTTGGATATTTTGCTACACTTTTATCTAGAAATTCATAAATATTGCTAATCATCACGCTACCTTAAATATCTTATTTTTCACTAACAAACACCCCTTTATTCCAATCAAGTTCATAATCAATAAATGTATAAAGATTTTTACCGCCATTATTTAATAAATCATTAGCTGTAATTCTAAAAGTATCACAAGAACCAAGCAGCTTGATATAATAACTATCAAATTTAACTTCCTTTAAAATACTTTCATAAAAGCTATTTAGCATATTTTTTTACCCCAGCAGCACGAACATACATCACATAAGTTCTCTTAGTCTCTACGCCATTAGCATCAATATATCCAGCCGTAAAAGGCTTAAAATAGCGATATGGCACTTGCGAGGCTCTTCTACATAATGTGCAAATGTAATTCCCATATTGATTACTACATTAAAAAGGCCATTTTCGCATCAAATTTATACATATAACCAAATGGCGAGTAACTCTCAAAGGCATCGATATTATTAAGATTAGCAAGCATTTTAGCATCCTTGCCCCAAACCATTAATGAATAAATCGGATGAGCTGTACGGCCAAATTCAGGGCGGTTTTTTAATATCCAGTTAGCTAACGCTCCAGTCGATCCAGATAATAAGCAAATTTACCTTTTAATAGTAAAAATTAATTAAATATTCCGCTACTGCTTAGGGTGATATCATTATCTATCCACTCTTTAACAGCTGGGATTTTAACTAAAGTTTTGCATAATGGCTCGCTTGAATTACTAGCATCATCAACACTAATAGTATCGCTTGCGAGCGTGATATTTAGGCAACTTGTCCAAGCTTCGTTTTTATCTAGTGATTTTTTATATGTTGGAGCGAGATTTTCTAGATTGCTTTGAGATTTTAATTCACCAGCTGGTAGTTTGCCATTTATAGTGTAATATGCAGTAAGCTGGACGATGGTATCTTTTAGTAAAGTAGCTGATGTTACAGCACTTGCATCATCCTTAGTAGCAACTAGCCTAGGTACTGCGATACTAGCTAAAATGCCAAGCACCACAATGACAAAGACTAGCTCAATCATTGTAAATGCGCTTCTCATCACGCTACCACATTTGGAAAATCATATACTAATCTTCCAGATTTTATAGTTTTGATTGCAGCACCTTTTAGTTTTTTACCTAGAAGTGGTGAGTTTTGTGATTTAGATTTGTTTAGCTTTTCATCGTAGAGATATTCAAAATCAGGATCGACAATTGTAATGTCGGCCAAATAACCCTCAGCGATAACTCCTCTATCGTTTAGTTTTAGTAGTTTAGCTGGATTTAGGCTAGTTAGCTCTACCATCTTATTTAAGCTTATCACCCCATCTCTAACTAAATTTAAAGTAAGTGGAATGAGCGTTTGAAGGCCTAAAATTCCAAATGGAGCCTTATCAAATTCTCTTTGTTTTTCATCATTATGATGTGGAGCGTGGTCAGTACAGATGATATCTATCACGCCATTTTTTAATCCATCTCTCATAGCCTCTACATCAGCTTTGGTGCGAAGTGGTGGAGACATTTTGTAATTTGTATCGTAGTTTTCTAGCTCACTTTCATCAAAAGTAAAGTGGTGCGGGCAGACTTCACAAGTGATATTTATTCCCTCTTTTTTAGCTGTTTCTATTAGTTTTAAACTCCATGCACTACTAACATGAGCTATATGGATATGGCCACCTGTGAGTTTAGCTAATAGCATATCACGACTTATCATTATCTCTTCTTGTTCTCTTGGCATACCTTTTATACCTAGTTTCATAGACATTAGACCTTCATTCATGTGGCCATTTCTACATAGTGAGCAGTCTTGAGAGTGATTTATGATAAATGAGCCGTGAAACGCTGAATACTCAAGCGCAGCTCTCATAACATCGCTAGAGCTAACAGGCAATCCATCATCGCTAAATGCCACGCATCCAGCCTCGCTCATCTCGCCCATCTCAGTAATTCCACCGCCTTTCATTCCTTTGGTTATAGCGCCAATTGGCATTAAATCTATTAGGCCTCGTTTTTTAGCCTTTTCTATCATATCTCTAGTTATTGTAGCATTATCATTAACAGGATTTGTATTTGCCATTGGACAACAAGCAGTTACTCCACCAGCTACTGCAGTTTGCGATCCAGTAATAATATCATCTTTATACTCAAACCCTGGATCTCTAAAATGCACATGGATATCAATTAATCCTGGCATAACTAATTTGCCATTAGCATCTATTACTATATCAGCAGATGGCTCATCTGTGGTAATAGAGATAATTTTATCATCTTGTATTAATATATTTGCTTTTTTACTCTCGTTGGCATTGATTATTGTTCCATTTTTTATTAAAGTTTTCATTATAGCCCTTTTAGATTTTTATAAACTATATCTAATATAGCCATACGCACAGCTACGCCATTTTCTACTTGTGATAAGATTGTAGATATGCGTGGGTCATCAGCTACATCGCTATTTAACTCTACGCCACGATTGATTGGTCCTGGATGGAGGATTATTACATTTTCTTTTGCTTTTTGCATTCTAGTTTTGCTTAGTCCAAAATATCTGCAATACTCTCTAATGCTTGGAAATGGAGTCTCATCATCGCTTCTTTCTAGCTGAATTCTAAGCATTATAATAGCATCGCTTCCACTTACTGCCTCATCCATATCTTTGCAAATTTCACAACCAAACACCTTAGTATATTGCATCATTTGGGGTGGGCCAAATAGCTTAACTTTTATACCTAATGTTTGCATAGCATAGATATTTGATCTAGCTACCCTAGAGTGAGCTATATCACCAATGATTGAAACTGTAAGATTATTAAATGAGCCAAATTTTTCATGTATTGTAAAGAGATCTAATAACGCTTGAGTAGGATGCTCATTGCAACCATCTCCTGCATTTATCACACAGCTAGGAGTGCGAGAAGCGACAAATTGTGCTGCACCTGAACTACTATGACGCATTATAAAGATATCTGTTTGCATAGATTCTATATTTTTGATTGTATCTATTAGGGTTTCGCCTTTATTGGTGCTTGAGTTACTAGCAGTGAAATTTATAGCATCGCTAGATAGCCTTTTGGCCGCAATTTCAAAGCTTGTGCGAGTTCTAGTGGAGTTTTCGAAAAATGAATTTACAACCGTTACGCCTTTTAGAAGTGGAGACTTTTTCTCATTTTGTAAATTTAGATTTTTATAATCTTTAGCTAGGTTTAAAATTTGATATATATCCTCGGTGGTAAGATCTTTTGTAGAGATGAGATCCTTTTTGGAGTATGCCATTTTTGCCCCTTTTTTTAATACGATATTTTATCTAGATTTGGCTTAATGGTAGATTTAATTTTGAAATTTTATTCATTTATTTAAATTCAAATTTTATTGACAATTTAAGAAAATTTGTATAAAATTGGTTCTTTCAAACTACAATTTTATTCGTTGTACTGCTATTTATTCACTATATTAAAGAGGTCTAATGGAAAATAAGGAAACTGCTCAACAATCAAACCAACCAACCAAAAAACAACACACACGCACACACACGCCAGTTGATGGCTATAAAATAGAAGAGTTAAGACTCCAAGACTTAGATAGCCTAGTAGCAATCGCCGAAGAAGTAGGCGTCCAAAACCCTAGAGAATTTCGCCGCCAAGAGCTAGTATTTGAAATTTTAAAAGCCCAAACCAAGCAAGGCGGATTTATCTTATTTACTGGAATTTTAGAGATAGTTGAGGGCGGATATGGCTTTTTACGCTCTACTGATGCGAATTTGAGTGATTCTGCTAATGATACATATGTTAGCCTAAGCCAGATTAAAAAATTCGCCCTAAGAGTCGGCGATATCATAACCGGACAAGTAAGAGAGCCAAGAGAACAAGAGAAATATTACGCTCTTTTAAAGATAGAAGCGATAAATTATAAATCCATAGCCGAAGCCAAAGAGCGCCCATTATTTGATAACCTAACTCCGCTATTTCCAAATCAAAAAATTCAATTAGAATATGATCCAATGAAGCTTACAGGTCGTGTGCTTGATCTTTTCACCCCGATAGGCAAGGGGCAAAGGGGACTTATAGTTGCCCCACCTAGAACAGGTAAAACTGAGCTTATGAAAGAGCTAGCTCACGGCATTACAAGAAATCATCCAGAAGTTGAGCTAATAGTGCTTTTAATAGATGAGAGGCCAGAAGAGGTTACAGATATGCAACGCAGTGTGCGTGGTGAGGTATTTAGCTCTACATTTGACTTACCAGCGTCAAATCATGTAAGGGTAGCCGAGTTGGTGATAGAAAAGGCTAAAAGGCTAGTAGAGATGGGAAAAGATGTTGTGATATTGCTTGATAGCATTACTCGCCTTGCTAGAGCGTATAACACAGTAACCCCAAGTAGCGGTAAGGTTTTAAGTGGTGGTGTGGATGCCAATGCCCTTCATAAACCAAAGAGATTTTTTGGTGCAGCTAGAAATATAGAAAATGGCGGAAGTCTAACGATAGTAGCGACTGCTTTGATCGATACAGGTTCTAGAATGGATGATGTGATATTTGAAGAGTTTAAAGGCACGGGTAATAGCGAAATTATCTTAGATCGCACCATTTCAGATCGTAGAATTTATCCAGCTGTAAATATACTCAAATCTGGCACTAGAAAAGATGAATTACTACAAGGTAGCGATGATTTAGGCAAAATTTGGGCTATACGAAATATTATAGCTACTATGGATGATATAGAGGCTCTTAAATTCCTATACTCTAAAATGTTAAAAACCAAAAACAATAAAGAGCTTTTAAGCATAATGAATGAATAAGGACTAAATTTGAAAGCTTTAGCACTCAAATATCGCCCAAAGAGCTTTGATGAATTGATAGGTCAAGATGTGGTGGCAAATACGCTATCTCATGCCTTAGATTCTAATAGATTAGGCCATGCGTATCTATTTTCGGGGCTTAGAGGGAGTGGCAAAACTAGTAGCGCTAGGATTTTTGCTAAGGCTTTATTGTGTCAAAAGGGTATAAGCGCTCATCCGTGCGAAGTTTGCCCAAATTGTATAATGGCTAATGAAAATCGACATATGGATATCATAGAGATGGACGCAGCAAGTCATCGTAAAATTGATGATATCAGAGAGTTAATCGAGCAGACAAAATACTCACCAAGTAGTGCGAGATTTAAGATATTTATCATTGATGAGGTTCATATGCTAACCAAAGAGGCCTTTAATGCGCTTTTAAAGACGCTTGAAGAGCCACCTGATTATGTTAAATTTATTTTAGCGACTACTGATCCGCTGAAACTTCCAGCTACTGTTTTATCACGGACTCAACATTTTAGATTTCACTCTATTGCTAAGGCTAGTGTGGTGAAGCATTTGGAGTTTATATTAAATAAAGAAGGGATTGAATTTGAACCAAGAGCCTTAGAGGTCTTAGCTAGAAGTGGTGGTGGTAGCCTTAGAGATACTCTTACCTTACTTGATCAAGCTATTATCTACTCACACGAAAAGCTCACGCATAAGGTTGTTGTAGATATGTTAGGACTGCTTGATCCAGCTAAGATCGATGAGATATTTGCAATAATAAATTCAAAGGATAAAAATAATCTTTTACAGCTTTTAAATGAGCTTCAAAATTATGATTCTAGCTCAATAATTGATGAATTAATCGAGTATTTAAAGTATAAATTTATACACCAAAATGGCGACTTTTCACTTTTGATTTTTGAGAGATTTTTTAGGATATTAAGCGAAGCTAAAGCTATGCTAAATAACTCAGCCGATCCAGAATTTGTTTTATTTATCACATTATTTATGATGCTTGAGGCATTTAATCTTACAAATATTGATGATGCAATATCATCACTAAAATCTCAATCACCCAATTCAAATTTATCGCTAAATTCAGTGTCAAATTTAACCTCGCAGCCAACAGAGCAAAACCATTCTAATTTAACATCAGTTAAGCCAAAATCAAAAAATAACTATCAACTATTTGTTGATGCCATTTATGATAAAAGCTATGAACTAGGTGTAATTTTTGATGAGTGTGTGAGTTTTAAAGGGTTTAAAGATAACACTTTAAATCTTGAGTTTGCTATGAGTGATGATCAGCTAATTTTGGCTAGGAAATTTTATAATGATGTAATTTTACCATCTGTTCGTAGTATTTATGGAGAAAATAGCAAGCTAAATGTACAAAAAAGTGAACCAAAAAAGCAAAGCCCACTTAGCCGTGCTCCAATGCCACCAATAATAGGACAGACTACGCTAAATAAGCAAAATCCAAATTCAAAACCAACCGACGAGCCAAAAGGATTAGAGGCACTAAAATCATCGCTTAGCCAAGAGGATATGAATTTAAAAGAGTTAAAACGGCTGTTTGGCGAGCCGCAGATTTTATCAAATAGTTAGGAAAATTATGGAAAATATAAGAAATTTCAGCATCATAGCCCATATAGATCATGGTAAAAGCACGCTAGCAGATCGCATTATAACAGAGTGTGGCGCTGTTGATGAGAGATCTATGAGCTCTCAAGTCATGGATACAATGGATATAGAAAAAGAGCGCGGAATCACTATAAAAGCGCAATCTGTAAGGCTTGGCTATACACTTGATGGCGAGCATTATATATTAAATTTGATTGATACCCCGGGACATGTGGATTTTAGCTATGAAGTTAGTAGGAGTTTGGCAAGTTGTGAAGGGGCTTTGCTAGTAGTAGATGCCTCTCAAGGAGTCGAGGCCCAGACAATAGCAAATGTATATATCGCACTTGAAAATAATCTTGAGATAATTCCAGTAATAAACAAAATAGATCTCCCAGCAGCCGATCCTGATAGAGTTAAAAATGAGATAGAGCATGTTATTGGGCTTGATTGCTCTGAGGCTTTAGAGGTGAGTGCTAAAAGTGGAGTTGGGATAAAAGAGCTAATAGAGACGATAATTCGCAAGATTCCACCACCAAAAGCGGATTTAAATTTGCCACTTAAAGCGCTTATTTATGATAGTTGGTTTGATAACTATCTAGGTGCTTTGGCTCTTGTGAGATTATATGATGGTAGCCTTAAAAAGGGTGATGAAGTCTATGTAATGGGAACTGATAAAAGGCATATTGTATTAGATCTGATGTATCCAAATCCTGTTTCGCCTATCAAGACTAATGAGCTAAAAGCTGGTGAGGTAGGCATAGTGGTTTTGGGGCTAAAAGATGTAGCCAGTGTCAGCGTAGGCGATACCATAACCCTAGCCAAAAATAGGGCCGCAGAGCCAATAGGTGGATTTGAAAAGGCCAAGCCATTTGTCTTTGCTGGATTATATCCTATTGATACGGATAAATTCGAAGATTTAAGAGATGCTTTAGATAAATTAAAATTAAATGACAGCTCTATAAGTTATGAGCCTGAAACTTCAGCGGCTCTTGGTTTTGGATTTAGGGTTGGATTTTTGGGTTTATTACATATGGAAGTTGTCAAAGAGAGATTAGAGCGTGAGTTTAATCTAGATTTGATAGCTACCGCACCGACAGTTACCTATCAAGTAGTATGCACCGATGGAGCTACCATAAATATCCAAAACCCAAGCGAACTACCACCAGTAAATAAAATAGAGCATATAAAAGAGCCATATGTCAAGGCTACTATCATCACGCCAAGCGAGTTTTTAGGTAATATCATAACTCTTTTAAGCTCACGCCGTGCTATTCAAACTAAGATGGATTATATCACCACTTCAAGGGTACTTTTGGAGTATGATATACCGATGAATGAGATAGTTATGGATTTTTATGATAAGCTCAAAAGCGCCACAAAAGGCTATGCGAGTTTTGATTATGAGCCAAGTGAGTATAGGATTGGCAAGTTAGTTAAGCTAGATATCAAAGTAGCAGGCGAGACCGTAGATGCTCTATCTATCATAGTACCTGAAGAAAAGGCTATGAGCAAGGGTAGGGATTTTGTCAAAGCGATGAAAGAGATAGTCCCAAGACAGCTATTTGAAGTGGCGATCCAAGCTAGTATAGGAAGCAAAATTATCGCTAGAGAAACGGTCAAATCAATGGGCAAAAATGTAACTGCTAAATGCTATGGTGGCGATATAACACGCAAAAGAAAACTTCTAGAAAAACAAAAAGAGGGTAAAAAGCGTATGAAAGCCATAGGCAAGGTTACCTTGCCTAGCGAGGCGTTTTTAAGCGTGCTTAAGATAGATTAAGGGGAGATGATGAAAAGGGGATTATGGATTGTACCAGCATTGATTATAGCTGGATGTAGCTCTGATAGCTCTAAGGCGACAGATATATTAAATAGCGTTAAAGATGCCAATATCCAAGAGATTATCAAGGTTGCCTTGCCAGAAGAGATCAAATCCAACCCAGCAATGGAGTATATACAAAACGCTATGGATAAAAATCAAAATGAGATAATAAAAAATATAGAGATATTAAGCCAAGATCTCAGTGAAAATAACGCCTATATAACTATCAAAATCAGATCTGCCAATGCCCATATAGATGGAGATAAGATCAAACTCAAAAGAGATGATAAGGGCGAGTGGATAATAATAAAATAGCATATTAATCTAAAATGGCATAAAATTTGCTAATAAGCCAAAAGGAGTTTAATGCCTTATATAAATATCAAAGTAACAAAAGAGAATGGAGAGCCTACAACGGAGCAAAAAGCGAAGTTGATAGAGGGCGTAACGGAGCTAGTAAGTCAAATTTTAGGTAGAAACAGATCTAGCACCATAGTAGTAATTGATGAGATAGATATGGAAAATTACGGCTTAGGTGCTAAAAGTATAAAATCTATAAGGGAGAGTAAATGAGATCAATTTTGGTTTTAATCTTAGCTATGATTTTAGGTGGATGCGCTGTAAGCAATAACACACAAACTAACCAGGAGCAAAAACCTAAACAAACACTATTTCGCATAGATGCAAAGTGTGAGCCTTGCTCACAAAGAGGCTATGAGACGCTAATTGATGGTAAATTATACAGAAGCGATGTAGCAATAAATTGTTGTGAAAATATCCGCACAATCGATACATCAGCAGCACTAAAAAAAGTATATATCCATAAAGTTATCGATTTAATAGAAACACAAAAGTTAATAAAAATTAATGGTAAATATATTAAATTTGATAAAAATTTTGCTAAAGTATTTTACGAAACATTAGCTGCTGAACTAGAAGCTCGTGGAATTTATGTTGCAAGTGATGGTGATTCGCCTTATACATATAGGGTTCAGTTTGAATTTGATAATATCAAAAGCATTTATAGTCCAGGTGCAAATTATTTAAATTCAAAACTCTTTGGTACGCTAAAAATTAAAAATATCAATAAAAATAGAACACTCTATATCACTACAACTCAAAATGTAAGCGATCTAAGCGTAAGCAAGATAGATGATTTTGACCTATATATGAATCTACTAATCAAGCAATCAGCCAATAAAGTTGCTCAAGAGATTTCAAAGTTATAAAAGGCCATTTCTAAGGCTATTTTGGTAAATTAATGCGATGTGTGAAATGTGCTAAAATATCGCTTAAATTGATATGTAAAGATTGCCAAAAGATACTTAGTGAGTATCAGCAAGGTTGTAGGCTAGTAGATGGATTTAAGGTATATTATTTTTATAAATATAGTGATATAAAAGAGATTTTATCTACTAAGCATCATCTTTGTGGTTCATTTGCGATTTCGAATTTGGCTCGTTTGAGCCTAACCAAATTCGCTAGTGAGTTTAGCTTTGGGAGCAAGGTTTTAGTAATTCCGCTTGATGATAATACAAAAAGCGGATATTCTCATACTGCTATCCTAGCCAAGGCTTTATCAAATTCAGAATTATCACCGCTTTATAGGGCATTGCGTGCTACAAATAGCGTGAAATATGCTGGAAAATCTTTGGAGTTTCGTCGCAAAAATCCACGGCAATTCAAGCTTTTAAAGCAGATTAAATATCCTGTAATCTTAGTAGATGATATAATCACCACCGGCTCTAGTATGCTAGAGGCTCAAAAGCTCTTAAAAAGAGCCGGAGTTAGGGTGCTTTTTGGCCTAGTTTTAGCCGATGCTAGGGAGTAGGAATTTGAGTGTTAAAATCCTAAATTTATCAAATCCCACACCCAATGCTATATTTTTCTAACATTTGATTTAAGCTTGATATAACCACTCTTGCTTCATCATCGCTCATCATCTGATGGCACGGCAGACTAAGCTCAGCTCTATAAAAATCCTCAGCACCATCTAATCTCATCTCGCCATATAAATTTTTATAAAAGCTAAATTGATAAGTTGGCTTATAATGCACTTGTACCCCAATGCCCATAGCGTGAAGTTCGTTATAGATATCCTCTTTTACGCACCATAAATTCGAGTTTAAAAGCACCGGATATAGATGCCTGGCACTTCTTATATTATCTGGGATATCTATCGTTTTTAGATATTTTGAGTTTTTAAAGGCATCATCATATATCTTAGCAATCTCATAACGCCTATTTATAAATTTATCAAGCTTTTTGATTTGGCTTAGCCCCAAAGCACACGCCACATCGCTTAAGCGGTAATTATAGCCTAGAGTTACCATATCCATATTCCAAGCCTGTTTTTTTACCATACCATGTGAGCGTGTGAGTCTAGCAGATTTAGCGATATTTTCATCATTAGTTAGCAAAGCCCCACCCTCAAAAGTCGTAATAGGCTTAATCGCATGAAAGCTAAAAATCGTAGCATCAGCCAAAGTGCCAACCATCTTGCCATTAATACTACTACCCAAAGCGTGACTAGCATCATCAATAATTTTAATATCTTGCTCTTTTATTAACGCTTTGATAGCATCCATATCTACTGGATACCCACCAAAATCCACAGCGGTTATAACCTTGGTTTTATCGCTTATTAACTCTTTTATAGAGGCTGGATTTATATTACCATTTAAGAGTACATCAGCAAATTTAATCCTAGCACCACACATTATAGCCGCATTTGCGGTGGCTGCGAAGGTTATAGGAGTGGTGATAACTTCATCGCCAGGTCCTACACCAAGTGCGATATATCCAGCGTGAAGTGCCGAAGTGGCTGAGTTCATCACCACAGCATATTTCGCCCCAGTAAGCTCGCACAAAGCACTCTCAAAATCCACCACACGATTTCCACAAGTTAGCATATCGCTTTTTAGCGCTTCTACCACGGCTTGTATATCATCATCTTCTATTTTTTGTCTGCTATAAACCATCATTTTAAACCCTTATTGTAGTATTCTTGGTAGGGTTATGCCAGTTTGGGATTGATATTTGCCATTTTTGTCAGCGTAGCTAGTTTCACAAATCTCATCCCCTTGTAAAAATAGCACCTGAGCTATCCCCTCATTTGCGTAAATTTTAGCTGGAAGTGGGGTTGTATTTGAAATTTCAATTGTGATATGTCCTTCAAATCCAGGCTCAAATGGCGTTACATTGACTATTATCCCACACCTTGCGTATGTACTTTTGCCAAGGCATATAGCTAGGGTATCTCTAGGCATTATGAAATACTCCACCGTCCTAGCTAAGGCAAATGAATTTGGTGGCACAATACAGATATCACCGATGAAATCAACTACATTTTTCTCATCAAAATTTTTAGGGTCTACAACTGTACCACCTACATTTGTAAAGATTTTAAATTCATTTCCAACCCTAATATCATATCCATAACTAGAAAGCCCATAGCTGACAACGCCACGACCGATATTCTCTTCACAAAATGGAGTTATCATCTTGTGTTCTAAGCTCATTTGGCGTATCCATTTATCACTTTTTAAACCCATAAATTTCCCTTTATGCAAATTTATTTAATTATATTTTATATACAATTTTAAGTTAAAGCTAAGTATTATACAATCTAGTTAATTTTGAAATGCTTAAAAAGGAGAATAAATGAGCGGACGCAAAATTCTATCTCTTGTGATTTGTGTTTTAATCGCTGCGGTGTTTTTTGTTTTACCTACGCCACATGGTCTAGAAGACAATGCGTGGCATTTTTTGGGTTTATTTATAGCTGTCATTTTGGCTATCATTTTTGCCATTATGCCACTTGGTGCGATCTGTTTGATAGCGATCGCAATCGTCGCTATTACTGGAATCACGACGCCACAAAGCACTCTTAGACAAACTCAGATCAAGACACTTACTGCATTAGCCAGCAAAGTTGATATTGATAAAATGGAGTTAAAAAAACAGATTTTAAACGCTAAAATTTTAGCTCTTAAAAATGCACTAAACGATCTAAAAATCGAGATAAACTCACAAAATGAAGGTGAAAATTTGCTAAAAGAATTATCAGCTTTGCATCTTAAAAACACGACAAAAACGGCAAATTCAAAGCTTTTAGATGGTAGTGAGATTTCTGTTTTAAATAGTATTGCGTTGAATAAATTTAGTCAAAAAGAGATAGACAAAAAAGTCAAAGCTGCTGAGTGGAAACTCAAAGCCAAAACCGGTATAAACGATGCTTTAAGTGGCTTTTCAAATGCGTTAATTTGGCTCATTGTTATTTCAATCATCGTAGCTAAAGGCATCATAAAAACAGGGCTTGGCGAAAGACTTGCATATTATTTTATCTCTATTTTTGGTAAAAAAACGCTTGGAATTGCCTATTCAATCGCACTTAGCGAGACGATTTTAGCACCCGTCACGCCCTCAAATACAGCTAGGGCTGGAGCTATCATAAATCCGATTGTTCAAGCGATCTCAAAAAGCTTCAAAAGTACGCCAGAAGATGGCACACAAAACAAAATCGGAACATATTTGTCACTTGTAAATTTTCAAGCAAATCCGATCAGCTCAGCAATGTTTATTACCGCAACTGCGCCAAATCCTTTGGTCGTAGATCTTGTCGCAAAAGCTACAAATTTAGATATTTCTATTAGCTGGATACAGTGGGCTTTGGGTATGTTTGTGCCCGGAATTTTGGCGATGATGATTATGCCTTTGGTGATTTATTTTTTATCGCCACCAGAGATCAAATCCACCCTAAATGCTAGAGCTTTTGCCAAAGAAAAACTTGCAGAACTAGGTGCTATGAGACGCGATGAAAAGATTATGTTTGGCGTATTTTTATTTTTACTTATACTTTGGGCTGGTGTATTTGGATTTTTGTTTGGAATCACGCTAAATGCCACAACTATCGCATTTTTAGGTCTTAGTGTCGTGTTGGTGACTGGTGTTTTGAGTTTTGATGAAATTTTAGCCCAAAAAGCCGCATGGAATACACTTGTTTGGTTCTCTGCACTTGTTATGATGGCAACTATGCTTGGCAAACTTGAAGTAACGACATTTTTGGCTTCAAATTTACAACAATTAGCACTAAATTTAGGTCTTGGCGAGATTTCGATTATGCTATTTTTATCGGTTGCGTTTTTGTATTCACACTACTTTTTTGCTTCGACAACTGCACATATTTCGGCAATGTTTTTTGTATTTTATAGCGCAGGTCTTGCACTTGGCGCACCACCGCTTTTGTATGCATTTATTATGATTACAGCTGGAAATGTGATGATGGGTATAACACATTATGCTACAGGAACTGCGCCGGTCATCTTTGGTACTAACTACGTTAGTCTCAAAAAATGGTGGGGCATTGGTTTTGTTATGTCGATCGTAAATATGGTCGTGATGATTTTGGCCGGTTTGGTTTGGTGGAAAGTTTTAGGATTTTATTAAATTTATGGCAAAAGTATGCGTTTTTCATACTTTTGCTATGTTAAATATTGTTTTTTTACTATAAAATAAAATTGGGGATTGATGAAGTATGTTTCGTATGTTTTGACTTTCGCGTTTTTTGTAATGGTTTTGGCTAAGACCGCTAGAGTTTTCAAATTTTTTGACAAATTTTTCTATACTGCGATTTTCATCTTTTACGCCCCAAATTCCCAAAGCATAGCTTGAGATAGCGACTAAAAGAACTGCAGCAAAAAGAACAATTAGCCCAAAAATAGGATCACGATATTCTATAAAAAAGAAATCCAAATGCTAAACCTAATAATCAAATTTAAAGACCATTATAGTAAATTCAAGGTATAATCTCGCTTATGATAAAATCAAGTAGTATAGAATATCATCTTTTTTTAAAAATATATTAAGAAATTAATAAAATAAATAAGTTACATTTTTAAGTAGTGACCAACAACTCTTGTCTTTTTGATTGGTGCGACAATAACGCATTATTTTTTATAAAAAACACTGATTGTAATATTTAATCAAATCAATTAAATTCATAAATTTAAATCAATAAGGAGATTTTTATGTTCCTAAACAAAAATATCATTTTATTGCTTTTAGGCCAAGGTTTTAGTGGAACTGTTGTCTCTTTGCTAACTTTTAGTAGTGGATTAGCTGGAAAGTGGCTGCTTGATGATATTTTGTATGCTAAGGCTTGTCTGCATTGTTATAATAGTAGTTTTGCCTCGCTTCCTATCTCTGCTACGCTTTGCGGGGCTTTTATAGCTGTATTTTTTCATCAAATTTAATGCAAAAATTTGGTAGAAAAAAGGTATTTTTATATGCTTCTTTGATTGGTTGTTTGGGCACTGGTTTTGCTATGTTTTCACTAATGTCTGGGCTATTTTATCTATTTTGTTTTGCGACTTTTTTGCTCGGATTTTTTACTGCGCTCAATCAATTTTATAGATTTTTAGCTAATGAAGCTCTAAATTTAGCTACGCAAAATGACAAAAACAGAGCTACAGCCTTTGTCGTAGCAGGCGGGATAATGGGTGGTATTTTAGGACCAAATTTGGCAAACATCGGCACTTTGATATTTGATACACCTTTTGTTGGCTCATTTTTATTTGCGCTTTTGCTTTGTGCTATCAATTTTGCTATTACTCTGCCATTAACGCTTACTTCACCAAATACTAAAAAACAATCTCAAAAAGTCCCTTTACTAACTTGCTTAAAAGAGCCAAATTTTATTCTTGCTACGCTAGCTTGCGCTTTTGGATTTGCATTTATGACGCTCATTATGAACGCAGCGCCGCTTGCGATGAGTGAATATAAATTTAGCTATGACGAAGCTAAAAGTGTGCTTGTGTGGCACTTCATAGCTATGTATGCACCAAGCTTATTTTTAGCGTTTTTTATGAAAAATTTAAGTCCGTTTAGGCTTATTTTACTTGGGATTTTATTTTATTTGATTGCTGTTTTGGTAGCACTTTTTAGCGTGAGTTTTTGGGGATTTTGAGTGAGTTTAGTGCTTGTTGGTATCGGCTGGGCTTTTAGTTTTAATGGCGGAACATTTATGCTAAATGCCATAAACTCAGAGTATAAACTACGCTTACAAGGTCTAAATGCTATTAGCATTTTTGGAGCAAATTTGTTAGCAAGTTCTAGCGTAGGATTTGTGCTAGCAAATGGTGGTTGGAAAGTGCTAAATTTGATTTCTTTTGGATTTATAGTGATATTTTTATCTATTATTTTCGGACTTAAAAAGATATGAGTTATAAATATGAGTTAAATTAAAGTAAATAGTTGGTATAATCCCCTTTATGATAGAACCAAGTAGTATAGAAAATTTAAAAGCCATAATAGATATAAGTGATGTCATAAGTAGCTACATACCGCTGAAAAAATCAGGTGGAAACTTTGTGTGCGTATGTCCATTTCACAACGATAAAAACCCATCAATGAGCATAAGCCCTAGTAAAGGAATATTTCACTGTTTTGCTTGTAAAGCAGGTGGTGATGCTATCAAATTTATAATGGACTATGAAAAACTTGCAAATATGTATAACTTTACCCTGACTTATACGAAAGAACAAAATAGCCATAAAATAGATAAAAAAGTACTTGAAAATCTAAATTTACACTACAAAAGCCTACTTTACAAAAATCAGGAGGCACTAAACTATCTATATAATCGCAGTATAAATGACGCTATGATAGAGATCTGGGAGCTGGGCTGGGCTAGTGAGAATCAAAACACGCTAAATTGACTTCAAAATGAAAATATAGACAAGGAAGCAGCCCTACAAATGGGTGCGATAAAACAAAGCGAACACTCAAAGGTTATTTTTGCAGAATTTGGACTTAAATAACTTAGAGTAGCTTTTAGCTCCTCTTATTTTGAGTGCTAAAACTCTATGTTTTTCTTTGGTGTTGTTTATAACTATAGGTATTTTACTGGCATATTTTTTGGCATTTTACAAGGGTAAATTTAAAACATTTTTTGAACTAGTTATAATGATTTTTCCACCTATTGCTACTGGATTTTACTGCTTTACGTATTTGGTAGAAATAGCTAGTTTTTTAAATTTAGAGATAGTTTTTAGTCTCAAAGCTTTAGTTATAACTTCATTTTTAGCAAGTCTACCACTGTTTGTAAAGCCGATTCAAGCCACATTTGAGAATTTCCCAAAGATCTTATTGAAGTTGGCTTGAGTATTTGAAAAAAATAGGTTTGAGATAGCTGTTTTTATTATTTTTCCAAACATCATTGGCGATATTTAATGCGGTTTATAATGGCCAAAACGAAAAAGCTCTCATTCTTAGCTTTGTTCTTGTGATTCTTAGCTCATTTATGTTTTGGATGATAGATAGACTAAAACATACGCGAACTTTTGAAGTTTGATAAATTTGGATTATTTTGATTATCTTACGCTTAAATTTAGCGTATAAATCCAAATTTTAGATATTTTTTTTAAATTTAAACCAAATCTTTTACTCAAATTTGATAAAATGTAAAGTTAATTAAATTTTAGGAGAACTATTATGACAAGAGATGAGATTAAAGAGCTTATGAGCTTTTTTGATGAGACAAACATTAATAAAATTAAGATAAAAGATGGTGATTTCGTAATCGAGCTAGAAAAACATGAGCCATGCGAGCAAATAGCCCCAGCTCCAGCTTGCCCTACAATCCCAGCTCCAGCCCCAATCAATGTAGTAGTAAATGAAAAAACAGTAACTACTTCAACAGCAACTGATACATTAAACGCACCGATGGTAGGGACATTTTATATAGCTCCAAGTCCAGGCGCTCCAAGCTTTGTTAAGGTAGGTCAAACAGTGAAAAAAGGCGACACTATAGGCATTATAGAAGCGATGAAAATTATGAATGAGATTGAAGCTGAGTTTGATTGTAGAATTACAAAAGCCCTAATCGCAGATGGCCAACCGGTGGAATTTGGTATGGCGTTATTTGAGGTTGAAAAACTATGAGAGAGATTAAAAGAATCCTAATAGCAAATCGTGGTGAAATAGCTCTTAGAGCACTTAGAACTATCCAAGAGATGGGTAAAGAAGCAGTTGTAGTGCATTCTACAGCTGATAAAGATGCTCTTTATGTTAAATACGCTGATGCTAGTATCTGTATAGGTGGTGCTAGAAGTAGTGAGAGCTATCTACATATCCCAGCTATTATCACAGCTTGCGAGATTAGCGAAGCTGATGCGATATTTCCAGGTTATGGATTTTTGAGCGAAAATCAAAATTTCGTAGAAATTTGCGAAAAGCACAATATCAAATTTATAGGCCCAAGCGTAGAGGCTATGGCTTTAATGAGTGATAAAAGCAAAGCCAAACAGATGATGATGAGAGCGGGAATTCCAGTTGTACCAGGTAGTGATGGCGCTATCAAAGATATGGAAATGGCTAAAAAATTAGCTAGTGAAATTGGCTATCCAGTGATTATAAAAGCAGCCGCAGGTGGCGGTGGCCGTGGTATGAGAGTGGTAGAGAAAGAAGAGGATTTAGAAAAGAGCTTTTGGTCAGCTGAAAGCGAGGCTATGAGTGCCTTTGGTGATGGGACAATGTATATGGAAAAATATATCTCAAATCCACGCCACATAGAGGTTCAAGTCCTAGGCGATGAGTATGGCAATGTAATCCATGTAGGTGAAAGAGATTGCTCAATGCAACGCCGCCACCAAAAATTAATAGAAGAGAGCCCAGCAGTAATTTTAGATGATGAAACTAGGGCCCAACTCCACCAAACAGCCGTAAATGCTGCTAAAGCCATAGGATATACGGGTGCTGGGACTTTTGAGTTTTTATACGATCAAAGGGATAATAAATTTTATTTTATTGAGATGAATACAAGACTCCAAGTTGAGCATTGTGTAAGTGAGATGTGTAGCGGATTAGACTTGATAGAGTGGATGATACGAATCTCACAAGGCGAGAGATTGCCAGAGCAAAAAGATATCAAATTAAGTGGCCACTCAATAGAGTGTAGAATCACAGCCGAAGACCCAAAAAGCTTCACTCCAAATCCAGGTAAAATCACAAAATATGTCGCCCCAGGCGGTAGAAATGTCAGAATGGATAGCCATGTTTATGAGGGTTATAGCGTTCCGCCGTATTATGATAGCATGATAGGCAAATTAATCGTCCATGATATAGATAGAAATAGAGCTATTGCCAAGATGAAAGTCGCACTTGATGAGCTAATCATACAAGGGATTAAAACAACCAAAGATTTTCATATAAATATGATGAATAATGATGATTTTATCAATAATTTATATGATACAAACTATTTAGCAAAGCATTAAATCTACTTAAATCAAATTTGGTTAAGATAGCCAAATTTGATTACTTAATTATATTTTTTATTTGAGAAAATATTTTTTGTTATTTTGAATGTATTTAATATTTTCAATATTATAAAACCAAAAAATCTTAAGTTCCAAAATCATTTTTATTAAAGCTTAAAGAGTTTTAATAAAATGGCGTAAATCTGCGTCTATCGCAGTAACCTTAAGAGGCTTTTACAAAATTTTCGCAAAGACTAGCTTTGCTAGTCTGCGAAGTTAAAAATATTTTATGAGCCAATTACGCCGCCATCTTTTTTACGGATTTGGACTATTGTGCTTCGTGGAGTTGAGTTGCCGCCATTTGGATAGTGGCTATTTGCTAGATTTTCGCCTGGGTGTTGGATTCCTACAAACATAGTTGTATAATCTTCATTAAAGGCAATTCCCGTAATCTCACAAGCCACAGGCCCAGTCAAAAATCTTCTAACCTCGCCGGTGATAGGATTGGCGCATAGCATTTGGTTATTTCCCATCCCTTCATAATCGCCTTTATTTGAGTATTTACCATCAGTTTGTATCCAAAGTCTGCCAAATTTGTCAAATTTCAATCCATCTGGGCTATTAAACATATTTTCTGTATTGATATTGCTAGTTCCTTTTCTTAAATCATTTGGATATTTTAAAGGATTTCCCGCAAGTAAAAATATATCCCATTTAAAGCCACTATCAGCGTGATTACCGCCTTTTGGGGACCATCTTAGGATGTGGCCATAGATATTATTGGCTCTTGGGTTTGACTCGCTCACTTCTGTTCTTTTGGTGTTGTTGGTTAGGGTTACATATAGGTATTTTCCATCTGAGTCTGCTGCTATCCACTCAGGTCTATCCATAGGTGTAGCACCAACTATGCTAGCTGCTAATCTAGCATTTATCAAGACATCGCCTTGATTGTGAAAGCCATTTTTCTCATCTAAACCATTTTTGCCATATTCTAAGGCCACCCACTCGCCTACGCCTTTGAAATCGCCGGTATCTTTTAGTTTGGCTACATATAGAGTGCCTTCATTTAAGATATCTTTATTTGGTTTATTTGGATTGTATTTGGCTTTGCTAACAAATTTATATATAAACTCATTAACCTCATCATCGCCCATATATACCACTACTTCACCGTTTTTGGCTATTACTACTTCAGCATTTTCGTGTTTAAATCTACCTAGGGCGGTGCGTTTGATTGGGGTTGAGTTTGGATTATATGGATCTATCTCTACTACCCAACCAAAGCGATTTGGCTCATTTTCGTTTTTAGCAATATCAAATCTCTCGTCTAATTTCCACTCATAATTCTCGCCTTTTACGCTAAGGCCATAGCGTTTTTGCGCTGGATTAAATGCGTAATTCTCATCACTAGACCCAAAGTAGCCATCGAAATTCTCTTCACAAGTAAGATATGTCCCCCATGGCGTTTTGCCACTAGCGCAGTTATTTATAGTTCCATATACTTTACTACCGCTCTTATCGGCTTTTGTTTTCATAAGCTTATTAGCTCTAGCTGGGCCTTGGATCTCCATTTTGGTATTGGCTGTGATTCTGCGATTGTATGGCGAGTCTAGCACAACACTATAATCTCCATCGCTATTTCTAGCTATCTCAAATATACTTACTCCAACGGAATTTTGCTCATATTTAACATCATCTAAGCTCATATTTTTGCCATTGTGATTAAACATTATTTCTGGATTCATATACTCATTATTAACAGCTAAAATCGCTCTATCTTCATCAAGGCCAAACCACGCCATACCATCGGTATTATCGCCAAATACCAAATTCGCATTTGCTATGGCTGCTTTATTGATAGTTTTACTCTCATCAAAAGGCGTTGCCTTGCTAAAGAGCGCATCGCCCCAACTAATTAACTTTTTAGCCTCATAACCTTTTGGGACTATGACGCTATCGCTTGTGCTAGGGGCGATTTGTTTAAATCCTATTAAAGGTTTTTTCTCACTAGCTAACACACTAGAAGGCGAAAAAAACCCCGCATAAGCCAAAACAGCGCTAGAAACTTTCAGAAAATTTCTTCTTTCCATAAAAAACTCCATATGATAAATTATGATGAAATTATAAAATCAGCTTGTAAAATTTTTATGTTATTTTGGTTAAAAATATGTAAAATTTAGCCTTAAAATTTTAAAATACAAATTTACAATATCCAAAGGAAGTAAGATGAGTAAAAAAATATTTATTTTAGGTACTGGAACTGATGTAGGTAAAAGCTATATAAGCGCCTTAATAGTCAAAAAAATGCGTGAATTTGGATTAAATATAGGATATTTCAAGCCTGTTTCGAGTGGGAATTTGGTAGGTGATGATGGGGATATAATCCCACTTGATGTGAAGTTTGTGCGTGAGTTTTCTAAGATTGAGCTTAGCTACTCTCAAATGAGTGAGTATAACTTTCTTAAGCCTTATTCTCCACACCTATCAGCTATAAATGAGAAAAAGCAAGTAAATTTAGATAAAATTCTAGCTAAATTTAAAATCCTAGATGAGATTTGTGATTTCTTGGTGATTGAGGGTGCTGGCGGAGCGATCTGCCCTTTTAGATATGATGGAGCAAAATTAATGCTACTTGATATAGTAAAGGCTATAAACTCAAGCGTTATAATAGTCTCAGACGCAGCCCTAGGAGCGATAAATCAAGTGGGATTAACTAGCTTTTATCTAAACCAAAATGGGATTAACATAAAGGGGGTAATATTAAATAATTTTGATGAGAATTGCCCAATTTGCGTTGATAATAAAAAGATGATAAAAGAGCTTTTTAGCTTAGAAATTCTCTCTTGTGTTAAAAGAGATGAGCTAAGCTTAGAAATCAATAAAAATGATATTTTAAATATATTTAATTAAGGATAAAATATGCTTTTGGATATAGCAAAGATGGATTTGGAGCTAATCTGGCATCCGTGTTCGCAAATGTATGATTATAAGGAACTACCACCGATTGTGATAAAGCGTGGTAAGGGGGTAAAAATCTATGATGAAAATGATAAAGAGTATATAGATATTATCAGCTCTTGGTGGTGTAATCTACTAGGCCACTCAAATGAGTATATCAATCAAGCTATCACAAATCAGCTTAACAATATAGAGCATGTGATATTTGCCAATTTCACTCACGAAGGCGCTGTGAGATTGGCTAGTAGATTAAGGCAAATTCTCCCACCTAAGCTAGATAAATTCAACTTTTCAGATAATGGTAGCTCGGCTGTGGAGAGTGCGCTTAAAATGGCGTTTCAATATCAGCACCAAGTAGGCAACACACATAAGAATAAATTTATCTGCCTTAGCAATGCTTATCACGGCGAAACTATCGGTGCTTTGAGCGTTGGGGCGCTTGATTTGTATGCTAAAATTTATGAGCCGATGCTCTTAAAAGCCATCCGCATAAAAGCCCCTGATATGTATAGAAGCGAATTTGAAGGTGATAGCGATGAGATAGCTAGAAAATATTTTGAGCATTATGTGGTGCCGATTTTTGAAAAATATGGCAAAGAGAGTGTGGCCTTGATAGTTGAGCCTATACTTCAAGCTGCAGCTGGGATGATGATATATCCGCCTTTGTATCTTAAAAAGCTACGCCAAATTTGCGATGAGTATGGGGTATTACTAATAGCTGATGAGATAGCTACTGGATTTGGGCGGACTGGGCGGATGTTTGCTTGTGAGCACGCAAATATCAGCCCTGATATCATAACACTCTCAAAGGGTCTAACTGGCGGATATATGCCTATGTCTGTCGTGGCTACGACTAATGAAATTTACAACGCCTTTTACGCCCCATACTCGCAAGGTAAGGCCTTTATGCACTCTCATACTTATAGCGGAAATCCACTTGGGTGCGCTGCAGCGAATGCGGTTTTGGATATATTTGAGAGTCAAAATATCTTAAATTCAGCTCAACAAAACGCAATTTATCTAAATAATGAGATAAACTCCGCTCTAAACTCGCATAAAAATGTAGGTCAAATTCGCTCCATCGGACTCATAAACGCAATAGAGCTAGTAGAGCAAAAAGATAGTAAAAAAGCCTTTAATAAAGATCTAAGAATCGGATATCAAATTTACAAAAAAGCTCTAAAAAATGGTCTTATATTAAGGCCACTTGGCGATGTGATATACTTCAATCCGCCGCTAAATATCCAAAAAGATGAGATGGATGAAGCGATAAAAAGGTGCGTAAAAAGCATTGATGAGATTCTTGGGGGATTTTAGTTTTTTAAGATTAAAATTGCGAATTTATAACTTAGGCTAAAATCATCATTAAAGTGCGAATTTAAGGCTTTATAAGAGCTTTTTGTAAGCTTAAATTCGCCTTTAATATTATTAACTCCAGTATGTTTAAGGTGAGTTAAAAGCTCTTTTAAATTGCTAAATTTTAGCTTTATTTCTTGCTCTTTTATTGTGAGAATTTCAAATTTTTTACCAAAAATCGCTTTTAACTGGGCTAAATTTTTATACTCCAATCCTTGATTTGTAAAGCTAGAAAGCTCCCTTAAAGTCCCATCAATAAATATACTAAAAGCCAAAATTCCGCCACTTTTTAAGCTAAATTTGAGCCTATTAGCCAAATTTTCAAGGGCATTAATCCATTGAAAAACAGAGCTTGAGATGATTAGATCTTGTCTATTTTGAATTTGTAAATTTGAAATATCCCCTATTTGAGTGCGGAATTTACTCATAAATTCACTCTCATAAAGGTCATTTAAAATCAAATTTTCATAGCTCAAATTATCTATAATCAACCTTGTCAAAACTCCGCTTCCAGCGCCAATTTCATAGATATCTTTGAAATTTTGCCTATAATCTTTAAGAGATTGTATCAAAGCATTCGCCGCATAAATCTGCGGTTTGGCATAAAGGTCATAAAATTTCGCACTTTTAAATTTCAACTATCTCTCCAAAGCTTTTAAAATTAAAAAATGCAAAATGCGGAGCGTTTATAATCCTAGCTTTATCCTTAAAATATTCTAAAACCGCCCTATTATCAAAGACCA
The DNA here is from genome assembly GCF_002139915.1 of Campylobacter devanensis. NCBI lineage: Bacteria > Pseudomonadati > Campylobacterota > Epsilonproteobacteria > Campylobacterales > Campylobacteraceae > Campylobacter > Campylobacter devanensis. The sequence goes on from NZ_CP018788.1 coordinate 1,381,883, forward strand.
AATCACGCTTACTCACATAAGCCCTATCCCACGAAATAGCGTTCTCACAGGGCAAAATAGCGTTTTTATAAAGATTTATAAGCTCGATTTTGGCATTTTGATTAAATGTAAAATCTTTTAATTTTTGCTCATTAATGCCTAAAAAACAGAGCCTTTTAAAGCCCTCAAAATCAAACTTGCTTATACTTTTATAAAAGATATCTTTTTTAATCCCATATTTTTCATCTATTCCAAAAGGGGTGCCATTTATGGCGATTGCGACCTTTAAGGGGGTGTTTTTCAGCGCCAAATTCGCAGCCCAAACGCCCATTGACCACGCTATTAAATATATATCTTTATCTATTAAAATTTCCTTATCAAAGCCCAAATCACTATAATCACTAACCACCAAAAGCCCATAATCCCCAAGCTCCAAGTGGCTAATACTACTTTTATCAAATCCATAACCTAAAAATAACACAATAAGCTTTTTGCTATCTTTAATGAGATCCATTTTCATCTAAAATCCTTTTTAAGCTCACTAAATCATCAATTTCTAAATCCGCCCTTAAGCTAATTCTAAGCCTAGCTTTCCCTTCTGGCACCGTAGGTGGCCTAATGGCTGGTATGAAATATCCAAGACTTTTCAAGCTATTTGAAAGCTTTAAAGTCTTAGCATTATCTCCTACGATAAAAGGCGAAATATGAGTGGAATTTAGCCCCAAAAAATTGATTAAATTCGCTAGATTTTCACGCTCTTTTGTGTAGTCTTTACTTAGCACAAAATTACTCCAAGCTACATTTATAGGCGCCAAAGCGGTCGAGTATATAAGGCTTCTAGCACTATTTATGAAGATATCTTTAAACTCATTTGAGCTTAAAATCACAGCCCCGCTGCTACCTAGCGCCTTGCCAAGAGTAATAAGCATAAAATCAATATCACAACTCAATCTAGCACCAATCCCAAGCTCATCTAGAGCAAAAAATGAATGCGCCAAGTCGATATAGAGCATCACGCCATCATATCGCTTTTTTAAAGATAGCATAAAATCTATATCCGCCCTATCGCCATCCATGCTAAAAATCGCCTCGCTTAATATGATAATATGCTTAAATTTATCACAATTTTGCTTAACCAAGCCCTCTAATGCTTCATTGTCATTATGGGCGTAGCGTTTGAATTTCGCATTTGATAATTTCAATGCATCTATCATACTAGCATGAATTAATTTATCAGCTATAAAGAGCGTATCATCACTATTTAAGGCGCTAATACAGCTTAAATTCGCACAATACCCAGAGTTAAAAATCACCGCACTTTTATGAAATTTAGCCTCAAACCAACTCTCCAAACGATCAAATTCATCACTTGAAGTATATACCAATCTACTAGCCCCAGAGCCAAAATACCACTCACTACCCAAGCAAATTTGCAAAAATTCATCTCTTAATGCCCTATTGCTAGCTATCCCAAGATAGTCATTACTACCTAAATTCAAGAGATTTTTACCATCTAAACTTAGAAATTTTGAGCTTATCTTAGAGTGCTTTAGCTCCCTAAAACTGCTATTTTGCTTTGCTTTTTCTATATCAAACATTATAACTCGCTTAAATTTGCCTTTTAAAAAGTTATAATTATATCAAAATGTAGCTATGTATTTTTAAATTTTCAATATTTTTCTAAAAGCATTGGCCTAGATTTTGCGACTTTACCAAAGATTGTATTGGAATTATAGATTTGGGGTGGATTAGCATTGGGTTAAATGCTGATTGGATAGTTGGTATTTTATATCGCATAATTGGGCTATATCTTTATCGTGCGTTACTAAGACCAAAGCGGCGTTATTGGTTTTGACATAGTCAAAGATTACGCTCATGACCTCTTTAGCGGTGGTTTGATCTAAATTACCAGTTGGCTCATCAGCAAAAATAATTTTAGGATTTTTAGCTAATACTCTAGCGATACTAACTCTTTGCTGTTGGCCGCCGCTAAGTTCGCCGATTTTTTGATTTATTACTTTATCTATTTTTAATGCTTTAAGGAGGTTTAAATCAATTTTTTGACCGCTTAATATAGTGGCGAGTTCGATATTTTCAAAGCCATTAAATCCTTTAAAAAGATAATGTGCTTGAAAAATAATCCCAAAATCATATCTGCGAATTTTTAAAAGTTCATCACTACTTAGCTTATAAAGTGATTTATCATTATATATAACTTCGCCATCAGTAGGCGATAAAAGTGTAGATAAAATGTGTAAAATTGTGGATTTTCCGCTACCACTAACACCCATAATAGCAGTAGTAGTAGCGGGTTTGATATCTAAATTTATATCGTTAAAGAGCAAATAGTCAAATTTATGAGATAAATTTAACGCCTTTAACATTATTAAGCCATTTGAGCAGCTACTTCAGCAGCAAAATCCTCAGTCTTTTTCTCTAAGCCTTCACCAACTTCAAATCTTACATAGCTTACAATTTCTATTTCGCCACCAAGTTTTTTAGCCTCTTCAGCTATTACTTGTTCAACAGTTTTTTTATCATCCATTACATAGAATTGCCCTAAAAGAGTAAGTCGCTGGTCAAGTTGAGTATTGTCAGCTATGTATCTCTCTATTTGACCTGGAAGGATTTTATCCCATATAGCTTCAGGTTTGCCTTGTTTTCTTAGTTCTTCTTTTAATTTTTCAGTTGCTTTGGCTATCACTTCATCGCTTAATTGTGCTCTACTAGCAAATTCAGGTATTTTGTGAAGTGGTTTTTTAAGGCGGACTAGCTCTTCATTCTCTTTTTCAAGCTCACCTTTAAGAGCTAGATACTCTTTTTCTACAAAATCCGGGCTAAACTCTTTATAGCTTATAACTTGAGGTTTCATAGCCGCTGCATGCATACAAAGATTTCTTAAAAAATCGCCAATTTTGCTAGCTGTCGCTTCAGAGTCGCAAGCAGCGCCAATCAGAACACCAACACGGCTATTTGAGTGGATATATCCAGCTACAATTCCATTTTTGCTAGCTTTAATGGTTTCAAATCTTCTTACAACTAAATTTTCACCAATAGTAGCGATTTGGCTTTGGAAAAACTCTTCAAATTTAACTCCGCCAATGCTTGACTCTTTAAGCTCATCAATTGTGGTGATTGCGTTAGTTTGGACATGTAGAGTTGTATTTTTAACCAAATCAACAAATGTAGCATTTTTAGCCACAAAATCAGTTTCAGAGTTAATTTCTGTTATGGTAGCTGTTTTATTATCGCTACTTACAACTACGCTTACAAGACCTTCGCTAGCTAAGCGATCAGCTTTTTTAGCAGCTTTGCCAAGACCTTTTTCTCTTAGTATATCAACTGCTTTTTGCATATCTCCATTAGCTTCTTGAAGAGCCTTTTTACAATCCATCATTCCAGCTCCAGTGCTTTCACGGAGCTCTTTTACCATATTTGCGCTAATTTCCATTACTCTTCCTCGCCTTCAGCCATAGCTTCTTCTAATATTTCATCTTTTTCTTCTTGAGTTGGAACTTCTATCTCTTCGCTGATTTCGCCATCTTGATCTCTTAAAGCTTTACCCTCATTGATCGCTTCAGCCATCTCTTGGCAGAATAGCTGAACGCTTCTGATAGCGTCATCATTGCCTGGAATTGGGTAGTCAATGATATCTGGATCGCAGTTTGTATCTATAGGAGCTACTACTGGTATTTTAAGTTTGTTAGCTTCTGCTACTGCGATTCTCTCTTTTACTGTGTCAATTACAAATATCATATCAGGGAGTGTTTTTATATTTCTGATACCGCCTAGAGTTGCTATTAACTTCTCTTTTTTGCGTCTTAGCATTAAAGCTTCTTTTTTGGTAAGTAAATTTATAGAGCCATCTTCTTCCATAGCTTCTATAACTTCAAGTTTTCTAATTGATTGTCTAATTGTTCCAAAATTCGTCATCATACCGCCAAGCCATCTGTGATTTACATATGGCATACCGCATTTTTCAGCATACTCTTTTACTGCGATACCGGCTTGTTTTTTAGTGCCGACAAATAGTATTGTTTTGCCTTCAGCTGCGGCGTCTCTTACTATATTATAAGTATATCTGAAATATCTAATAGTTTTTTGTAAATCTATTATATAAATGCCTTTTCTCTCGCCAAAAATGAATTTTTTCATCTTTGGATTCCAGCGTCTTGTTTGGTGACCAAAATGCACACCACACTCTAGTAAATCTCTCATAGTAACCATGAGTTTCTCCTTAAAAAAATTTGATTAGTTTATTCCTCTATGCTCCTTAACAGCGACATTAACTGCAACTAAACAAGGATTAGCATATGTGAAATGAAGTGCGAATTGTAGCTAAATTTAACTTATTTTTTGCTTTATTTGCTAAGTTGAAATTTCTCTTTAATACTTTGAAGTGAAGAGAAAATTTCTGCGATTTTTTCTAGGTCGCTACTTTCTATTTCAAATTTTTTTGGGCGAAAAAATAGCTCCAAAAGTGCCAAATTCTCTCCAAATTCCAATCCATAATTCCTAGCATTTTGTGAGATTTTTAAAAGCTCGATATCGGTGAATTTTTCATACATAATTTATCCTTTTAACATTATAAAACCAGCAAACCTACCAGTTAAACCGCTCTTGCGATATGAGTAAAATCTATCATCGCAGTGGCTGCAAATATCGCTAAATTCATAATCTTTGACACCGATACCATCAATCTCAAATCGCAAAGCATCATCTAAATCAAATTTAAAACCATCTTTAAATTTATTAAATTCCCCCAAATTCAAATCCCCAATTTCGTAGCAATTTTTTTTGATATTTGGGCCTATTATTGCTTTGATATTTTCAGGATTTGAACCCATTTTATCTATTGTTTTGGTTATGATTTTTGAGATCGCTCCAGCTCTTCCAGCATGGATAGCTGAGATTAAATTTAGCTTTTTATCATATAAAAGCACAGGCGAACAATCAGCTACCATAACACATAGCCCAACTTGGGTTAAATTAGTAAAAATCGCATCGCAAGGCTCTAAAATTTGGTTAATATCGCTTAAATTTTGGACTATATCAGAGTGAATTTGTTCCATGAAAATTAATTTTTTGGCTTTGATTTTGTGAGCTAAAATCTCTCTATTTTGCTCTACTTTTAGCCTATCATCGCCCACATGATGGGCTAAGTTTAAGCTCTCATAAACACCTTTGCTCACACCGCCAAATTTGGTTGTAAAACCAGCAATAATCTTATCATTATCAATAGATACTAGCATAAAAATCAGCCTGTTGCCAAGTGAGAGTTTGGTTTTTTGAGTTTAGAATTCTATCAATATAACGAGCCAAAATATCACTTTCTATATGGACTCTTCTACCTATTTGAAACTCACCAAATAGCGTATCTTTCATGCTTATAGGTATTAGGGTTAGACGCATTAAATTTGAGTTAATATCATTGATTGTTAGGCTCACGCCCTCAACTGCGATGGCGCCTTTTTTGGCTATTAGATGTAAAATTTCATTTGGTAATTCTATGATAAAATCCACCCCACTTGATAGTCTCTTAATATCTCTAATAACCCCAATAGCATCTATATGCCCTTGAATCAAATGCCCATCTATCCTATCGCCAATTTTCATAGCTGGTTCTATATGGACTCTGTTTTTGTAATTTTCCAAAGCCAATATATTAGCGCTTTCGCTGCTTAATTCTACTACAAATCCATCTTTATCAATCTTTGTTACGCTCAAACAAGCCCCATTTACCGCTATGCTATCACCTAAATTTGGTTTATGAGTAGCCTTGATACTTAGATTTTTACCATCAAAACTACGCACAACACCAATCTCACGAATCAGTCCATTAAACATAATCACCTCAAATTCGAATTGAGAAATTATAATCTAAATTTATAAATCTTTTACTATAAATTAGATAAAATCGCCCCTAAAAATCACAAGGCAAATTATGGAATATGATGTTATCGTAGTTGGTGGTGGGCATGCCGGGATCGAGGCCTCACTCGCAGCAGCTAAAATGGGAGCCAAAACTCTATTAATCACAATTTTAGCTGAGCAAATCGGCGCAGCTAGCTGTAATCCTGCAATTGGTGGATTAGCTAAAGGGCATTTAGTAAAAGAAATTGACGCTCTTGGCGGTCAAATGGGGCTTACAACTGATGAGTGCGGGATACAATTTCGCCTCTTAAATGAGAGTAAAGGCCCAGCCGTGCGTGGTAGTAGGGCTCAAATAGATATGGATAGATATCGAATTTATATGCGAAATTTGCTTTTAAACACGCCAAATTTACAGATCACTCAAGAGATCGCTACCGAAATTTTAACGCAAAATAACAAAATAATAGGGGTAAAAACCCATTTAGACAACACTTATCACACGCAAAAACTCATCATAACAACAGGTACATTTCTCAATGGCTTAATCCATGTTGGCACAAATAAACTCCAAGCCGGCCGTGTCGGTGAGCTAAGCTCAAAAGAGCTATCAAGCTCGCTAAAAAGCCTGAATTTAGAAATGGGTAGATTAAAGACTGGCACCTGCCCTAGAGTACTAGCAAGCTCAATTGATTTTAGTGTTTTAGAAATTCAAAATGGTGACGCAGAGCCAGTGCCATTTAGTTTTAGAACTAAAAACTGGACTCCAAATCAACTTCCTTGCTACATAGCATACACAAATATAGACACACACGATATAATTAGGTCAAATTTTGATCGCGCTCCACTATTTACAGGTCAGATAGAAGGAGTAGGGCCAAGGTATTGTCCAAGTATCGAAGATAAGATAAACCGCTTTGGAGATAGGGAGCGCCATCATCTATTTATAGAGCCTCAAACCTTAGAAGCGACTGAATACTATATAAATGGATTTTCAACTTCACTCCCTTATGATGCGCAAGTAGCAATGCTAAGGTCTATTAAGGGTTTTGAAAATGCGATTATTGTGCGCCATGGATATGCTATAGAGTATGATTATGTCAATCCAACCGAGCTTAAACATACCTTAGAGACTAAAAAGATTAGTGGGCTATATCTAGCAGGGCAGATAAATGGCACCACAGGATATGAAGAGGCCGCCGCTCAAGGGTTGATGGCTGGTATAAATGCTGCGTTGAATTTACAAAATAAAGAGCCTTTGATTTTACGCAGAGATGAGAGCTATATAGGGGTTTTGATCGATGATCTAGTCACAAAAGGGACAAAAGAGCCTTATAGAATGTTTACTAGCAGGGCGGAATTTAGATTACTTTTAAGAGAGGATAATGCGAATTTAAGGCTTAGTAAATATGGATTTGAGATAGGTTTGCTTGAAAAAGAGGCTTATGATGAGGTTGAGGCTTTAAGAGATGAATTACAAAAAGCTATGGAAATTCTGCTTACAAAAGAGATAACGCCAAATAAAGAAACTTTGGAATTTTTAGCCGCCATCGGTGAAGAGCCAATAAGTGAGAAGATAACGCTACAAAAATTGGTCGCTAGAAAGAGCTTTGATGAAAATAAGCTTAGAAAGCTTGATCCATTTTTTGAAAATTTAAACCAAAACTCTATAAATCAAATTTTAACTGAAGCAAAATATTATCACTATATCGCCCAGCAGTATATAGAAGTTGAAAAGATGAAAGGGCTTTTAGATATTAAAATTCCAAATGATTTGGATTTTAAGACAATTAGTGGCTTGAGTAATGAAGTGGTCGAGAAGTTAATTCAATTTGCTCCACCGACTTTAGCGGCTGCATCAAATCTCAGTGGAATCACTCCAGCGGCGATAGATATCCTTCATATCGCTATTAAAAGGCACAAATCTACACTTAGCTAAGCCAATGAGCTTGGCTACTTTTGTTTATAAAAACAATTCTAATTAAATAAAATTTTAACTTTAAAATGGTAGAATTAAAGTTTAGTTTCACTTTTATATTATAAAAGTTAGCTTAATTTCAATGCTAATAATTAAATCAATAGAAAGGAAAGAAATGTCTGTTCAAAAGCAAGAAAGACGAGATTTCATCGGAATGGCATTTGGCGCTGTCGCAGCTGTGGGTGGTGCTTTTGCTTTGGTTGGAATGAAAAAGTCTTGGGATCCACTTCCTAGCGTTAAAGCAGCGGGTTTTACCACAGTAGATCTAAGCCCTATGCAGCCTGGCGAATTCCGCCAAGTAGAGTGGCGTAAAAAGCCTATTTTTATCATTAAAAAAGATGAGAATATGAAGGCTAATCCTTCAAGAGATGTAGTGGTAGGTAATGAGAATTATATAGTTACAATCGGTCTTTGTACGCACCTTGGATGCATACCTAGCTGGAGTGCTAGTGATAAGATGTTTAAGTGTGCCTGTCATGGTGGAGAGTTTAACGCTGATGGTATGAATGTATTTGGTCCGCCACCACGCCCACTAGATATTCCACCATTTAAAATTGATGGGACTAAGCTTGTACTAGGCGAAGAAGGCCCTGAGTACAAAAAATTAGTCGCTACAGCGTAAGGGAGGATCTATGGCACATATTACAAAAGCTACAAGCGTAAGAGATTGGTTCGATCAGCGTATAGCTCTTACAAAATTATGGAATGTCCTAGCAGGGCAATACTGGATACCTAAAAATATCAATTTTCTTTGGGCAATGGGTGTAGTTTTAACTGTACTTTTTACCCTACTTTTTATAAGCGGTTTATTATTGCTAATGTACTATAAACCAGATGCAAATTTAGCCTTTGATAGTGTGAATTACACTATTATGAAAGAAGTTGAATATGGCTGGTTATGGCGTCATATTCACGCAGTTGCAGCCTCTGTTATATTTTTAATCATCTATATTCACGCATTTGTAGGTATTTACTACGGTTCATACAAAAAAGGTCGTGAGATGATTTGGATTAGTGGTATGCTACTTTTCTTAATATTCTCTGCTGAGGCATTTAGTGGATATATGCTACCATGGGGACAGATGAGCTACTGGGCAGCGCAAGTTATCACACAACTATTTGGTGGAATTCCATTTATTGGCGGTGCTCTTGTAGAGTGGATTAGAGGCGATTATGCAGTTAGCGATCCTACACTTACAAGATTCTTTATGCTTCATGTTTGCTTATTACCGATTGTTATCATAATGGTTATAGGTGTTCACTTCTATACTTTACGTATCCCTCATGTTAATAACCTTGAAGGCGAAGAGATTGATTTTGAATTAGAAGCTGAAAAATATCTAAAAGGCGATACTGTAAATTCAAAAGTTATTCCATTTTGGCCAGGATTTTTAAGTAAAGATTTCTTCTATGTATCTTTATTTATGATTTTCTTCTTCTATTTAGTAAGTTTCCATTTCAATTTTGCTATGGATCCAATCAACTTCGATCCTGCAAATGCTGCTAAAACTCCAACTCATATCTATCCTGAGTGGTATTTCTTATGGCAATATGAAATTTTACGCGGTTTCTTCTTTGATATTGGACCTTTAAAAGCAGCTGATATTGGTGCTTTAGCTATGGCGTTTGCTGGTATTTCGCTATTCTTTATGCCTCTATATGATAGAAGCGATGTAGTAGCTCCAGCTCATAAAAGAAAAGGTTTCTTTATATGGTTCTGGTTACTTATTATCGATTTAATTATCCTAACAGTGTATGGCAAACTTCCTCCAACAGGATTTAATGCTTGGATAGGATTTTTCTCTTCAGTTGGCTTCCTTGCGTTGCTACTTGTAGTACTTCCTATCATCACAATCAAGGAAAGAAAGGCAAATAAATGAAAGAATTAAAAGCGTTTTTAATTGTCGTCCTTGTTACAGGCGCTATTTATTGGGGTGTTGAGCCTTACGCACATTCAATTTTACACCCACATGTTGAACCAGCTAATTTTGACTTTGCCAAAGAGGATACAACTCTAGCAAAAACAAATGTAGAAAAAGCAGAAGCTGCTTTAAAAGCCGCTCAAACTAGCGGTGATAAAAGCATTATTGATGGTGCTACAAAAACTCTAGAAAATGCAAAAGCTGAACTAGAAAAATATAGTACATTTTGGGCTGATATCAATAGCATTGACCTTAGCAAAGGCGATGCAGCTTCAGGTGCAAATTTAGTAGCAGCTGCTGGATGTACAGCATGCCACAGCATTAAATCAGCTGGTTTTGAACCGGCAATGGATGATAAAAGTGCTAGCGAGGCTTATGGTGTTGCTCCTCCAGATCTTAGCAATATCGGATATCTTTATGATGGTAAATTCCTAGCCGCTCTTATTAAAGATCCAGCTATGGCGTTAAAAGTTACTCATAAATTTAATGATACAAACCCATTTCCTATGACAGCTTTCTATGGTGCTGGCGGTGATTTAAATCAAGAAATAGCAGACTTAGTAGCATATTTCAAAAGCATAGCACCAAAAGAGATGAGCGATAGAGATGTATTTATAGAGTCTTGTGCTAGATGCCATGATATGAAATATGTAAATGTATTTGCTAATGGCAACAAACAAAGCATAGCAAATTATCTAGGTATGACGCCTCCTGATCTATCTATGTATATTAGATCTAGAAGCGAACTATATCTAAATAATTTCATCAATGATACTCAAAAAATGCTTCCAGGCACATCTATGCCGCGTGTAGGCTTAAATGAAAAAGCTCAAAAGCAAGTTATTGAGTATATGAGAGAAGCCGGTGATAGCAAAAAAGAAGAAAGAGAGACAACAGGTATCTATATCATGATTTATTTTGCTATTCTTAGTGTATTTGCTTGGGCATGGAAACGCAAAATTTGGTCTAAACTACATTAATATACTTAAAAGATTTAGGGTGATTTTCACTCTAAATCTTAGTAAGTCTTACATATTTCTAACTTTTTGTATTGTCTATATTTTTTGAATTTTGTTTTGCCATGTTTAAGGGTGTATATTTTAAATTTCGTAATAAATTTTTATTTCTATTTAGATTGATGTGATATAACTATATTTTAATGCTAAATTTACAAAGGAGATTTAATAAAAAATTTCGCTTTAAAAATATCTCTTGTTGCCTCTATGGTTTATTCGTTTGCACTTGCTGATGGTCTATTTACAGGAATTGAGAGCGACTACTCTTTTCAATGAAATTTAAAAGTAAAATATAATAACGCAGGAGATACTGGAATAATAAAATATAAAAAGGCTCAAGCAGGTATTGGGCTAAAAGCTGGTTACGACTTTGATAGATATAGGGTTTATAGCTCTTACATATATGATTTTCAAGCTAGTAAAGATATGAGTTATGATCCAGATTATACTGTAAAATGGCTAACTCATAAATTCATCCTTGGAGCTGACTATATCCCATCTATAACAGATAATTTCAAATTAGCAGTTGGTCCATATGGTGGATACTCTAGATTAAAAGTAAAAATCAACGATATTACAGGATATAGTGATAAAGATAGCAAAAATGGTTGGCTAATTGGTACAAAAATAGGTGGAATTTATTCATTTGATAAAAATAATGAATTGGAATTTGGCTTTAAAGCTGATAAGACAAATTATGGGAAAATGGAATTTGATTCTGAAGAATTTAACGCTGATAATGTAAAAGAGATAAACTATGGCTTATATTTAGGATATAACTATAAATTCTAAAAAACTTAACAGATCGTATTTTATAGTCTGCTTAAACTAACTTTATAATAAATGAAAACTATATTTATAAAAACTTTTGCGATATTAAGTAAATTTATTTATTATAAATTTGATAATTTTGAGTAATTTTTGCCAAAATGCTTGACAAATATCAAAAAATATTGTATAATTACAACTCATTTTTAGATTGGGGTATCGCCAAGCGGTAAGGCAACAGGTTTTGGTCCTGTCATTCAGAGGTTCGAATCCTCTTACCCCATCCACCCCACATATTATGACGCGAGATGGAGCAGTGGTAGCTCATCGGGCTCATAACCCGAGGGTCGGGGGTTCAAGTCCCTCTCTCGCAACCAATATCCATAAAATCAGATTTTAAAATATATAATTTATTTCTTATAAGATACTTAAATTTTACTTTACTGATTTTAAAATATTTTCAATAACACTTAGCGACATTTTCATATCTTTAGTTATATACCTTTGAGTAGTGGCAATATTAGTATGCCCTAAACAATAACTAACTAATTCAACAGATGTTCCTAAATGATTTATAGAATAAGTTGCTATCAAGTGTCTTATATCGTGTAATCTAAGCTTAGGTAGATTATTGGTTTTTAACAATCTGTGCCAAGATTTACGCAAATCAACTCTTTTTTATTGGCAAAAATTAAATTTACTAGATAGATGAGTATTTTAAATATGCATACTTAAAACTAGTTTTAATGCTAGTGTGCTTTAATTCTGCATTAGCCTATGTGCAAAGAATTTCTTAATACTTGCTGTGCATATGTATTAATATATTGATTATATTCCTTAGCATTATGGCGCAAATTAAACCCTAGTGTTTCATTATCTTTTTAACTATAGTCACTTTGGGATTAGTTTAGATCAGTTATTTTACAATTTAAATAATTATCCTTGTCAAATCCTTAACTTTACCACTAGCTATAATGGATCAAAACTCTCTTTTTAATCATAGTAGAATACGTTTTAACTGCTCTGATAATGGTCTATATACTAAAAGTTGACAAAAAACAATCAAGCATAGTCTTGACTTCACCACTCTTATTATCTACTTTATAAAGTGTGATTTAAATAAAATAATTCCATACTTTTTAGCTAATATTTATTAAATTTGGATAAAATATTGAGCAGATTTTTCAAGGAAAAAGATGGAAGATAATATTTTTAACTCAAATCAAGATGTAACAACCATAGATGTAGAGGACTCGATAAAAGCTAGCTATCTAGACTATTCGATGAGCGTTATCATAGGTAGGGCGTTGCCAGATGCTAGAGATGGGCTAAAGCCAGTGCATAGAAGAATCCTATATGCTATGAATGACTTAGGCGTAGGTAGTCGCAGCCCGTATAAAAAGTCTGCTCGTATCGTAGGTGATGTAATCGGTAAATACCATCCACACGGCGATACAGCTGTATATGATGCGTTAGTTAGAATGGCTCAGAGCTTCTCTATGAGAATTCCAGCCGTAGATGGCCAAGGAAACTTCGGCTCAGTAGATGGTGATAACGCAGCTGCGATGCGTTATACCGAGGCTAGAATGACGGTTTTAGCTGAAGAGTTATTAAAAGATTTAGATAGAGATACGGTTGATTTTATCCCTAATTATGATGATAGTTTGAGCGAGCCAGATGTTTTGCCCGCACGAGTCCCAAATTTATTACTAAATGGTAGTAGCGGTATCGCCGTTGGTATGGCTACAAATATCCCACCACATAGTCTAGATGAACTAGTAGATGGTCTTTTGGTTTTGCTAGAAAACAAAAGTGCCACACTAGAAGATATAATGACACATATCAAAGGCCCAGACTTTCCAACCGGTGGTATAATCTTTGGTAAAAAGGGGATAATGGAGGCTTACCGCACCGGTAGAGGTAGGATAAAATTAAGAGCCAAAACCCATATAGAAAAAAAGCCAAACAAAGATGTAATAGTTGTAGATGAACTTCCATATCAAGTAAATAAAGCCAAACTTCACTCAGATATAGCAGAATTAGTCAAAGAAAAGCAGATAGAAGGCATTAGCGAAGTTCGTGATGAGAGCGATAGAGATGGAATTCGCCTTGTTATAGAGCTTAAGCGTGATGCTATGAGCGATATTGTCTTAAATAATCTATTTAAATCAACTCAAATGGAAGTAACATTTGGGGTGATTATGCTAGCTATAAATAATAAAGAACCAAAGATATTTTCACTAATTGAGCTTTTAAGACTATTCTTAAACCATAGAAAAACAGTAATTATTAGAAGAACTATCTTTGATTTACAAAAAGCTAGAGCTAGAGCGCACATTTTAGAAGGGCTAAAAATCGCTTTAGATAATATAGATGATGTAATAGCTTTGATTAAGACCAGTGCTGATACAAATATCGCTAGAGATGGATTGATGGCTAAATTCGGTCTAAGTGAGCTACAAAGTAACGCAATTTTGGATATGAGATTAAGCAAACTCACTGGATTAGAGCGTGAAAAACTAGAGGCTGAGCTAAAAGAGATCTTAGAATTAATTAATAAGCTTGATGCAATCTTAAAAAGCGAGGAGCTAATTGAAGCCATTATAAAAGATGAGCTTTTAGAGATCAAATCTAAATTTAAATGTCCAAGAATTACTGAAATTATCGATGATTATGACGATATTGACGTAGAAGACCTAATCCCTAATGAAAATATGGTAGTAACCATCACTCATAGGGGCTATATCAAGCGTGTACCAAGTAAAAGTTATGAAAAACAAAAACGTGGCGGTAAAGGCAAAGTCGCAGTAACTACATATGATGATGATTTTATAGAGAGTTTCTTTACTTGTATGAGTCATGATACGCTGATGTTTGTAACTGATCGTGGGCAACTATATTGGCTAAAAGTATATAAAATCCCAGAAGGCAGCCGCACCGCTAAAGGAAAAGCTGTAGTAAATTTAATCAATCTTCAACCAGATGAAAAGATTAAAGCAATTATTCCGACTACTGATTTTTCTAAAAATAAATCTTTAGCATTCTTTACTAAAAATGGTCTTGTAAAAAGAACAAATTTAAGCGAATATCAAAACATCAGAAGCATCGGTGTTAAAGCTATAAATTTAGATGAAAACGATGAATTAGTAACAGTAGTTATAGCCACAAGTGACTATGATGAAAAAGTATTAGATGACCCAGATATAATAGTAGAAAATGAGCTTGAAGAGAGTGGATTTGATGCTCTTGAAGAGGTTATTGATAGCGAAATAGAAGCAATATCCGAACTTGAAGAGAGCGAGATAGAACATATTCTTGAAAGTATTGATGAGCTTCCAGAATCTAGTGATGAAAAGATGTTATTTGTCGTAACTAAAAAAGGTATGTGTATTAAATTTCCACTAAGCAAAGTTAGACAAATTGGCCGTGTATCCCGCGGAGTAACTGCTATCAGATTTAAAGAAGAAGGCGATGAAGTAGTAGGTGCTGTCGTTATAGAGAACGATACACAAGAAATTCTAAGCGTTAGTCAAAAAGGTATAGGCAAACGTACAACTGCTGATGAGTATAGACTTCAAAGTCGTGGCGGTAAAGGTGTTATTTGTATGAAACTAACATCAAAAACCAAAGACCTAGTCGGTGTAGTTATGGTGGATGAAAGCATGGATTTAATGGCTCTTACAAGCAGCGGTAAGATGATTAGAGTAGATATGCAAACAATCAGAAAAGCTGGTCGCAACACAAGCGGCGTAATCGTTGTAAATGTCGGTAGCGATGAAGTTGTCAGCATTGCAAGATGCCCTAAAGAAGAGAGCGATGATCAAGATATGGATATCATCGATGATGATTTTATAGCTGAACAAATGGCTAAAATTGAAGAAGCGGAATAATATTTGCTTTATAAAATTTAAATTCAAATTTAAAAGGTTGTAAGGTATGAAAAGAGTTTTATACACACTGGTTGCAGGTTTAGCATTAGCAGGTTGTGCAAATGCATCTGGTTCTAATCAACAACCAGCTGAAGTAATTGTCCAAAAAGTCGATAAAGAGGATATTAGAGAGATCATTCAAAATGAAAAAATGATCCCAGCTATGAATGCTGATAATGAGGTAGCATTTAGTGCTATTGGCGAGGGAATTCCGCCGCTTGATACTGTGAGTCCGGCTCAGGCTCGTGCATTAGCTAAACGTTCAGCAATTACAGATGGTCATAGACAGCTAGCAGCTAAACTTTATGGTGTTAAAATTAATGCTAAAGATACAGTAAAAGATGCAATGTTGCAAAGTTCAGTTATTGAAGGCAGAGTTTTAGGCCTTATCAAAAATGCTTCAGTAATCAACCAAGACTTTAAAGATGGTCTATATAGAGTTGAAATGGAGCTAAAAATAGATAGAGAAAAGTGGCTAGAACTTTTTGCTTATTAATATTTGTGCTAAATAACCTATTTGGCGGTGATGAGTTTATCTTTTGGGCTAGATTAATTACCGTCAATGGGATACTTAGTAGCGATGAGATCACTATATCTAGATCGATGGTTAAAGGATATAAAAGTAGTCAAATTATATGCTCTATTCCAATCTCAAAACCGACAAATTTAACTGCTTATGAGTATTTAAATTTACACAAAAATGAACTATTTGACTGCTTTGTTTCAGAAGAAGTAAGAATTCTAGATAACTCAACTACATATCCAAACTCAGCTCTTTTTACCACAGAATTAACTATCACCCCTATCCGCTTTATAGTGGAATTTAAGCCCCAAGGTGCTACAATAAGCAAAATTATAAGGTAAATCATGAATGTTGTAATTGTAGAAGATGATATAAATATGCGTAAATCCCTTGAGATCGCTTTAGGTGATTATAATGAGTTTAGTGTAAAATCTTATAAAAGTGCTACTGAAGCACTTAAAAAATTAAGTAACGATACTGATGTCATAGTAACTGATATAAACATGCCTGGAATGGATGGACTAGAGTTTATAAAAGAACTTGGTGGCAAATACGATGTAATTATTATGACAGGAAATGCCACACTAAATAGGGCTATTGAGAGTGTTCGCCTTGGGGTGAAGGATTTTTTGACCAAGCCATTTGATATTGATACTTTAGCTACAGCAATTAAACGAACTAGCGTAATAACTCAAAAAACTAAAACTAAAACACCAGATACCACCACAGGGATAAAAAGTAGTAATTTTTTAGCCGCTTCTGCAAATTTAGACAAAACTCTAAATATTGCCAAAAAGGCAGCCCAAACCGATGTAAGCGTGATGATAATGGGAGAAAGTGGCGTAGGTAAAGAGCTTTTTAGCAGATATATCCATGAAAATTCAAAGCGAAAAGATTCAGCATTAATGGCTATTAATATGGCTGCAATACCTGAAAATTTACTTGAAAGTGAACTATATGGATATGAAAAGGGTGCTTTTACCGATGCTACAGCAACTAAAAAAGGGCTTTTTGAACTAGCAAATGGTGGAACTCTATTTTTAGATGAGATTGGAGAGATGCCACTAAATTTACAACCTAAGCTTTTGCGTGCGATTCAAGAGCGTGAGATCGTTCGTGTAGGAGCTAGCAAACCAATTAAAATAGATGTAAGAATCGTAAGCGCAACCAATGCGAATTTAGAACAAAAAGTTGCAAATGGTGAGTTTAGAGAGGATCTATTTTATCGTTTAAATACTGTTCCGCTTAAAATTCCACCACTTAGAGAACGCAAAGATGAGATTGTAGATATCGCAAATGCTACACTTAAGCGAGTTTGTGTTGAGTATGAATTAGGTAAAAAAGAGTTTAGTCAAGAGGCTATTGATGAGCTTTTAAATTATGATTATCCAGGTAATATTAGGGAGCTTATTAGTATTGTTGAGCGTGCCGCTATACTAAGTGAAGGTAGTAGTATTAGTAAAGAGGATCTGTTTATTTACGCTAAAAAGTAATTTAAATTCGAATTTGACTTATATTAAGCTAAATTTAGATAAAATAGCGACCTAAATTTAAATCTAAGGCGTAGTATGAGAAAGTATAGTATAGCAGTAGTTGGAGCTACTGGAGCTGTAGGCGAAGAGATTTTTCGTGTTTTAGAAGAGATGGATTTTCCAGTTGGTGATGTGTTGCCACTTGCAAGTGCAAAGAGTGTTGGGAAAGAGATTGAATTTAAAGGCAAAAATTATCCAATTGTAGAGCTTACTGATACTGTATTTGACGAGCATGAAGTAGATATTGCATTTTTTAGTGCTGGCGGTAGCATATCGGCTCATTTTGTACCATTTGCAGCAGCAAGCGGAGCAATAGTTATAGATAATACTAGCCATTTTAGAATGGATCCAGAAGTGCCATTAGTAGTGCCTGAGTGCAATCCAGGAGACATTGCTCAATGGCAAAATAAAGGCATAATAGCAAATCCAAACTGCTCTACAATCCAAATGGTGCAAGTGTTAAAACCTCTTGATGATGCTTTTGGTATCCAAAGAGTAGATGTAAGCACATATCAAGCTACAAGTGGTGCGGGTAAAAAAGGAATGGAAGAGTTGGTTATGCAGATGCAAAAATTCTTTGAATTTAAGCTTGATGAGTGTGAGCCAAGTGCATTTAAACACCAAATAGCACTAAATGTAATTCCACATATTGATGTGTTCTTAGATAATGATTACACAAAAGAAGAGATGAAAATGGTTAAAGAGACCCAAAAAATCCTTCACAAAGATATACAAGTGAGTGCAACTTGTGTGCGTGTGCCAGTTCTTAGAAGTCATAGCGAGAGCATAACTATTAAATTTAAAACTCCAATTGATGCACAAAAAGCAACTCAAATTCTAAAAAATGCTCCAAGCGTTGTAGTTCAAGATAGTCCAAAAGATAATCTTTATCCAATGCCAATTCACGCAAGTGATACAAATGAGACATATGTAGGCAGAATCAGAAAAGATAATTATGATGATAGCATACTACATTTATGGTGTGTGGCTGATCAGATTAGAGTTGGTGCAGCGACAAACGCGGTTAGAATCGCACAAAAATGGATAGAGATGCAAGAGCAGAATGGATAATATTAAAAACAAGATAGAAAAGCTATTTGAAGGGCTTTTGTGGAAGTCTAGAATGGTAACCTTGCTTCCAGTGATCTTTGGATTGCTAGGAGCTTTTGTGATGTTTATTGTTGCTAGTTATGATATTGTTAAGGTAATAGTTTATGCATGGCATTACCTAATTCTAGGCGACCATAGTGTAGATCTGCATAGCGATGGCGTAGCTCTTATTATTGGGGCTATAGATCTGTATTTGATGGCATTGGTCTTTTTTATCTTTAGTTTTGGGATTTATGAGCTTTTTATTAGTGAGATTGATACAATTAAGAGTTCTAGACAGGCTAGAGTGCTTGAAGTGCATAGTTTAGACCAGCTAAAAGATAAGATAGGTAAAGTCATTGTGATGGTTTTAGTGGTTAATTTCTTTCAGCGTGTTTTGCATGCTAAATTTACTACACCTCTTGAGATGGTCTATCTAGCGTTATCTATTTTAGCTCTTTGTTTAGGCTTATATTTCTTGCATAAGAGCTCACATCATTAGGATTAAAGGATATTTATGATTTTTATAGATGCATGTTTAGGCAAAAAAACTCCTTATACTCCAGTTTGGATGATGCGTCAAGCTGGTAGATATCTGCCTGAGTATATGAGAGTTAGAGCTGAGGCTGGGGATTTTTTATCACTTTGTAAGGATTATGAAAAAGCTAGTGAGGTTACACTTCAACCAGTTGATATTTTAGGCGTAGATGCAGCAATTTTATTTAGCGATATATTAGTAGTACCTATGGAGATGGGTATGGAGCTTAAATTTGTAAAAGGTGAAGGGCCGGTATTTCCTAAGCCAATTGCTACAATGGAGGACTTAGATAGACTAAGTAGCGATAAAGCAGTTAAAAATCTAAGCTATGTCTATGATACAATTAAATTAACTAGAGATAAGCTAGCTAAAGATAAAGCCTTAATAGGATTTTGTGGTGCTCCATGGACGATTGCTACATATATGATAGAAGGAGGCAGCACAAAAACATATAATATCTGTAAAAAGATGGTATATGATAATCCTCAATTCCTTCATGCTATTCTTCGCAAGGTAACAAATGCTCTTAAATTATATCTAGCTGAGCAGATAAAATCTGGAGTAAATGCTGTTCAGATTTTTGATAGTTGGGCTGGAGCATTAGAAAAAAGTGCTTATATGGAATTTGGATTTAGCTATATTAATGAGATTGTTGATTATCTAAAAGCAAACTTCCCAGATACTCCTATAATAGTATTTCCTAAAGGAATTAGCGGATTTTTAGATGATATTAGTGGTAATTTTGATGTATTTGGTGTGGATTGGAGCACCCCGCTTGCTAATGCTAAAAAATCTTTAGGCGCTAAATATATTTTACAAGGCAATATGGAGCCTACAAGATTGTATAACAAAGATGCGATTGATGAAGGTGTGGATGAAATTCTATCTATAATGGGCGGCAAAAGGCATATATTTAATCTTGGTCATGGTATTTTACCAGATATTCCAGTTGAACACGCTAAATATTTTATCAAATCTGTCCAAGAAAAATCTGCAAAATATGCAAAATAATGGGATATAAATTTATATTTGGTCCAGTGAGTAGCCGCCGCTTTGGCAGCTCTCTTGGAATAGATTTAAGCCCAGATCAAAAAAGCTGTAATTTTGATTGCTTATATTGTGAGTTAAAAAAAGCCAAAACCATCAGAGTTATAAAAAATGGGCCAAATTCCAAAGTTATAATAAATGAGCTTAAAAATGCTCTTAATGAGTTTAAAGATATCGATGTTATCACGCTTACAGCTAATGGCGAGCCGAGCTTATATAGCGATTTATCAAATTTAATTACTCAGATAAATACTCTTAAAACAACGCAAAAATCACTAATTCTTAGCAATGGTAGTGCTGTTTTAAATCCTAATGCTATTGAAGCTCTTTTAAACCTTGATATTGTGAAGTTTAGTCTTGATAGTGCAAATCAAAAGACATTTCGTAAAATTGATAGAAGTATTGATAATATAGATATAAATAAGTTAGTAGAGCTTATGTCACAATTTAGATCTAAATTTAAAGGCGAGCTTATTATGGAGGTTTTGGTTGTAGCTGGATATAATGATAGCGATGATGAGTTTATGGCTTTAAATAGAGCTTTTAAAAAGATTTTACCTAATAGAATAGATATCAGCACTATAGATCGCCCACCAGCTCATAATGTTAGAGGTGTTAGTAGTGAAACATTGCACTATTTAGCAACTTTTATAGATGCTGCACCAGTTAGTATAGCCTCTAGAACCCCTTTAAAATCTAAATTTGATTATAGTAAAGATGATCTTGAAAAGCTTTTAAAACTTCGCCCTCAAAGTTTATATGATATAGAAAACAACTTTACTACAAATGCAAAGATAAATTTAGAAACGCTGATAAATGAAGGCAAGGTTATAGAATGCGATTTAGCTGGGATGAAATTTTATAGAATTTGAAAAAAATTTCTAATTTAAGCTAAATTTAATTGACAAATAGCTAATTATTAGCTATAATTCCAACTCATTTATACGATATTCCGGATTAGCTCAGCGGTAGAGTAGTCGGCTGTTAACCGATTGGTCGCTGGTTCGAATCCAGCATCCGGAGCCAAGACCCTTTTTTACCACTTTTCTTAAACTCTTAAAAATCCTAAAAAACCCCAAAAATACGGGCTCTCAAGTAATTTAAGCTTTATTTTGTTATTATTCTTTTTCAATTGTTTTCAATCTAAAGTATATACAAAAGTATACACACGCAAAAACGAGCTTTAAGCAAGGAATATAAATGAGTTTTACAACTGATAGCCAATTAAAATCTTTAACTCTTACAGATGATAAAAAAGAACAATATGTAAAAGATGGAAGTACCAAAAATCTTTTTATATTATTGCGAGAAACTAGCAAAACTTTTATATTTAGGTATAAAATAGATGGAAGCAAGATTAAAAGCATCACTATAGGGCAATACCCATCTATATCACTAGCAGAAGCAAGACAAAAGGCTAACGAGTTTAAAGCCCTACTAGCTAAAGGGATAGACCCAAGGGACTACACAAACGAACACGAGCTAACCTTTCAAGATATAGCGGATAAATGGCTACAAGATAGAGCCAAACAAAAGCTAACCAATTATAAAGATATACAAGGGCGGTTAAATAATCATATATTACCAAAGATAGGCAATATCAAAATAAAAGATTTAAAGCGAGATAAGCTAAATAAGTGCATTTTAGAAGTAAAGCTAAAAGGAGCTGGGAAAGATGGATACGAGACTAAACAAAGAATATTTATAATTTTAAGAGATATTTTAAAATATATCACTATCCAAGGAATTATCCAAGATTATACCAGCCCACTAGCTGGGCTAAATTTTAGCGATATTTGCAAAGATAAACACGAAGTAAGCAACCATAGATTTATAAAAGACCCTACAAAGCTAAGAGAGTTTTTAACCGCTATTGATAGCTATAAAGGCAATAAATACAGCTAGGAGCCTACACAGCTTTAAGAAGCGGAACTATAAGAGCACTCAAGTGGGATTATATAGATTTTAAGCAAAATATTATCAATATCCCAGCCGAGTTAATGAAAATGAAAAAGCCCTTTATACTGCCTATCAGCTCACAAGCAAAGGCAATTTTAAAAGAGCTAGAGACCTACCGGCTAGGCCAATATCTATTTAGCATAAATTCAAAAATAATGAGCGAAAACACGCTAAACAAAGCTATAAAAATCCTAGGATTTGGAGATGAAGCCACTTTTCACGGATTTAGGGGGCTATTCTCCACCATTTGCCACGAAAACACGCAAGAACACGGGCTAACAAGTGAAGTAATAGAGCTATGCTTAGCCCATACGGATAATAACAAGGTTAGAAGCACTTACAATAAATCCGAAAGACTACAAGAGAAAGCCCAGCTAATGGAGTGGTATGGATATTATCTTAATAATTTAAAAAAAGAGCAACTATTGACAAGCTAAAAAAAATATTATAGAATTAGAATTGTAATTAAAGAGTTATAGCCAAGAGATAGGAATAAATCTAGGTTTAAGGTTTGTAATCTTATAATTACATTATAATTAAAGGGAAATATCCCACGATAATTAAATTTTTTAATGTTATGTTAAGATTTGGTTATAATTCCAATCAATACCTTAAACCGAACTTCTCCAAAAGTTTTTTTAATTGGTGGAATTATAACCTAATGGAGCTTAAACCCTGCTTAGACAATTGTTAAGTTGATTAAGCCCTTATTCTCTTATACTAACACATTAAAATCATTAATTACGGCCGGATATTCTCCTTTAAAAATCATATCTTAGGAGAACTAAATGAGTAATTTGGATAAATTCCAAAATAATGGCGGTATCGTTTTATTAGATACTAAGCAATTAAAAACCCTACTACATATCAAAGGGGACGCTACATTATGGCGTTATTTAAAAGATGGGATAATACCTCAACCAAGATTAATAGTAAGCAGGAGCAAACGCTTATGGGCTTTGGATGAGGTTTTATCTTATCTAAGCAAAAATAAAGGGGGTGAGATATGAACCCCGCTAAAAAATTAATAGCTCCCAAATTAAGGGGAAGTGATAAAAGCGCTCAAATGCTTTTAAAAGCCTTAATTGATGGCAAAAAAATCACTAATCACGAGATTAGTAAATACGCTACCAATAGCGTTAAAGATATTTTGGGCGATTTAAAGCGAGATTATGGCTTAAATTTACTTGATGAGTGGGTAAGAGACCCTAAAACGGATATCAGATATAAGAAATATTATATCAATAAATCCGGTATAGCATACGCTAGATTATTGCTTAGCTATTTTACTACAAAGAATAGAGCAATCCTTGCTAAACTCAAGATAAGAGTAAAAGCAAAGGAGCCTAAAAATGTATGAAAGAATGGGGGAAATCATCATTTACTCCCTAATATCCTTTTTATGCTCTATTTGTGCCGGATGCTGGTATTTAATCCGCCATTTATAAACTAATATAGCCCGATTTAAAGCAATATCCCAGCCCGATTTTAGACCTAAGGAGATATCCTAATATCTCTTTAGGTGTGAAATCCTTTTGTAAATCACATATAAAAGGATTTAAATGGCGTTTAGCCTTATAGAAGCGATTTATCAAAGCATAGGCGAGACAGAAGCACAAAAAGCCCTAAGCAATATAAACGCATTTAACCAGCCTAGCTCTCTTAATTGTGATAGCTTAAGATTTATAGCTACCAAAAGTTTTTATAGCAAATTTACCAAATGGTTAGCAAAATTAAATATACAAATGCACGAAACGCAAATTAACGATAAAAAGTTTAATCTATTTGACCTTTTGACTCCACAAGCTCCAAAAATAGCTTTTGAAAGCAAAATAACCAACAAGATAACACTAACCACCTATTACTCTAGCATTAGCTTTAAAAAGGCAAGACAAGCCAAAAGAACATTAAATAATTTTATTATTATAGAGCTCCACGGATTAGCACAATACAACCCACAATCAAAAATCCCAATAAAGCTAACCAACCCCATCATAAGAATTTTAAAATATATATTCAAATATTGCGATAATCTAAAGGAGCGTAAAACGCTAAATTTAGTTAGCTTTGATATAGCATTAGATTATCACGATAACGAGCCAATAACAAAAGAATACGCTATCAATAAAGCCACATATTTAGACCAAATCCACGCCAAATTCTTTAATTACCAAGGCACACTATATATACAAGAGAGCAAAGCCCCAACCGCTAAAAATATCAATAGCAACTTACAAAAAATTATAATTTATAGCAAAACAACAAAAAACGCCCTACCCTATCCGCTCAACCGCTTTGAACTAAGATTTTTAATAAATGACTAAAGATAAGTGACTAAAACCAATAGTAGCCAGTAAAGCTATAGAACCTAATTCACCCAGCTTTAAAGGGTTTAGCAAAATACCACGCCCTTTAAACTCCAAACCCTAAACGCCAATTTAAGTGATAATTGTTACCAAAATCCCACCTATGCCAATCATTAATTATTCTTAAATAAAAAATTAATTAATCATCAATATTTTTTTAATAGTGTGAAAGGAATTGAAATGAGTGTCCGCACCATTTCGGGGTTTTTGTAACTTTACAAAATGGGCTTAAAGCACTATACGCACGAGCGGGGGCGGTATTTGGCTTTTTAGCTCTCTAATGGAGATAAGAATAAATTATAAATTCTCTACCAATTTTATTTACTTTTCTATCCCCATAAATAGAGAGTTTAGAGAATATAGGCTATATAATCGGGGCTTTTTTGTTGCCTAAACAACATTACAAACCACACTACAACCCACCTTAATATCTATAAAATCTTATAATTATTTAGCTTATACTTATATTAAAGCAACACTATACTAAATTAGCAATCATATCTAAATCCTATATGGGCTAAGTCAGAATTACCCCATAGTCTAACCAGCTAATTTACTATTTAAGCATTTTTAGATATAATATCGCTATTCAAATTAGCTTTTAATATCAAAGCTATTTTTAACCATAGGGATAAAGCTACCTAGACAAAGCCTAGAGAGCTTATTAAAGCGTGTAAATCAGATTTACACCCTTTACAAAGTCAAAGCTCCCTAATTTTAACTTAGATAGCTTATTTAATGGGTATGAGTTCAATTCACACCCTTTACAAAGTCAAAGCTCTCCACGCATAAAGTGGATAGCCAAAATACAAGCTAATACAATCTAATCTAATCAGCCAAAAAAGATAAAATCTAAAGCAAAATAAAAGGGGTGATTTTATCAAAGTATATACAAAAGTATACACACGCAAACCTTAAGACCTTTAGCAAATAGCGGTATAATAGATATTAGAGCCCTTTTCTAATTGCTCCAGCATCCGGAGCCACTTATCTCTTGAATATCCATATATTAATCAATTATCAGTTTTAATAAATATCAATTAACTAATATATAGCTTTAATTAATTCTATACAATGACTAAACAAGATACACTTTGCTATTTGATAATATTAATTTTTTAGAGTTTATAAATTTTATCTAGATAGGATTTATAAACTCCTTTTAGCAATAAGCTATGCTTCATTTGGCTAAAGTATTTAATTTAGATTTTGTATGCAATATTTTCTTTAGCTTTTCGTTCAATACAAAACACTATTCTTCTGTTGTACTCATATTCTTGGAATTTATCATATCTATAGTTTTAATATTTTATGCTCTTTAATTATTAATTGGCTCACTATTTTAATTAAGCTAATATACTAATGATTTATAAATCTAAAAATCAAAGTATATATCAATAACAAAAATTCTCACCAGATGAATAACATTCATAGCTATCTATTGCCTCTTGAATCTTATTACGAGATTCACTTACTACACACTTTGTATATCTCTCTAAATCTTTAATATAATCTTCTACATCATCTCTACAGGAATTTTTAAATGTTTTAAAAGATGTCGATGAACCAATACATATAGGTTTCATTGGCTCTCTACAATAACTATATAAAGTAGATACTAAAACTAAAGAAACAAAAATATATCTAAACATATTACGCTCCAAAATAAACATATAATAAAATAAAAAATAGATTCTACAATAAAAGAACTTATATAGAAATTACCTCTTAGGCTAAATCAAAAGTTAAAGAATAAGCTAAACATAAGAGTTCTTAATATTTTACATAGTTATAAACTATGTAATAATCTTTTGCATTGTTTTAATTAGCACAGTTTACTTTATTAATATTATTTTTTTTAACTAATCTAATCGTTTTATTGCTTATATTTACTTAATTTTTATCTATTTTATATCCTTAGCAAATGTGATAATAAACTCACTTCCTATATCTTTTTGGCTTTTTAGCTTTACTTTGGCGTGGTGCATATTTAAAACTGATTTAACTATTGATAGTCCTAATCCTGTGCCACCTACTTTTTTGCTATAACTTTTATCCACGAAATAAAATCTCTCAAATATCCGCTCTTGTGAGCTTGGCTCAATTCCTATGCCACTATCTTTGATACTAAGTTCTACACAATCTTTTAAATTTTTTATCTTGATTTTGACATATCCGCCTGGGTGATTGTATTTAATAGCGTTATCGCATAGATTGAAAATAGCGTGTTCTAATAGCTCCTTTGAGCCGTGTATATAGGCCTCTTCAAGCTCAAATTTAAACTCAATATCATATTTTTTAGCTACGCTTTTTAAGTTAGAATAGACTTTTAAGAGTAGATTTTTAAGCTCTACTTTGGCAAATGGGATATTCTTAGTGCTAGATTCATCTAAAAATGATAATTTCAAAATATCTTCTATTAGGTGTAATAATCTTTTAGATTCATTATAAATTGTATCTATAAAATGCGGGATATCATCACTTTTTACAAGATTATTTCTAATCATCTCGGCATTTCCCATTATAGAAGTTAGCGGAGTTTTAAGCTCGTGAGTTACATTAGCGCTAAATTCTTTGCTTAAATTTTGGTTTCGCTTAAACTCTGTGATATCGCAAATAACGATAATTAGCCCTTTAAATTTGCCTTTTTGCGAAAAAATCGGCGAAAAGACAATCTCACACTCCACCAAAGTCTCTTGCATAAACACTATCTGCTCTCTTATCTCGCAAGATATCTTGCCATCTTTGAAATCTCTTAAATTTTGTAATAAAAGCTTTAAAAATAAATCATTTTGAATTTGAGATATATTAGTATGTTTGGCTAAATTAGCAAAGTATTTTTGAGCGCTTGGATTGATGCTTAGTATCTCGCCGGAGCGATTGATGATGATAATGCCATCTTTCATACCTTTGGTTAGGGATTGTAGCTCTTGTCTTTTTTGTTTTAGATGCTTAAATTGGCTTTTGATAATTTTGTTTTGTTTTTTGAGAGTTTCTATCAAAACTCTAAGCTCTGGATATGGTAGATTGCTATCTAAATTTTTTAAATCAATGCCTTGAATCGGGCGTAAGATTATATGCGTAAGGTATTTAGCTAATAAAAATGAAAATATCAGCACCGCTATAATCTCAGCAATGATATAAGGGATAAAGCTCATAAATATCGCATATAGATAATCTTGTTCTTTTGAAATTCTTAAAACAAATTCCCCTTTTTCATTAGAGATTTTAAGCCCATAATATAAATTTCGCTTTAAAAGCGTATTAGAATAGCGTATATTTGTGGATTCTCCATCTTCTATCGCATCTTTAAACTCGGCTCTATTGCTGTGATTATCCAAATTTAGATTATTTACTAAATTATCATATATCACAACTCCATTTTGGTCAATTATACTAATTCTATAAGTCTCATCTAGGTCTTTTAAGCTTTGTATAGAGCCATTTTGGATAGATGATAAAACCTCACTTTTAATGCTATAAGCATAATTTTTTAATCTATCAAAAAGCTCATTTTTAAGCACAGATTCTATAGAAAATATCAAAAATATATTGATAAATAAAGCTAGTGCTAATGTAGAAAAAATAATGAAATAAAATACCCTTTTTTGCATTCTACTCTCTTACTAACTTATAGCCAACTCCGTGAATTGTCCTAATCATATCTGACATATTGCCAAGCTTTTTTCTTAGAGTTTTAATATGCATATCTATCGTTCTACTCTCTTTATCATAGCTATAGCCCCATATCATCTCTAAAAGCATATCACGGCTAAAAACTTGATTTGGATTTTGTAATAAAAATCCAAGTAATTCAAATTCTTTTAAGGTTAATTCCAAAGGCTTGCCATTAACTTTAACAATATGATTTTTATATGAAAACTCCAACCCATTAAAGCTTATATCGCTATTTGGCTCTTCTTTGGCTTTGCGTCTAAAAATCACCCTAATACGAGCCAAAAGTTCCATCACTCCAAAAGGTTTTGCGATATAGTCATCAGCACCTAGATCAAGGCCTTTGACCTTATTTATCTCACTATCAAGAGCTGTAAGCATCAAAACGCAAATATCTTTATATTTAGCACTATTTTTAAGATCTTTTAAAATCTCAAATCCATCGCCATCGGGGAGCATAACATCCAAAACCAAAATTTGAGGAATTTCATCTTTTAAGGCTTTATAAAAATCCTTAGCTAGACTAAAGCCTTTTACTGGGATATTTTGGGATTTTAAAGCATAGCAAATAAGATCTAAAATCGCCCCTTCATCTTCTAAGACATAGATCACTTAAATTCCTTTAAATTTGCCAAATTATAGCAAACTTACCCAAATTTCCCCATAACATAATCTTGAGTTTTTTGGTTTTTTGGTTTATTAAATATCTTTTTTGTATCATCGTATTCGATCACTTCGCCCATCAAGAAAAACGCCGTTTTATCCGAAATTCTGTGAGCTTGTTGCATATTGTGAGTTACTATTATGATTGTATAATCTTTTTTGAGTTTTAAGACTAACTCCTCTATTTTGGCCGTAGATATAGGATCAAGTGCGCTAGTTGGCTCATCCATTAAGATAACTTCTGGATCTACAGCTAAGGTTCTAGCGATACATAATCTTTGTTGCTGGCCGCCACTAAGCCCTAAAGCCGAGCTATATAATCTATCTTTTAAATCATCCCACAAAGCAGCGTCTTTTAAGCTCTTTTCTACTATGCTATCTAGGGTATCTTTGTCTTTTATGCCATGAGTCTTAGGGCCAAAAGTGATATTATCATATATACTCATAGCAAATGGATTTGGCTTTTGAAATACCATCCCTACACGCTTTCTAAGCAAATTTATATCATAATCTTTGCTATAAATATCCCTATCATGAAACAATATCTCCCCTTCAATCTTACAACCTTCTACTAGATCATTCATACGATTAAGGGTTTTGATAAATGTAGATTTACCACAACCACTAGGGCCGATAAAGGCCGTAACTTCGCCTTTGGTAATCTCCATATTGATATTTTTTAATGCGTGAAATGCCCCATAATGTAAATTTAGTTTATTAATATCAAAGCACTTTTTCATCAACTATCCTTTAAAATCTTTTTAGCTACAAAATTTGAGATAAAATTCATAAAAAATACAATAACAATAAGCACCATCGCCGTGCTATAAGCTTCATTTATGTGAAGACCTTCGCTAGATATAGCATACATATGAACGCTTAGAGTCCGCCCAGAATCCAATGCCCCAGCGATTTGCGCTACACTTCCAGAGGTATAAAGTAGCGCCGCACTCTCACCAACTATCCTACCAATACTTAGGATAACACCGGCCAATATCCCAGCTGTGGCGCTAGGCAAGATGATAGCAAATATAGTGCGAAGTTTGCTAGCCCCAAGAGCCAAAGATGCCTCTTTATAACCCATTGGGACAGATTTTAGAGCCTCTTCGCTACTTCTTAAAATCAAAGGCAAAATCATAATACTAAGAGTCAAAACCCCTGCTATAAAGCTAGTTTTAAATCCAAAATATATAACAAAAGCAAGATAACCAAATAACCCATACACAATACTTGGAATTCCCACCAAAGTATCAGAAGTAACCCTAATGAGATTTAAAATTTTGCTATCTTTTTTGCTATATTCATTTAGATAAATCGCCCCAAAAATCCCAAGTGGCATAGCAATAGCCAAAGAGCAAATAACCATATTTATAGTATTTATAAGTGCTGGCATTAAAGAGACATTTGTGCTATTATACTCCCACTCAAAGAGGCTTGGCGAGATATAGATAATACCTTTGATAAAGATAAAAAGCGTAATCCCAAAAAATACAAACAACACGCTAAAAATAGAAAATTTAAGTAAAAATGATAAAAATATAGATAGATAATCTCTACTCACTTTTTACCCCTTTTTAAAGCGCTAAAGCTAATATTTATAATCAAAATAAAGACAAAAAGCACAACCGCATTAGCTATCAATACATCTTTATGCAGATCTGCTGCATAGCCCATCTCAAGCACGATATTTGTAGTTAGAGTTCTTACTCCATCACTTAGTGAGTGCGGGATTTGGACTTGGTTTCCTGCTACCATGATAACGGCCATCGCCTCGCCAATAGCCCTGCCAACGCCTAAAATCACAGAGGCTAAAATACCGCTTTTGGCTGCTGGGACTATAGCGAAAAAGACAGTTCTCTCAGGCGATGCCCCAAGAGCCAAAGCACCTTCATAATAGCTCTTTGGCAAAGCCTCAATCGCTACTTTTGATACTAAGATAATTGTAGGTAAAACCATAATTGCCAAGATCAAAGAAGCTGCCAAAATACTCTTACCTGAAACACCATCAAAGATATTAGATACCAAAGGCACCACTATCACAAGCCCGAAAAATCCATAAACAACAGATGGAATAGCGCCCAATAGCTCAACGGCTGGCATGATAATCTTTTTTAACCCTTTTGGGCAAAAATATGCCAAATACACAGCACTCAAAACCCCAATAGGCACGCCCAAAGCTATAGCCAAAGCCGTTACATATATACTTCCTACAATCATAGGAAATATACCAAAAATCTCCTCATCAGGATACCAATCCATACCAAAAATAAACTCCAAAAAGCCTATTTGTGATATAGTTGCAAAAGCGTTGAAAAACAAAAATAGAGCTATAGCGCCAACAGCAAAGATAGAAAAGCCGGCGCTAAGGGCAAAAAGCCCTTGAAAAAATCTCTCTTTAAGCATTATTTTACTTTTTCCCAAGTTGTGATATCGCCTGTAAAGATCTTTTTAACACTATCTTTGCTTAGCGAGTCAATTGGATTTGCTTTATTTACTATTACAGCTAGTCCATCTAGGGCTAAAACTTGAGTTTTTAAGCCATTTTTTAACTCACTATCTTTAAATTCTCTTGATACCATTGCGATATCGGCTATTTTTTCTATAGCTGAGTTAATCCCTGTTGTAGAGTCGCTTTGTTGGATCTCTATAGTTGCTTTTGGATTTAGTGATTTATAGCTCTCTTTTAATTTTTCCATTAATGGAGTAATTGAGCTAGATCCAGCAACTATAATTTTACCGCTAGGTTTTTTTGAGCTAAATTCATTATCATATAGTGCGATATAGCCAGCTTTTTGGATTATGCTTTTAGCTTGATTTGAGCTAGTGTAACCTAAAAAGTCATTTACTAACTCATTATCGCTACTTATAGCTAGATTAAATGGGCGAAAAACTGTGTAAGTTTTGTTATTGATATTTTCTACACTTGGTGCTACGCCATCTATTTTAACAGCTTTTACTGAATCATTTAAAGAGCCAAGCGAGATGTAGCCAATAGCATTTTTTGAGTTTGCAACTGTGGTTATCATAACGCCTGTTGAGTTTGTAACTTCAGCTTTTTTAGAAGTTGCGTCGATTTTTTTCTTACCAACTTGCTCTTTAACATCAAATATATCCACAAATGCGCCCCTTGTGCCAGACCCCATCTCACGGGATATAGGATAGATATTTTCAGCTAATAAATAGCTATTAAGACCAAATAGCACAAATAGTGCAACGAGATATTTTTTAAACATTTTAACTCCTTGAATTTTAAGTTGCGAAATTATAAATAATAGTTGTAAAGTCAAAATGTAAAAAATGTAAATTTATCGTAAAGTTTTTTACAAAATAAATTTAAAAGAGTTTAATATTAATTATGATAAAATTACTCTTTTTTAAATTTAAGGATTTTTTGTATGATAAGATCAGTTTTGCCGCTTGGATTTATCGCAGCTTCTAGGTTTTTTGGGCTTTTTATTATTTTACCTGTTCTTAGTCTTTATGCGCTTGAGCTTGATGGGGCTAATGAGTTTTTAGCTGGGCTTACTATCGGTGCTTATGCCATTACTCAGATGATTTTTCAACTCCCTTTTGGTAGCTTAAGTGATAGATTTGGGCGTAAATTTATGATATTTGTAGGGCTAATTATATTTATAATCGGCTCATTAATTTGCGCTATTTCAACTGATATTTATACAATGCTATTTGGTAGATTGCTCCAAGGTTGCGGCGCTGTGGGTGCTGTAGCAACTGCTATGATAAGCGATCTAGTTAGCGAAGACAAACGCTCCAAAGCTATGGCTATGATGGGTGGAATGATTGGGATCGCTTTTGCTATTTCTATGATTCTTAGTCCGTTATTAAGCCGTGAATTTGGGCTTTCTAGCCTATTTTATCTATCTATTATAGTAACTATTTTTTGTATATTTTTACTCTTTAGCGCTGTGCCAAAAGAGCCAAAAATTCATCATCACGACCCCAAAATTCCACTTACTAAACTACTTAAGCAAAAAGATCTAGCCATAATGAATTTAACAAATCTAATGCAAAAAATGCTTATGAGCTGTGCCTTTGTGGCTATCCCGATAGTTTTAGTAAAATCCTTAGAATATAGCACAGATAACTTATGGATTGTATATTTGATCTCTATGATTTTTGGATTTTTGGCTATGGGAATGGCAGGATTTTTAGGTGATGGCAAAGGGCATAGCAAGAAGCTTTTATTGATCGGTGTAGTGCTATTTATCATCTCATTTATAGGCTTTGGTGTAGCAAATTCAGCTGTGAGCTTCATCATATTTGTAGTTATATTTTTCATAGGATTTAATATCCATGAGCCAATCATGCAAAGCTGTGCTAGCAAATTCGCCAAATCAAACCAAAGAGGCTCGGCACTTGGTATATTTAACTCATTTGGCTATTTAGGTAGCTTTCTTGGTGGGGCAGTGGGCGGATATCTATTACATAGCTATAATATCACGGCTTTAGCTGTGGTTTTAGCTGTGGCCTCAGCTATTTGGCTTTTAATCTTATTTCAATTAAGCGACCCAAGAATATTTCAAATCATACGCCTTAAAAACGCCGATATATCAATATTAGATAGCGTTAATGGTATAGTAGATCGCTACAAACAAAATGGATATAGTATAGTGAAATTCAACTCTAATATAATAAGCCGTGATGAGGTTATCTCTATTTTAGGAGTGAGCAATGAAGAGCTATAATGAAAATCTCCAAAATTTACTAAATCTCGCCCCAAAATGGGATTTTATAGAGAGAGTTTCGCTTGATAGAGCGCTTGGGAGAATTTTAGCAGATGATATAGTAGCCAAAAGTCCATATCCAGCCTATCCAACTTCAAGTATGGACGGCTATGCTATTAAATTTACAAATCAAAATAATAAAATCAAGATAATAAACATAGCCCCCGCCGGAAATAGCGATGATATCGCCATATCTGAAAATGAGTGTGTCAAGACTCTTACAGGTGCCTTAGTATGCGATGGTGCTGATACTATCGTGCCTATAGAAAATGTCAAATTAAGCGGTGAGTATATAGAGATTACTAGGCCTGTATCGCAAGGATTTGCCATTAGAGAAGTTGGCGAGAGCTATAAAGAATCAGAGCTACTACTAAGCTCTCGCACCAAACTTGGATATTGTGAGCTAGCTCTTTTGGCTGAATTAGGATATAGCTATATCAATGTCTTAGCCCGACCTAGAGTTGCGATATTAAGCACTGGTAGCGAAGTTTTAGATATAGGCCAAATAAAAGAGCATAAAGCTCAAATTTATAGCTCAAATAGCATATCTATCTCATCTTTACTCAAAGATATGGGATGCGAGCCAATCATCATGCCAATCATCAAAGATGATAAACAAGCGATCCAAACCGCACTCCAAAACGCCCTAATCTCAGCGGATTTCATCATCACCACAGGTGGCGTTAGCGTGGGGGATTTTGACTTTATGCGTGATATCACAAGAGAGTCTAAAATAATCATAGATGGTGCTAGCATCAAGCCTGGTAGGCATATCAAAGTAGCTAAAATCAATGATAAATTTATATTTGCTTTGCCTGGATTTGCCTATTCGGCAATGGTGACTTGTGTGCTGTTTTTTAAAGAGTTTATAGAGCATATCTTTGGGCTAAATAAAAAAAATAGATTTAAAGCGATTTTAAAAGATAACCATACCAAAAAATCACCATTTGAAGAGTTTAGTGCCGCTAGTATAACCAACGAAAACGGCACCATCAAAATCTCCACCGCAACCAAAAAATCCGGTAGCTCAGCCATCGTAGGAAATCTCATAAATGGCGGTGTATTGTTAATTTGCCCAAGCGATAAAGATGGTTTAAAAGCTGGTGAAATAGTAGAATATATAGAAATTTAGCCAACCAAAGGGCTAAATTTCAAAACTTCAAAACCATATTTCGCCCCTTCAAAGCCTAAAAATCCTATGGTTCCTTTAATAGATTTATCTATTGAAAGTTTAGCTTTTATATCTTTTTGTCTTAAATGTATATTGATCTCATCACCATCTTTTAACTTAGCAGCAATCCCAAAGTAATTCCCCGCCCTAAACTCATCACAATGCGGATGAGTAAATACCACAGCACTATCATAGCTTGGGATCGCTTCAAGCTCTACTAACTCGCCATTTAATTCTACCTCATCGCCATTTAAATTTACTATTTTAAAGCCAAATTTGCCTTTAAACAGCGACAAAATCGCCTTTACACTACTCTCATTACTCTCAAAAATCTCATCACTAATAACGCAAATATCGCAATTTTTAATAAATTCGCAAATAGACGGCAACTCCTCTTCGCCTATATTTGACTCACCACTTAACTCACCACAATCTAGCTCATCCCAAAACTCCCCACCAAAGCCAAACTCCAAACCTATAAGAGCCAAAGCGTAACTTATAGCACCGATTTCGCACTTGATAAAATTCGCATTTATACTATCATCAAGCGGACTAATCACCATAATTTCATCATTTTTAAATTTATCAACAAGCTTAGGAGATTGTAAAGATAGCTTACTAGCAAGGCTTAAAATTTTCATCTATGTTCCTTTAAAATTTGATTAATTATATCAAATTTGGATTAAGTAGCGCTTTAATTTTCTCACTTAAAAAGCCTTGATTTTAGCTCTTAAAGGCAATTATTATTCTAAATTCTTATAAATTTCAATCTTATTTTAATCGCAGCTGATTTTATAATAATAAAATCTAAATTTAATCTTAATAAATTATAATATTTGGATATTATCAAAATATATATGATAATGATTTTACAAATATAGTTAAGAAAATTGCGAATTTATCAAATTTTATTATTAAAATATACTAAATTTATTGATTTAATGATATGAAAATCAATATCAATATATGAAAATTTAAGTTAAGATTTATAATCATTTATATATAATTTTGTCAAATTTAATATCAAAATTGAGTAATTTTATGGATATAAATAGCCAAATTTCACTAAATAATTTAGAGATAAAACCAAGCGATTTAGAGCTTTTGGGTGATTATTTTAGCATTATTCACCACACTCCAGGCAGGATTAGGCTTCGTGCTAGTTTAAAGCTCAAAAACGCCGCTCAAAATAGCGATATAAATCCCAAAGATCTAATGGATAAATTAAGCCAACTACCTTTAATAAAAGAGATTAAATTTAATAAACTAATTGGCTCACTAACCATATCTTATGACCCTAAACTACTAGAGCCAAGCCTATTTGAAGACGCAGCAAATGGCCGAAATTTAGATAAAGTTGCTAGTGTGATAAATGAAATTTTAAAGGATATAAAATGAGCATAGATAATCTTTTAAAAGCGTTAGATGATGAGTATAAAGCTTATAGCTTCTACTTTAGCGCTAGTAAATTTGGAGCACCATTTACTAATCTTTTAGAGGCTGAGGCAAATCATATAAATGCTATTATTTTCCATCTAAATGAGCTTGGTGCGCAAATACCGGCAAATCCTTATAGTTTTGCAACCCCTAAAAGCTTTGAAGAAGCAGCTGTTATAGCACTACAAAATGAACAAGCAAATGTAGAACTCTACAATACTCTAGTAACAAACGAAAACGATGCACAAATAATAGATACATTTTACAGGCTTCAAGCAGCTAGCTATAATAATCACATCCCATCCTTGCAAAATGCTCTAAATTTAAATCAAAATAACAATCTTTTAGAACAATTAAATCAAGGTAAAACCTTAATAAATGAGACTGCTATAATGGTGAATAAATTAAAAGATGGCTCACTAGGCCAAGATGAATTAGAGGGATTTTTAGGTAAATTAAATTACAGTTTAGTTGGCGGTGCGATAATGGGCGCTTTTGGCGTGATTATCGTAAATGAATTACTAAATAAAAATAAGGAGTAAAATATGGCATTACCATTTATCGCTGGAATTGCATTAGGTGCTGGAATTGCATTTGCGTTTACTAAAAGAGATCAGATAGCAAAATCGCTTGGAAACTTAAATTTAGACAAAAAATTCCAAGATGGCATAAATGCCAGCAAAGCTACTATAACAAACATTAAAGAAAAAGTTCAAGCCAAACCAGAAAGAAAAAAACCAGGCCGCAAACCAAAAGCAAAAATAGAAACTCAAGAGACTCCAAACTCTCAAGATGAGTCAAACCTAAAATCAGCTACCAATCTAAATTTAGAAAATAGCAATCCAAGGATTAATCAATGATAAACACAGGTGCGCCTCGTTCAGTGAGCGGACATGCAGTTAGTGGAGCAATTTTGGCACTTATGGCAAGCGGTGCATACCAATATGCTAAATTAAAAGATGGTCAAATCACTCAAGATGAAGCTATTAAAACTACAATAAAATCAACACTTGAAGGTGCTGCAATTGGAGCATGTGCTATTGCCGCATCAAACACCATTGGCAATCCAAATAAAAGCACCTCAACTAAAATAGTAGAAGCTGCTACATATATTGCAATTGGTGGAGCCTTTGTCTATGGCGTCCAAAATGCATTTAAACCAAAAGATTGTAAAATATTAAAAAATCAACAAAAAAGGTTAAATAATGATAAATAATAATCCCTATATTAAAAATGTAAATTCAAGCTCAAATCAGTCAAATTTAAATTTTCAAAATACACAAAATAATCAAAATACTCAAAATGGATTTTTAGATGGTATTTTTGGCGCTGGAAATAGTAGCGATTTCTTAAAAGGAGCATTAATTGGCGCAGCAGCTACATATATCTTGACTAACGAAAATGCCCAAAGAGCAATTTTTAAGGGATTTGCTAAAATTTCAACACTATTTGAATGTGGCTTAGAAGAGCTAAAAGAGCGTTACGAAGATGCAAAAGCTGAAGCTAGCGAGTAAGATATGCCTATAAAACTTCTGCACAAAACCAAATCTAGAGCTAGATTTGGCTATGAAGGCAGTGTAGATCCTCTCTTGCTTAGAGTTGCTATAGACTCTTTGCCAAATGTGATAGATGTACGCATAAATGGGATAATCAAAAGTATAATTATAAGCTATGAAGGCTCATTAGATCAAATTCAAAATCAAATTTCAGATATTTTAAAATCTAATGAAATCAAAA
Organism: Campylobacter devanensis; assembly: GCF_002139915.1. Taxonomy (NCBI): domain Bacteria; kingdom Pseudomonadati; phylum Campylobacterota; class Epsilonproteobacteria; order Campylobacterales; family Campylobacteraceae; genus Campylobacter; species Campylobacter devanensis. The sequence goes on from NZ_CP018788.1 coordinate 1,419,825, forward strand.
GCCAAAGCAAGAGCAAAAAAGATAGCTACATCGCACTAAGAAGCGAAATCCCAAGCTCATCTGAGGTGGTACGTGCTGCTAGTGCTTTAGCTATAGCTCCATTTCTTAGAAGTCCAGTGCTTAGTCTTAGTTTTAGCCTTTTAGCCTCCTTTCCATTGCTAAAAAGTGGATTAAAAGAGACATTTAGCGAAGGCATCACATCTCGTAGCCTTGAAGCTGCAGCCGTAGCAATTTCACTATATTTAAAAGACTATAAGGCAGCAAATTCAACCAATTTTATGCTGACTTTGGGTGAATATATAGAAGAGCTTACAATGTATAAAAGCGATGATCTTATCAAAGAACTAGCTAAGCAAAAAGGCGGTATGGCGTGGGTTGAGAGTATAACTGATAGCAAAGTAACACTGCGTCAAATTCCAAGTGATGATATACAAATTGGCGATATTGTAGTAGTAGGTGCTGGCGATACTATATATATAGATGGTCACATCATCGATGGAGAAGCTTTAATAAATCAAATTTCAATGACAGGAGAAGCTACTCCAGCTAGTAAAAGTAGAGGCGATAGAGTTCTAAGTGGTACAATAGTTCAAGAAGGTAAGATTAAAATCTGGGCTGAAGCTGTAGGCGATCACACTGCTACTAATCGCATAAAATCATATATCCAGTCCACACTAGATGAACGCTCAAACCAAGAATTAACTGCTTCAAAAATGGCAGACTCTTTAGTGCCAATTACTCTTAGTCTTGCTGGACTAAGCTATGCTATGACTGGCGAACTAGTGCGTGCTGCTAGCGTACTTCAAGCTGATTATTCTTGTGCTTTAAAACTCACTACTCCAGTAGCATTTAAATCAGCTATATCAAGTGCTGCTAAAGAGGGAATCATCGTAAAGGGTGCTAAAAGTTTAGAGAGTCTTCAGCTAAGTGAAATCTTTGTCTTTGATAAAACTGGAACGCTAACAAATGGCGATCTAGAAGTATTAAAAGTGCACTCATTTCATCAAGACTGGGATGCTAATCAAGTGTTAAATTTAGCAGCAAGTATTGAAGAACACTACTTTCATCCAGTAGCACAAGCTGTAGTAAGAGCAGCTAAAGAGAATAATTTTGACCATTTTCATCATGATGAGGTAACATTTATAGTAGCTCATGGTGTAAAAAGTGAAGTAGGTAAAAAAAGTGTAGTAATTGGCTCAAGACACTTCTTAGAAGATGATGAGTGTATAAGCTTTCAAGAGCACTCTGAAGAGATAGATGAAATATTAAAAAATGGAGATACGCCTTTATTTATCGGATTTGATGGTAAACTATTAGGAGTTATACTGCTTAAAGATACTATTAGACCAAATTCCAAAGAGGCTCTAAAAAGACTTAAAAAAAGCGGTGTAAAAGAATTTATAATGCTTACTGGAGATAGTAAAAGTAAGGCAAAAGCCATTGCTAAAGAGCTTGGTATAACAAATTATTATGCAGAGCTACTACCGACTGACAAAGCTAAAATTCTAGATGAGATTATGCTAAAAGCAGCCAAACATGGTCAAAAAGTTGCTTTTGTAGGTGATGGAATAAATGATGCTCCAGCACTAGTGCGAGCCGATATAGGTATTGGAATGCACAAAGGTGCTGACATAGCCAAAGCTAGCGCAGATGTAGTATTACTACGTGATGATATTGAGGCTGTAGCAGATGCTAGAGAGCTAGCTATATCTTGTCTATCAAAGGTTAATAATAGCTTTAAGGTCACAGTGGGGGTAAATTCACTCATATTGATACTAGCAAGTTTAGGCAAACTCTCACCTATACAAACTGCCATAGCGCATAACGGTACAACAATAGCTTTATTGCTTAACGCACTTAGGCGAATTCGTATCAAGAGGGATGGATAATGCCAATTTTAATTGCTATAGGAGTGATTGGTAGCCTAGTATTGAGCGTGCAAACTAATCTAAGAGCATATAAAAAAATCAAAAATAGGAAAAGAAATGAACGCAGTAAAAGAGCTTAAAAAACCAAAAATTAGCCTAGAGACTAAAAGAGAAATAGCAAAGATTGGTATGAGTAGTAGCCTGCTTTTAACCGCTAGTACGGCACTATTTATGAAAAATAAAACCGCCAAAGCTGTACATATTGTAAGCGGTGTAGCGCTAGTAGGATTTTGCCTATATCACGCATCGCTTTATCCTAAAGGGAAATAAAAATTATCACTAAGTATGAAAGTGTAGTAGTATAAAAATTATAACTATGCTTTCATAATACATATAAAATAGCATTTCTTATATTGCCGCTTTGCTTAAACTCAAAAATTAATCTGGCGGCCTATAACCCCTATCTTTATCACGCTTTTTCATTAGATCCTTTTTACGATTTTCTAAATTTATGGCATCATTTAATGCATCTTCACTATCAAATTTAGTACCATCTAAAAATTTTGAATAATCATCAAATTGTCTAGTTTTTACTCCCCACAAAAGTCCAAAAAGCGCAGCAGCACCAAGTAAAGTAGAGATCCCTAGCATTATAGCTATTACACCACTCATTTTTATCCTTTTAATTTGATTTTTGTAGAGTTTAATACCACTATAATGGAGCTAAGCGACATCGATATTGCCGCAAATAGCGGGATAATAAACCCAGCCATAGCTAGTGGAATAGTAAGGGCATTGTATATTAAAGTAAAACCTAAATTTTGCTTAATAGTTTTAAATGTCAATCTTGAAAGATTAAGCGCTTTTACAAGTGAGCTTAAATTATCATCTAGCAGTACTACATCGCTTCTTTCAACGCTAATTTGCGCTCCACTACCCATACAAATACCCACACTAGCCATACTTAGCGCAACCACATCATTAACCCCATCTCCTACCATAACTACTGGAGTTTTTGCGTTTAATTCCTTAATTATTTGCGATTTTTGCAATGGATCTTTATTAGCATAAAACTCGCTAATTCCTAATCTTTTAGCTATCTTGCTAGCAGTAATTTCATTATCTCCGGTTAGCATCACAACTTTATATCCACTATTTTGTAAAGACCTAATCACATCTACAGATTCATCCCTTAATTCATCTTCAAGTTCAAATTTAGCCACAACCTCGCCATCTATAGCAAAATAATAATTAAGCCCATTATCCTCAAACTCCCCAAATCCTAACTTACTCATAAATCGCGAACTACCACCATAAATAGTTAAATCGCCATATTTTGCACTCATTCCTAGACCGCTATAGCTTGTTATATCGCTCAAATTTAGCTGTTTACTAATACTAAAATCCCTAATAGCCACACTTACTGGATGAGTAGAAGCAAGAGCTAAAGAGTATAATAAAGATGAATTATACTCTTTTAGTTTTATTGCTTTAATTACACTTAGTTTTGATTTTGATAAAGTGCCAGTCTTATCAAAAACTACACAATCACACTTTGCTAAACTCTCAATTACCTTAGCTTCTTTAAAGATTATTCCACCACGCATTGCGCTACCTAAAGCTATTAAAGTAGCTACTGGAGTAGCAAGGCTTAAAGCACACGGACAAGCGATGATAATCACACTAATAGCTACTATAATTGCTACACTAATCTCTCCAGAATTAAATAGCCATACCCCAAATGTCCCAAGTCCTAAAAGCAAAATCACTAAAGAGAATTTGGCCGAAATTTGATTAGCTAAAAGCTCTATTTTTGGTTTTTTAAAGCTTGCTTTATTTAAAAGATTTATAATCTTACTAAGAACTGAACTTTTAAAAAGCTCAGTTGCTTCATACTCTACACTTCCATCTATACACATAGCCCCGCTTATGATCTTCTTATCAGGACCAATCAACACCGGCAAGCTCTCTCCGGTAATGCTACTCAAATCAAAGCTACCAGCCCCACTAACTACACTACCATCAATCATTACACGCTCACCGCTACGCACTTTGATGATATCTCCTAATTTTACATCATTGACATCTTTTAACTCAAATTTATCATTAGATTTTACATAAATTTGATTTACCAAAAGAGAGCCAAGCAGATCAAGAGTATCTATTGATTTTTTCTTGCTAATAACCTCAAGAAATTTACCAATAAATACAAAAGTAATAATCATCGCTACAGAGTCAAAATATACCTCGCCATTTCTACTAAGCATCGCATATACCGAATAAAAATACGCTATACTTGCTCCAGCAGCAATACTTAAATCCATATTGGCTTGGCGATTTTTAATAGCATAATATGCCCCTTTAAAAAACTCACTACCAGTATAAAAAAGTACCGGCGAGGCCAAAATAAACTCTGCAAAATGTAAGATATCTTTTATATCCTTACTCATTCCACTAAAGTATCCGCCATATAAGGCTACAGCCACCCACATAATATTCATCGTACAAAATATCCCTACAAGCATCTTAGCGTAAAACTCTCTACGCTTTTGACTTGCTCTTGCATCGGCTTTTTGTGGATCATATGGGATTGGGGTATAGCCAATAGAGCTGATTTTATGCAAAATTTGATCTAATGTGATAATGCTATCATCCCATTTTATATGCGCTTTTTGACTGGCTGAATTTAGCGATACTTCTATAATTCCATCGCTTGAGATTAATACTTTTTCATTTAACCATACACAAGCCGAGCAATGAATTCCCTCTATAATTATATAAATTTCACAAAATCCATCACTATTTTTGACATAATTTTTATAAAATGTCTCAGTATCAATTTTAGTTAAATTTGGTGCTTTGAAATGTTTTTGATTGCCTAATTTATCGTAGAATTCGGATAGATTATGAGAATTTAAAAACCCATATACATTCATACATCCATTACAGCAAAACTCATGTCCGCTATCATCTTTTATAGCAACACTTTGATCAAACTCACCCTTACAATGTAAACAGATAAAATTTCCCATACTAGCCCTAAATTTTTATAAGATTTTATAATAAATTTACTTACATATCGCTCATAAACTCAAATTTAGCCTACAAAATCCATCTAATTTTTAAGCAAATTTAGGCTAAAATTAACTCTATACTTCCAAAAAGGGCAAAAATGCGTGGATATAAGATTTTTTCTGGGACAGCAAATGTAGAGTTTTCAAAAATGGTGGCTAAATATCTTGGAATTCCGCTTAGCGAAGCTAGTATAAAGAGATTTAGCGATGGAGAGATTAGCGTACAAATAGGCGAAAGTGTGCGGGGTAAAGATGTTTTTATCATTCAGCCAACCTGTGCTCCAGCCAATATAAACCTAATGGAGCTACTAATCCTAACTGATGCTCTAAAACGCTCAAGTGCAAGCTCTATAACAGCAGTGGTGCCATACTTTGGCTATGCTAGACAAGATAGAAAAGCTGCTCCAAGAGTACCAATTACAGCTAAATTAGTAGCAAATATGATGCAAACCGCTGGCATAGATAGAGTAGTAACTATGGATCTTCACGCTGGGCAAATTCAAGGATTTTTTGATATTCCAGTAGATAATCTTTATGGAACTATTGTATTTTTAGACTATGTAAAGAGTAAAAATCTTAAAAATCCTATTGTGGCAAGCCCTGATGTAGGTGGCGTAGCACGTGCTAGAAGCCTAGCTAAAAGCTTAAATCTAGATATGGTGATTGTAGATAAACGCCGCGAAAAAGCAAACGAGAGCGAAGTTATGAATATCATAGGCGATGTAAATGGCAAGGATGTAATCTTAATCGATGATATGATCGATACAGCAGGCACAATAGTCAAAGCCGCTGAAGTATTTAAGAAAAATGGCGCCACAAGCGTAATGGCCTTTTGTACTCATCCGGTTTTAAGCGGGCCTGCGTATGATAGGATAAATAGCGGAGCCTTAGATGAGCTAGTCACGACTGATACCATCCCACTCAAAGAGCAAAGCCCATATATCAAGGTTTTAACCACAGCGCCACTATTTGGCGAGGTAATCCGCAGAGTATATCACGATGAGAGCGTAAATAGCCTATTTTCGTAAAAAATTATGGATTTTAATGCAAAAGTCTATCTTTTATCATTTAATTAAATAAAATAGTTTTACTCATTATGATTTAAAATGTATTAGCCTTAAATAAAACATTCAAGGCTAATACATAAAGTATAAGTTAAATAAATAAATCAATACAACCCAGAACCACTAGAGAGTTCCCAAAGTGGCATAAAAATTCCAAGCCCCAAAAGTAGTACTGCCCCAGCTATTGCTATTAATAAAACTGGCTCTAAACTCCCATTTAACCCATCGATAAGCGTGTCATATTTTTGCTTATAAAACTTTGATACATGAGCAAACATCTCATCAATTACTCCGCTTGTTTGTCCAGCCTTTATAATCTGGATAGCTATTTTCTCATATACATGAGCACCTTCAAAAGCCTTGCTAAGCGTCTGCCCGCTATGGATATCCATTGCTACAAAAGCGATTTTACTGCTTATATAACTATTTTCTACAACACCATTTGCGATATTTATAGCCTTATCAATTGACATTCCAGCACTTATCAATCGTGATAAAAGCAGACTAAATTTAGTCAATGAACTATATAAAATCAACCCCTTAAGCAATGGAATTTTAAGCAAAAAATTATCAAATTTTATCCTAAATTTAGAGTTAAATCTATAAAAATACCAAATCAAAAATCCAATAAAAATTATCCCAAATAATGCCAAAAATCCATAACCAGCAATAAAACTCTCAAGCCCTAAAAGTATTCTAGTAGCCAGCGGAAGCTCTCCGCCTATAGCTGCAAATACTCCAGCAAATGATGGTACTACCATCACAATTAATAGATTAAACGCTATTATCAAAGAGAGTAAAACTATCATAGGATAACGAAGCGCTCTTTTAAATTTTGCCTTATTTTCTGCCATCTCGTTGAGCATATCACTAAGCATAAAAAGCGCCTCAGGCAACCGTCCGCTATTTTGTCCCAGAGCAAACATCGCTACGCTAACTGCTCCTAGTTCACTTTTAAACCCGCTAAGAGCTTGCTCAAGACTCAGGCCAGAGTTCAAATCTGAGCTAATATCATCTAAAATTTTCCTAAGTATAGGGTTATGGCACCCTTGCGCCACGCTAGAAAAAGCCTCAAGAACACTTACTCCAGCCTCCATTAAGGTTCCAATCTGCCTAATATAAATAGCTAAAACTCTGTTATCAATCCGCCTAAATTTTGCTCCAAGCCCAACTTTACTCTCCTCACTAATAGCAAATAATCTCGCCGCTTGAAGATAAAATCTCTTTAGCATTTTCTAAATTTGATGCAGTAATAGTACGAGTTATTATAGCATTATTGGTAATAATTCTAGCATTATATCGTCTCATTGTCTTAACTAATTAAATCAGGCTTAATATCTCTTCAAGACTAGTAACTCCACTATCTACTAGCTCCATAGCACTTACTTCCATAGGGATAAAACCTTCACGCTTAGCCTCTGCTAGAATAATCCCACTAGACTCGCCACGAGCCATAAGCGAAGCTAAATTCGCACTAATTTCTAAAACCTCACTAATGACAACTCTACCACTATATCCAGTTCCTACACAGTTAGGGCAACCATGAGCCTTATATCGTCCATCCTCAACCATCTCTTTGCAATACAAGCAAAGCTTTCTAGCCAAACGCTGTGCCATAATCGCTATAATAGCACCACTAATAAGATAACGCTCCAACCCCATATCCATCATTCTATCTATAGCACTAATAGCATTATTAGTATGTAATGTACTAAGTACCAAATGGCCAGTAAGAGCTGCGCCCACAGCTGTACGCAAACTTTGATAATCCCTAATCTCACCTATCATTATAATATCTGGATCTTGTCGAAGCGCTGAACGCAACGCCTCTTCAAAACTAATTGCGCTTCTATGCCCAACAGCAACTTGCTGAAGATAGCTCATTTGATACTCTACTGGCTCTTCTATGGTAATAATCTTTTTAGTTGGCCCTTTTAGCTCATTAAGTGCTGAGTAAATAGTAGTAGTTTTACCGCTTCCTGTTGGACCAGTAACTAAAATCATTCCATAGTTTTTATAAATCGCACGCTTTAAAGTGCTAAAATTCAACTCATTTAATCCTAAATTTTGCAAATTTACAATCATCTTATGACTATCAAGAATCCTAAGCACTACACTTTGCCCATCAATAATAGGCAAAACTGAAATTCTAAAATCAATACTTCTGCCATTTATATCATATGAAAATCTACCATCTTGTGCTTTTTTATGTTCAGCAATATCTAAATTTGCAAGCAGCTTTAACCTACCAATTAACCCAGCATATATATCACTATCAAATTCAAATAACTCACATAAAACCCCATCAATACGCACTCTAATCACACAACCAAAACTAGTTGGCTCAATGTGAATATCGCTAGAGTTTAGATCTATAGCACTATTTAACACCCTATCAATAAGCCGTAAAACTGCGCTATTATCATTAGATCCTTTGGAATTGATTTGCACTTTTACCTGTGAAATTATGGCATTTAAACCATAATGAAGCGGAAGTTTAGCAAGTATTCTATCTAGCTTAGCTGGTTGGATAATTAGAGGTTTTATGATTTTATCTTTATAGATATTGCGAAGCCTTAAAAGTGCACTTGTATTAAATGGATTTTTCATAGCAACACTAATGATATTAGCCTCAAATTTAATAGGTAAAATCTCAAATTTAACCATTATATCTAATGGCAAACTATCAGCCAAAGTGTAATCTACCACACTTATATCAGCTATCTCATAGCCAAATTGTTCACTTATAATCTCACAAATCTCATCTTCGCTTATAGCTAGTTCTTTAGCTGCAGCAGATAGAGTTATGCTAGAGTTTTGCAGCTTTTTCAACATCTCGTTCATAGCGCTCTCTTTAATTTGAGCTTATTTAGTGTTATTGGCTCATTAGTTAAAAATAAAATTATAAATTTAAGGTTTGATTATATCGATATATACTTTAAACAAATTTAAATTTAGACAACTTTTATTAGGATATTTGTTATGTTTCATTTTTAAAATAATACATATAATAATCAAAATATAATACAAATATTTAATACTACAAGCTAATAAAAGAATATCTGCTATTATATAAGGCTATGTCTAAGCCCAGTTGAATTTATTATTTGTTTCAAGCCTTATAGTAACCTCGCAAAAAATGCAAAAACTATTGTAACATAATCTAAAATCTCTATAAGCTCAATCGTCTCTTTTAAAATTTCCATCAATACTCCTTAAATCTAATATATTTAAATATGGAAATTTTTTGATTACTCCATCTTAAATTAGCCCTTTAGAGCCTTTATCCTAAACAAACAGCATAAGATGTTTCAAATATTGTGTTAAAAAGAATTTAAAGATAAAATTATATGGGTAATTTTATTTTTATTAAAAACTATTCATTATAACGATAAATTATTCCATAAATTAGATCAAATAATTTGTAATTTTATATATTCTAGATATCGTTTTAAATTTGACTTTTGACTACGGCTCAATGCAATGAAGCTATCATTTAATGTAATTTTTTTAGCATAATTTAACGGTTGAAGCGTACTAAGTGAGAGCATAATCCCGCCACTTTGATGTAATAAAAAATCACCCGCAGCCGTATCCCAAATATGCGAACCATAAAATCTTATAAAAACTCCAACTTCTTGGCTTGCTAGTTTGCTAAATTTAATCGCTGAACCAAGCGTAGCTAAATTTAAATTAAACTCTTTAGCAAAATTTTCAATCTGCGTCATATCAGCTGAACGACCGCTAATTAAAATATTTGAACCATCTAAATTTAAAGTATTATTTACTAGTTTTAGACTTTGTAAATTTTCCTTATATTCCCCTATTTGCTCAAAATTTCTAAATACTGGCGCACCTGCAAAGCTACTATAAATCTCTTTGCTAAGTGGAGTATATATAACTCCTAAAATAGGCCTAGAATGCCAAATTAAAGCTATACAAACGCAGAACTCTCCATTTCTAGCAATAAATTCCTTTGTTCCATCAAGCGGATCAACAAGCCAAAAAAGCGCATCTTCATTTCGCATATGAAAAGGCAAAATACTCTCTTCAGAACATATAGGAATTTGTGTCGATTGCAAGTGGGTAAATATCGCTTGATTTGCTACTAAATCAGCAGTAGTTAAGGGTGAGCTATCACTTTTTAAAGATAGCTCAAATTTATCATAAACAGCTAAAATAGCCTCTCCTGCAGCCAAAGCTGCAGAGATGGCAATGTCGTGAAGCTTACTCAGGTTGAGATGCTGGTCCAACATATAGCTGTCTTGGGCGAACAATTTTGATATTGTCTTGAGATTTTAGCTCCATCCACTGGCTTAGCCAGCCTGGAACTCTACCCATTACAAATATAGCCGCAAACATCTCATTTGGAATTCCTAAAGCTTTTAAGATTACACCACTATGGAAATCCACATTTGGATATAAGTTTCTAGATACGAAATACTCATCATTTAGAGCTATCTCTTCGATTCTAGTAGCGACTTTAATTAGATTGCTATCTATACCAATCTCATCAATTAATCTATCTCTTAAGCCTTTTAATACTTTGGCTCTTGGGTCAAAGTTTTTATAAACTCTATGTCCAAAGCCCATTAGGCGGAATGGATCGTTTTTGTCTTTTGCTTTTTTGATGAATTCATCAACTCTATCTGGAGTACCGATCATCTCAAGCTGTCTTATAACGCCCTCATTAGCACCACCATGAGCATGTCCCCATAAAGCACCAATACCAGCACTTATACATGAGTATGGATGAGCGTGAGTAGAGCCAACTGTCCTAACAGTCGTAGTAGAGGCATTTTGCTCGTGGTCAGCGTGAAGCATTAAGATTGTATCAAATGCTTTTACTTCGATTGGTTTTAGATCTACTCTATTGTGTGGGAATGCTCTTAACATATATAAGAAATTCTCTGTAAATCCACGATCAAGATCTGGATATACAGTTGGGAAGCCACGAACATGACGATAATAAAATGCTATCATAGTAGGGATTTTAGCTACCATTCTTTTAGCTAATTCCATATAATCTTTCATATCATCAAAGTTCATATCTCTTTTATAGTAAGCACTCATAGTAGCTACACTTGCTTGTAAAACCGCCATCGGATGAGCCTTATCAGGGAAACAATCAAATAGTTTTATCATCTTTTCATTTAGATAGCTTCTCTCTTTTAGCTCTTGGCGAAATGCGTCTAGCTCCTCTTGGCTTGGGAGTTTGCTATTAAATAATAGATATACCAAATCTAGATATTTTTTATTTTCAGCAAGCCACGCTATATCATAGCCCCTATGCATCAAAGTCCCAGCCTCGCCATCGATATATGTGATAGCTGAACGACACATTGCGGTGCTAGTATAGCCCCTATCAAATGTAAACATACCAGTATCTTTGTATAGATTAGATATATCTATAACGCTAGGCCCTAAAGTACCATCAAGAATAGGAAATTCATAGCTTTTTCCATTTCTATTGTCGGTTAATGTTACTGTGTTACTCATTTTTATCCTTTGATTAAAATTTTTTATATCTTATCTAAATTTTATTTAAATTAAATTGCCCTTAAATATCTAACTTAATTATTTAAGGCGAAATTTAAGATAATTTGTAAATTTTATTAATATCATAGACAAAATCACCTCAAAAATACTAGCGATAATAAAAGCAAAATATAGCTCTTTTGCTATATTTCCAGCATTATAAGCTACCGTAGCCACAGCTACTAAAAGCGTAAGTGGCATTGAGAGTGATAAGCCAAAAAGAATACTATCATATAATCCAAAACGCTTTACAAATATCATTGAAGATATCACTCGCACAATAATCATAAATATCATCAATTTCATAGCATTATCAAGCACTCCAGGAACCAAAAGATATTCAAGCTCCACGGTTGTACCAATATAGACAAAAAATATTGGCACCAAAAATCCAAACCCAAAGCTACCTAGCTTATGTGGAAGATCTTTTTTGTGATTAAAAAATGTAGCGATAAAGCTCCCAGCGATAAAAGCCCCAAGGACAATCTCTAAATTCAGATATATCATCACCGCTACAGTACTAAAAAATAGCGCCATAGATAGGCGGATATCCTTTTCGCTCTTATCATCGTGAGGCATTAGTAGAATTTTGAGATTTGGATACCACCAAAATAGCACTTCAAGCCCCTTAAATCCAAGCACACAAAGCACAATAAATAGTATAAGATAGTATATGCTACTAAATAACTCAATAGAACTACCAAATTCAATATAAGCTGACATAAGGGTTAAAAGAGCGATACTAAGCACCTCGCCTATGCCACCAGCGATCATAGCGGTATTTAGCCAAGGCTCGTTTTTGCCATACTCTTTAAATAGGGTAGATAAAATTCCAACCGACATAAGTGGCACCACCACAATAACCAAAAACGCTGGCGATATAAACGCACTAAAAACCCCAGCCACAATATATAAAATAGTTAGATAAGCAAAAGCTAGCTTTATAATGCTTTTTTCTATTTTAAAAAAAGATTTCAGATCTATCTCAGTCCCAGCCAAAAACATTAGATAAAAAAACCCAACTTCAGCTACTATCTTAAATGGCTCACTATGTGGTATAAACCCAAAAAACCCAAAGATTATCCCCATCATAATCTCTATAGGGGCGATTGGGATTTTAGAAATTTTAGAAAAATATGGCGATATAAAGATTATAAACGCCAAAACAAGTAAAATAGAAAGTTCATTAATGGCACTGTGTTGCAAACTCAAAGCCTCGTTTTTTAAGCTCTTCTATATCCTTACTAGCAGCCTCGCCACTAGTAGTTAGATAATCCCCCACGACAATAGCACTAGCTCCATTTTCTAATATCTCATATTGCCTATCGCCAAGGATTACCTCTCTACCGCCAGCTACCATTATTCTAGTATTAGGCAGAGCCTTAGCGCTATCTCTTAATATCTCTAAGGCTTCATCGGCACTAAGCTTTGGCTCTTTGATTTTCAAAGCGGGATTTGGGATAAAGAAATTTATTGGACTAGTAAATGGATTTAGCTCTTTTAGTGAGTTTCTAAAGCTTATTCTATCTTCATTGCTCTCTCCAAGACCATAAATCCCGCCACAGCAAAGCTCAAGCCCAGCTCTTTTGGCATTTAAATTCGTCTGAAATCTCTCATCCCAGCTATGAGTAGAGCAGATTTTAGGAAAGTATTCACGGCTTGTTTCAAGATTGTGATTATAGCTGAAAATTCCAGCATTTTTAAGCTCTTTTAAGCTCTCATAACTCGCACTTCCATTACATGCTATCAGCAGTAGCTCAGGCACCTCTTTTTGTAGGGTTTTAGCAGTTTGGCAGATAAACTCAAGTTTTTTATCATCAAGTCCCCTACCGCTAGTAACTAAGCAAAAGCCAAGAGCTTTATTTGCCTTAGCCATTTTGGCCTCTTTTAAAATTTGTTCTATACTTTTTTGTTTATATCTATTTATATCAGCTTTTACATGAGCACTTTGAGTACAATACGCACAATCTTCAGGGCAGTTGCCACTACTAACATTACATATCGCACATAGCATTACTACTTTATTCATTATTGCTTACCTCTTCTTTAAATTTACATTGTGGGCACTCTTTGAAATTCCCTTTTTTAAGCTCTTTTAAGACCATTTGTGTATTACATTTTGGGCATTTGTCTATAATTGGTTTATATTTGCTTAGAAAATTACATTTTGGATAGTTGGCACAGCCATAGAATTTGCCTTTTTTACCAATTCTCTCGACCAATTCTCCACCGCAATCAGGGCATTGAATGCCGATTTTAGATGGCTCTTTTTTCTCAAATTTATTAGAGTTAGCTAGGTTTTTGGTATATTTACATTTTGGGAAATTTAAACAGGCTATAAACTCGCCAAATCTACCCTTTCTTTTAACCAACTCCCCACCGCAATCAGGGCATTTCTCACCTATTGGCTCGGCTACTTTTTGGCTTTTTATATTTGTTTTTCCTTCATCAATCTGTTTGATAAAGGGGTGGTAAAAATTGGATAAAACCTCTTGCCAATCGGCTTTATTTTCGGCTATATCATCAAGCTTTTCTTCCATTTTAGAAGTAAATTCGCTATCTACAATATCTTTAAAATTATCTTCTAATACTGAAGTTATAGTAAATGCTATATCATTTGGGATTAATTGCTTTTTTTCTACTTTGACATAATCACGGCTAGTTAGAAGCGAAATAGTAGGCGCATAGGTGCTAGGTCTGCCAATACCTAGGCTCTCTAGCTTTTTGACAAGGCCGGCCTCAGAGTAGCGACTAGGTGGCTCGGTTTCGTGTTTGGTGCTTTTGATGCTTTGGATACTCATATTATCATCGATTTTTAAGGGTGGGAGAATTTTATCTTTATCCATATCGCCATAAACTCTATAAAATCCATCGAAAGAAACCTTCTTGCCTAAGAGTTTAAACTCGCAATTTTTGCCATTTATAATGATATTTTGAATTTCACACACGCTAGGGCTCATCTGTGAAGCCAAAAATCTATTATAAATCAATGTGTATAGCCTTAGCATATCTTTGTCTAAATATTGTGAGGCAATTTGTGGTGTAAAGCTCAAATTTGTAGGTCTGATCGCCTCGTGAGCCTCTTGGGCGCCTTTGGATTTTGTGGTGTAGATATTGGCAGTTTTTGGTAGATATTTTGAACCAAATTCGCTCTTTATAAGCTCCCTAGCAGCGCTTAAAGCTTCTTTGGCTATATTTAGGCTATCTGTTCTCATATAGGTTATGGCACCCATAAAACCGCTATTTGTCTGGACGCCTTCATATAAACTTTGGGCTAACATCATGGTTTTTTTAGGGCTAAAGCCAAGTCTATTTGACGCACTTTGTTGTAGAGTTGAGGTCATAAAAGGTGGTTGGGGGTTAGTTTTACGCTCTTTGGATTCTATGCTTTTGACTTTGAATTTATCATCTTTTATATTATCTAAGATATATTTGGCTCTTTGGGCGTTTGTGATGGTGAGCTTTTCTATCTTTGAGCCTTGAAATTCGATTAACTCAACTTCTAAATCATCTTTAAATTTAGTATCAATGCTAAAATACTCAATAGGCTTAAATTCTCTAATCTCACGCTCTCGATCGACTAGAATTTTAAGTGCTGAGCTTTGGACACGCCCAGCACTTAAACCTCTTTGAATTTTGATATTTAAAAGCGGACTAAGCTTATAGCCAACAATCCTATCTAATAGCCTTCTTGCTTGTTGGGCATTTACGCTATTCATATCTAATTTTCTAGGATTTGCCAAAGCCGCTTCGATAGCGCCCTTTGTGATTTCGTGAAATACTATTCTAGGTAGGGTTTCGGGCTTTTTGCCAATTGCTGTGGCGATATGATAAGCTATAGCCTCACCCTCTCTATCCTCATCGGTTGCTAGATAGATGGTATCGGCACTCTTAGCAAGCTCTTTAATCTCTTTTACGATAGCAGAGTGATCGCTGCTAATCCTATACTCAGGAGTAAAGTTATCCCCATCTATCTTAATCCCAAAGCTAGATTTAGGCAGATCTCTAATATGTCCCTTACTAGCTATAACCTTATACTCAGAACCTAAGAAATTTTTTATAGTTTTAGCTTTAGCTGGAGATTCAACTATTATTAATTTACTCATATTTCGCCCCAAATTCAGTTAGGCGTAATTTTACCAAAAAACTATAAAATTGATATAAAACAACTTCAAATTTACCCCACTATAAGATTAAAATATCCCAAAATTGACCCAGCTCCAACTCCTTCAAGCACGATAAATAAAGTGGCTAAAATGCTTAAAATTCCTATCCAGACAGCTCTACATTTTGGGATTATAATAGCTTGATTTGGTGATTTAAAATATATACTAATAATAATTCTTAGATAATAATATACCGATATAATAGTATTTATAATACCAAAAATCGCCAAATACACATTACCGCTTTCAAAGGCACTTGAGAATACATAAACCTTACCCAAAAATCCCACCGTATATGGAAATCCGATAAATGAAAGGCAGATAAGAGTAAATGCCAACGCCCCAAGCGGTGAACTCTTATAAATTCCAGCAAGAGAGTCGATCTCAACCCTTTGATCTTTGAAAAACGCATTTAAGAGTAAAAAGGCAAATCCCGTTGTAATAGCATAAATAGCGATATAATACACCCCAGCAAATAAAGAGCTATCACCATTGAAACTAGCTAAATTTATAAAGATATATCCAGCATGAACTATCCCAGCAGCTATCAAAATCTTTTTAACATCTATCTCTTTAAGGCTCAAAAAGTTACCGATAAACATACTAAATATCGCAATCACACTAAATATAATCGCTAAAATTTCATCCCAGCCGCCGCTATAAAGCAGGGCAAATTTGATTAGCAACCCAAAACTAGCTAGTTTAAACGCCCCAGCCAAATAGCCAGTTATACTAGTGCTAGCTCCATAATATACATCAATACTCCAGCGATAAAAACCAAAAATCGCAATCTTAAAAAATATCATCGCAATCACCATTAACACGCCAATTGTGGTAATCAAAGATGGCGATGAGAGTTTGCTAAGAATCTCATATTTTGTACTTTGAGTAGTCCCAAATATCAAAGCTGCCCCAAGCAAGTAGAACGCACTCATAAATGATGAGAGCAAGAAGTATTTAAAGGCTGCTTCAATGCTTTTTGAGCTTGAATTTAATGCTATCATCGCATATATGGATATGGAGGCAATCTCGATAAAAATCAAAGTGGTTATAATTTCGCTTGAGATTATCATCCCCATCATACCAAAGGCGGCTAAATTTGCTAATGCTATTAGCTCAGATTTAAAATAGCTCTCATCATCGCTAAAATATATCGTAGCTAAAAATATCATTGTAAGAAAGGCTATAATCACACAAAATATAAACTCAAATTGCCCAAGAGATATAAATTCAGCACAAAAAAACGGCAAATCCCCACCAAGAAGCTCAACCCTAAAAACAAAAAACGAGATTAAAATAATAGCCCAAAAGGCTAAATTTATACCTAAAAGCGATATTTTATTGATTTTTGTAACGCTTAAAAATATATTAGCTACAATAGCGGCGATTGATAGTAAAAAAGGTGTTAAAGCTATCATTATTGCCCCTTTAAATTTGATTTTATGTATTTTTCATAGTGGCTTTGGATCGTGCTTTGCGATAGGTCTAAGATCGGCTTAGGATATAGACCCATTACAAATATCACAATCGCCACCAAACCAAAGGCTATAACTTGAGATTTGCTAAGCTCTTTGAATTTATCTGTAACTTCATTTACACTTTGTAAAATCGCCTTGCGATAAACCACAAACATATAAACCGCACCGATGATAATAGAAGTTGTAGCGATAACCCCATAGATTAAATTTGATTTAAATAATCCCACTAAAATCAAAAGCTCCGCCACAAAGCCGATAGTAGTAGGAAGCCCCACGCTTGATAGCATCATAATGCCAAATAGCGTAGCAAAAATCGGAGCCTTAGTAGCTATACCGCCAAGCTGACTAACCTTGCGAGTGCCTAGTTGATTAGAGATGATACCCACCATCAAAAACATCGCTCCGCTAGTTAATGCGTGAGCTATAATCTGATATAACGCCCCGCTCATTGCCACACTATCAAGGCTGAAAACCCCGGCTAAGATTAAACCCAAATGCGACGCCGAAGCAAAGGCCAAAAGGGTCTTAAAGTCATCGCACCTAAGAGCAATTATCCCAAAATATATCATAGAAAATATCCCAAGTGCCACAAAATAACTAGAAAACTCAACAAAGCTAAGCGAAAATATCGGCAACACAAATCTCAAAATCGCAAACACCGCCACCTTAGACGCAATGGCTGAAAGCATAAAGGTAGCCACGCTAGGCGAGTGTGTGTATGCTCCACTAAGCCACATATGAAATGGAAACAAAGGAAGCTTAATCACAAAAGCTATCATAAAGCTAAAAAATAGTATTCGCTCTACGCTTAGGCTTAAATTCAAATTCACCAAATCAGCCAAAGCAAAGCTATAAAATCCAAATTCCAAATAGTGTGCCACGCCAAGATAGATAATCGCCCCAAGCATAATCATCGACCCAAATATCGCATAATACATCATATCTAGCATAGCTTTAGCTCTTTTAACGCTCTTACCATACAAGCCAGCCATTATAAATATAGGCAAGAGCATCATCTCCCACCCAGCATAGAAAAAGATCAAATCAAGTGAGCTACAAACAGCCAAAAACCCACTCTCTATAAAGAGCAAATTCGCCCAAAAGCCCTTTTCTTGATATCTAAGCACAAAAAACAAAAAAGGCAAAAATATCGTAATAATCAAAATAAGATAGATATTAATCCCATCTACACCAACCATATATGTAATGCCATAGTTTTTAACTAATGGGACGATATCTACAAACTGCATTCCACCAGCCCCATCAAAGCCAAGAGCCATAATAATAGCCAAAATAGCGACCAAAACAGATCCGCCAAAGGCTATAATCTTGCCACAAAAATTATTACAAAATAGAGCTATAAAAAGCCCCAATAAAAATGGTATAAATATAATTAAACTCAAGATACTACTCATAAAATAGCCTTTGAAAATATGATAATAACACAGATGAAAAATAGCATATAAAATGCATATGAACTAGCTAAACCGCTTTGAGTATATCTAGCATAAATTTGGCTAAATGCCTTAAATATCAAAGCGCTAAACTCAACAAGCGGATATAAAATTTTATCATCTATAATCTCACGCAAAAAGTGGCTAATTCGTTTTAAATTCGCCACAAAAACAAGATCATATATCTCATCTATATAGAATTTATTTGCTACAATGCTCTCAAATTTACCCATATTTTCTTCGCAGTTTTTGTAGTTGTAAAATTTCTTATAAGCGATGAAAATCCCAATAATAGAAACCGCCATGCTCACAACTCCAGCCACTATCTCTACCATTAAAGTTGGATGATCAATATCTAAAAATATCGCCATAAATCCACCGCCTAAGGCAAATAGACAAAGGATATAATTTACCCCAAGCATACTAAATGGCACCTTATGCTGTTTTGGTGCGGGATTTTGTGAGTAAAATACCAAGAAAAATAGCCTAAAACAATAATACGCAGTAAGCCCAGCAGTAAATAATAAAATAGCAAATATAGTATAATGCCCAGAAAGAAGCGCCCCAAGTATAATAGCATCTTTGGAGAAAAATCCAGCAAAAGGGAATATCCCACTAATTGCGAGCATACCAAAAAGCATTGGATAATATAGCGATTTATTATCTTTTAAATTCCCCATTTTAAAGATATTTTGCTCATGATGAAGCGCTATAATGATAGCCCCAGCACTCAAAAACAGAAGCGCTTTAAAAAATCCATGAGTAAATAGATGATACATAGCAGCCCCAGAGCTGTAGCTAAGCGCAGCGAACATATATCCTAATTGACTCATAGTGGAGTAGGCTAAAATCTTTTTGATATCAGTAGCCTTTGTAGCGATAATCCCAGCAAAGAGCGCCCCAGCCGCACCAATACCGGCTAAAACTTCTATTGGCAAGCTAAGCCCAGCAAACAAAAACTCAAATCTAACAACCATATAAACCCCAGCTGTAACCATCGTCGCAGCGTGGATCAAGGCTGAAATCGGAGTAGGCCCAGCCATCGCATCAGGTAGCCAGGTGTATAGTGGAATTTGAGCTGATTTAGCCAAAGCTCCAGCGATGAAACAAAATGCTATAAATATCGCTACACTAGGGCTAAAGCTCACTTCATTTAAGCCAATATAATCAAATTTAACCCCACTACTAGCAAGATACAACGCAATCAGCCCAATCAAAAAGCCAAAATCGCCAATTCTATTTAATATAAAGGCTTTATTACCGGCTTTGACATTATCTTTATCACCAAAATAAAAGGCGATTAATAGATATGAGCATACGCCCACGCCCTCCCAGCCGACAAACATCAAAATCGGATTATTTGCTAAAACTAAAATCAGCATAGAGGCTAAGAATAAATTCATATAACAAAAAAACTTACCAAAGCCCTCATCACCATCCATATAGCCTATAGAATACAAATGTATAAGCATACCCAAAAACGCCACAAATATCGCCATCACAAGGCTAAGATCATCAAGATAAAATCCCACATTTATGCTAAATCCAGCGATATCGAGCCAGCTAAATATATCCAAATTCAAGCTACTACCATAGCTATTAACAAACAGCACAGCCATAGCTACAAAGCTAACTACAGGCCCAATCATCCCCAAAAATGCGAAAAATCTTTGAGATAAGCCAAGACTCTTTCTAGCAAGATATAAAACCCCAAGCAACAAACTACCAATAATTGGCGCTAAAATTACGATATTAACTAGCATCGCTATCCTTTAACTCTCTAAAGCTATCTATATTTAGGCTCTGTTTTGATTTGTGAAGCAAGGTGATGAGCGCAAGACCAAAGCTCGCCTCAGCAGCAGCTATAGCGATAACTAGCATTACGATCACTTGACCATCTAAATTTAAATTAACCCTAGCAAATATCGCAAAAAGCAAAGCAACCGCATTTAACATAAGCTCAATAGACATAAAAATAGTAAAGATATTTTTACGCAAAATAACACCAAAAATTCCAATCACAAAGAGCAAAATCGCTACAAATATATAATTTTCAACCATTATTTTTGCCTTTTAAAATCGCCACAACCCCTATCAAAGCAGCGGTTAAAAGTAGAGAAATCATCTCAAAGCTAAATCCCCAGTTAAAAAAGAGATACTTTCCAAGTGGTGCGATCTCTCCAAATCCATCAGGTGCTACCTCGAAGTTACCAGGCATCAAGGCAAGCCAGTAAGCCAAAAAGCCAAAAACGACTAAAGGCAAAGCGGCTTGAATTATCTGTATAAAGCTAAATTTAGCCCATAAGCTATCTGATTTGATATTAAAAAACATCATCACAAAAACCGATAAAACCATAATCGCCCCAGCATATACTACTATTTGGATTAAAAACAGAGTCTTAGCATATAATAAAAGATACAACCCAGCTATAGCCACCAAAGAGACAATCATAGATAAAGCCCCATGGATAGGCGCTTTAAAGCTAATCAAACCCAAAGCTCCCAAAATAGCTAAAAATGAGAAGTTAATAAACAAAAAATTCTCCATCAAAACTCTCCCCTTTTTCTACTACTAAGCTCATTTATATCGCTAATAAAGCTATCTCTACTACCTTCAATCTTTGTAAATATCCCGCTATCCATCCTTATAGCATCCTTAGGACACGCCTCCACGCAAAGCCCGCAAAATACACACTCCAAAAGATCTATATTAAAGACTTTTGGGGCTTTTTCTTTGCTACTAGGGACTTCATAGGCTTCTATAAATATACATTTAGCTGGACAAGCAGTAGCACACATATCGCACGCAACGCACTTTAACTCACCATTATCATATTTGGTTAATCTATGAAGACCACGATATCTAGGGCTTATATCATCGGGTTTTTGCTCGGGATATTCTAGGAATTCAATATTTTTGGTATTGAGTAAATTTCTGATAAAATGCTTAAAAGTTCTAGCCATCCCAGCGATGATATAAAATATATAAATTCGCTCTAAAAGTGGCATTTTTTTTCGTTCGATTTTTTTGACTTTAACTGACATAAACCACCACCAATGCTGTAATAATAATATTTAAAATTGCTAAGGGCATGAGTTTTTCCCAGCCTAAGCGTTGAATTTGATCATATCTAAATCTAGGTAGAGTCCATCTAACCCAGATAAATACAAGTAGCACTATAAAGGTTTTAAGTGCAAATACCACTAAATTCACCGCAGTAGCTACAATCTCAGCACCAAATTCACCTAAATTTCCATAAAAATATAAGCATATAATATCGATTATAGCCACTATCAGAGCTGTTAAGGCGTAATATATGATATTCTCTTTTTTTCTATGATCTTGATCTGTTTTATATCTAGTAACATTATTTTTGCTAACCCACCAGATAAATAATAAGCCAAAGATAGTAGCCACGCCAGCTATGCTAAGTAGCACAATCTCATAATTAGCAGCCAAATCGGCCTGTGAGAGATAAGGCAATGAGTATCCGCCAAAAAATATCGTAACTATAAGCGCACTCATAGCAGTCATTGCGATATATTCAGCCATAAAAAACATAGCAAAGCTCATCGCACTATACTCAAGGTGATATCCAGCTACTATCTCGCTCTCACCTTCAGCTAGGTCAAATGGCGCTCTATTTGTCTCAGCAAAAGCACAGATGATAAAGATAATCGCCGCTAATGGTTGAAGAAATATCCCCCACGCAGGAAGGCCTAAAAATGAGCCTTGTTGAGCTATTACAAAGTCATTTAAACTAATAGAGTTATATGTGATAATCATACTTACAACAGCTAGACCTAGTGGAATTTCATAGCTTATAGCCCCACTAGCTGCACGCAAAGAGCCTAAGAGAGAGTATTTATTGTTTGAGCTCCAACCAGCTAGCATAATACCATAGATACTAAGACTAGCAAATCCCAAATACCATAGCATACCGCCATCAAATGGGATTGCTTGCATAAGGTATTTGACCCCGTCAATGCTAAAATACTCACTAAATGGAATCACAGCTATAGTAAGCGTACTCATCAAAAATAGCACCATCGGAGCGATGGTAAATAACGCTTTGGATCTAATAGCTGCTGGAGTAAAATCCTCTTTTATAGCTAGTTTTAAAGCATCAGCCATCGCTTGGATCAATCCGCCGAGCCTTATACCGGCGATATTAGCTCTATTTGGGCCGGGGCGGTCTTGGATAAAGGCTGAAATTTTACGCTCTAATAGCACCAAAACAGGTATCAAAGCCAAAATAAAGATCAAAATAAACGCAATCCTAAATATAATTAGCCAAATTTCACTCATGCAAACGCCTTTAATATACTCATATCAAATTCCACCCTACGACCTATAAATTCAGCGATAATATCGCAAATTTTAGGGCTAAGTGGCTCAAAAGCCCCCTTGCTAAATCGCAATTTTTCATCTATATTTAAGGTATGGCCATCTCTATGATAGCTACTAGCGCAAACTATATCAGCATCGCTATTTGAGCCGATTTTGATGAGGTTATCAAATTCAAATTTATTGATAAACTCAAAATCCCTACCAAGATGAAAAACTATTAAATTTTTAGATTTTTTATCTAAATTTCTACCTATTCCAAGCTTATTTAATCCCACACGATTAGCAGTTTTATTCGGTACTCTAAGCTTTAATCCAATCTCATCTTTAAAGCTCTCATCTCTAAAATCACTAAATCCATATAGGCCCATATTAAACTCATTAGCCAAAATCTTTAAAGCACTCATCTCTTCAAGGCTTAATGAGCTTGAAGCTAAGATATCATATTGATCGCCATTTGTCCTAAGATCTAGAGCCAAAGCGGAGATTTTCGCACTATCATCACGCTTAATTACTTGCTCATCTTTGTAGCTATAACGGCCATAATCACAGATGAAATAGCCATTTACGCTACTCTCTCTCGGCCTAAATCTATAAATTTTGCTATCTTGATATTTTGCTTTATTGCTATCGATCCATATAGCGCATCCCCTTTCACAGCCTTGACAGATTGCGGGGGTCTTTTGTAGGTGCCAAACTCGCTTTTTAAATCTAAAATCAGCCGAAGTCATAGCTCCTACTGGACAGATATCTACTATATTTCCTGCGTATGGATTGTCTATTTTCTTGCCATTCATTAACATTATGTGGCTATGCTCACCACGACCACCCACGGCTAATTCATTGGTTTGGGTGCATATTTGAGTAAATCTCACACACCTTCTACAAAGCACACATCTCTCTTCATCATGGATTACTAAAGAGCCAAGATCCTCTCTTTTGCCTTTTTTTACCTTATCGGCTAGACTTACTTTGGAGTCTTGTAGATCAAATTTCATATAATAATCTTGTAAATCACACTCACCAGCTTGATCGCACACAGGACAATCAAGCGGATGATTGATAAACTCAAGCTCTAAAATTCCACGCTGGACAGCCCTTGTAAGCTCGCTATTTATCTTGATCTCCATACCATCTTTTATGGGCGTATCACATGCTATTTGGGGGCGTTTTTGACCTACTACTTCTATTAGGCACATTCTACAATTACCACTTACGCCAAGCGCTTCATGATAGCAAAAGTGTGGAATTTCAATATTATGCTTTTTTAGCTCGGTGATTAGATTGCCCTTTTCATTTACGCTAAATTTCTCGCCATCAACTATAATCTCTACCATATTTTAATCCTTACAAAGCGCTAAAAACTCATCTTCAAATTTGGTTATAAAGCCTATGATTACATCTTTTACCGCTGGAGCAAATACACAAATTGTCTTTCCATCTAACATAAAGCAGATATCTTTTAATATTTGTAGATCTTTTTTGCTTCCTTCGCCTTTACAAATTCGCTCCACAACTCGCATTCCCCAGCCACATCCCTCACGACATGGGGTACATTGCCCGCAGCTCTCTTCTGTGTAAAACTCAAGCAAATTCAAAAGCACCTTAGGCATACTGATCGTATCATCAAAAACCATCATACCGCCAGTCCCAAGAGCACTTTTATACTCCCATAAATTCTCATAATCCAAAGTAGCCTTCATAACTTCATCTTTGGTTAATACCGCAGCAGATGATCCGCCAGGGATAACGGCTTTTAGCTCTCTATTTTTCCATACGCCACCGCCAAATTCATTGATAAAATCAATCATTTTAGTCCCAAATGGCATCTCTTTAACGCATGGAGTATTCACGCATCCTGTTACGGCAAATAGCAGAGTACCAGGGGATTTTGGGGTTCCTACGCTTCTATATTTTTCCCAGCCATTTTTAACTATGAAAGGCACGCTAGAGATGGTTTCGACATTATTTACCACACACGCACTACCAAACAAAAAATCCGGCTCAGCTCTATTATGTGGTTTTAATCTAGGATGCCCCCTTTTGCCTTCAATACTCTCTAAAAGTGCGCTTTTCTCACCGCAGATATAGGCTCCAGCACCTTTACAAACTATAATTTCTAGGCCACGCCTCTCATCTTTGGATTCATTAATGGCTCTTTGGATACTTTGAAATTCTTTCTCATATTCGCCCCTAATGTAGATATAGGCTCTACACGCACCAAGAGCGTAAGCTGAGATTATGATACCTTCTATTAACAGATGTGGATCAAGATTGAAAATATACTTATCTTTACAAGTCCCAGGCTCGCTCTCATCGCCATTTACCACCAAATAGCGTTTTTGGCTAGGCCAAGCTATCATATTTTTCCATTTAGTTCCACAATGGCCACCGCCACCGCCTTTGCCTCTTAATCCGCTTTTGTCAATCGCATCTACTATATCCATTCTTGGCATTTTTAGAATTTCATCTAAATTCGCATATGCCCCATGAGCCTTAGCGACTTCTATCTTATTGGCATTAGGTATATCAAATCTAGCACTAACGACCTTCATTTTCTCTCCTTAGCCTTTCTATTAACTCTGTTATACTCTCTTTAGTCAAGTCACCGATTTGCTCTAAATTTGATAACATACATGGCGCCTTCTCACAATATCCCAAACACTCGCTCTCCCCAAGACTAAAAAGCCCATCGCTAGTAGTTTCACCCATCTTGATCCCAAGAAGATCGCTAGCGGCTTTTATCACTTCATCGCTGCCTCTTAATTTACAAGTTATGGTTTTACAAAATTTAAGCTCATATTTGCCTTTTTTACTCTCATTAAACATAGAGTAAAAGCCCATAACTTCAGCAAAAAATATAGCCTTAATCCCAAGAGTTTTTTCTAAATACAATATATCTTCAGAGCTGATAAATCCTTGTCTTCTTTGTAAAATCCAAAGAGCGGGTAATACTAGCGCTCTATCATCATCTACTTTTGTGCGTAGGTTATTTAAGCCTTCTAGCTCATCTTTTGTAAATTCAAAACTCATCTATCTAGCTCCCCAGCAATTATGTTTATACTACCTAAATTCAAGATACTATCAGCGATCAAGCCACCTCTAACCATATCGCTAAATGCGTTTAAAGCATAGAAACAAGGCGGTCTAAGCTTTAAGCGATAAGGCATATTACCACCATCACTAACAATGAAAAATCCTAGCTCACCATTGCCCCCCTCACTAGCACCATAGAAATGCCCCACAGGGAGCTTAACTCCATCAAAAATGATTTTAAAATGGTTTATCAAAGCCTCTATATTGCCATATACTTCGCTTTTTGGCGGGAGAATTATATCTTTGTCTTTGATACAGATATCGCCATTTGGAATTCTCTTTATCGCTTGGCGGATGATAGAGACACTCTCTTTCATCTCATAAAATCTCACAAACATCCTATCATATATATCGCCACAGCTACCAACAGGGATATTAAAATCAAAGCTATCATAATAGTAATATGGCTTATCTTTTCTTAAATCATAATCCACGCCACTAGCTCTTAAATTTGGCCCTGTAAATCCATAGCTTAAAGCGTCTTGAGCGCTTATTTTACAGATATTTTGAACTCTATCTAAGAAAATTCTATTTTTTTCTATGAGAGTTAGAGTATCATCAAGACCCTTTTCAACCTCTTTTAAATAGCCCAAAAGCTCATCTTCCCAACCATCATAAAAGTCATGCGCCATACCGCCAATTCTAGCAAATGAATTTGTAAATCTAGCACCAGTTAATCTAGATAAAAAGTTATAAATTTTCTCTCTAGGATTATATAAATACCAGTAATTTGTAAGCGCCCCCATATCCACAAACATCGCCCCAAGGCAAACCTCATGATCTA
This sequence comes from Campylobacter devanensis, assembly GCF_002139915.1. NCBI lineage: Bacteria > Pseudomonadati > Campylobacterota > Epsilonproteobacteria > Campylobacterales > Campylobacteraceae > Campylobacter > Campylobacter devanensis. The sequence goes on from NZ_CP018788.1 coordinate 1,446,695, forward strand.
TAATGCGAGCCAACTCACCCAAAATCACACGCATAAAAATCGCTCTATCAGGCAAGGTAACACCCAAGATATCCTCTACCGCCTTAGCATATCCGACATTATTTAGCATAGCAGAGCAGTAGTTTAGCCTATCTGTATATGGGATGATTTGGGCATAGGTATGAGTCTCACAAGACTTCTCAAATCCCCTATGTAAATAGCCAATTTCAGTTACACTAGCAGCTATTTTCTCACCATCTAAAGCCATAAAATTGCGTATCGTCCCGTGCGTAGCAGGATGTGATGGGCCGATATTTAAAAATGTATATTTGATTTTAAATTCATCATTTTCTTCACTAGCAAGGCCGAGATTTAAGAGCTGATCTCTCATCTCATCAACCAAGCTATCGCTTTGAGTTAGAATTTGATATTTATCAATAGGATAATCCTTTCTCAATGGATATCCGATAAATTCTTTATGATTTAATATGCGTCTAAGGTTTGGATGATTATCAAATTTAACTCCATATTGATCATAGCACTCTCTTTCAGCCCAATTAGCGCTTTTGTAAATTTCAGATACGCTTTTTAAACTTTGATTCTCATCAATATCAGTTTGGATAATAAAATTCAAGCCTTTTAAAGAGCTAAATATATAATACAAACTAAATCTTTTTGGATTATTTAAATTCAAATTATCCACACAGGCGATATCAGCCAAAATCTCATATTTCATCTCATCACGAGCAAATTTAACCGCTTCAAAAATACGCTCACTAGGGATTATAGCTGTAATAATGCCATTATATTCAGAGATTTTAGAATTAAATTTAGATATAAACGAATTAACCATCTAAAAGCCCCTTAAAATCTCTATGGCGATCTTTGATACTACCGGCTTTTATCTTTTGTTGGATAGCTAAAATCGCATCGATTATCGCCTCAGGCCTTGGCGGACAGCCGCTGATATAGGCATCAACTGGTATTATCTGATCTATCCCTTGAAGTGTGGTATAATTATCATAAAATCCACCGCTACTAGCACACGCACCCATACTAACAACCCATTTTGGCTCACACATTTGATCATATATCTCTTTTAAAATCGGAGCTTGTTTAAATGATATTGTCCCAGCTACTATCATCAAATCCGCTTGACGAGGCGAAAATCGCATAACTTCAGCACCAAAACGGCTTAAATCATGTTTTGATGATACAGCACTCATAAACTCAATCGCACAACAGGCCGTCCCAAATATCATCGGCCAAAGCGAGTTGGATCTACCCCAGTTAAAAAGCGCATCTAATCTAGTTAAGATTAGATCATTTTTGACTAAATTTTCTATTCCCATCTTAAAATCTTCTTCTTATAAATATAGTATAATCCCACAAGCAAAATAGCCATAAAGACAAACATCTCAACCAAAGCATAAAGGCCAAGCTCTCTAAGGCTTACCGCCCACGGATACATAAATACAGCTTCAATATCAAATATCACAAAGACAATCGCCACAAGATAGTATTTGACATTTATACTTGAGTTTATCCCGCCATAGAAATTTACAATTCCACTCTCATAAATTCGATCTTTTGAGCTATTGCTTTTGCCAGTTGGGCCAATCTTTTTGGTGAAATAAAAAGCCACACAAAGTGCTAAAATGATGAAAACATAGAGATAAAAACTCCATACAAGATTACTCTCCAAAGCCTTTTCCTTGAAATTTACTTTATTGATTTGGACGTAATTGTATCAAAAAGATCACTATTAATTCAATATCATAAAGAAATTAATTTTTTGTTTAAGAATATTATTAATAAATTTTATTATCTATCTAAATTCAGCTATAATTACTAATATTATAAATTCAAATTTAAGATTATAAAGCCTATAAATTCGTCATTTAAAAGCTATCTTATTTAAAACTTAAATAAATTTATTAAATTAATTATATTTGCTTTTATAGCTTTGTATTTAAAATAAATTTACATTATCACTTAAAAAAAGTAAAAATATAAGCCAAAATATTAAATTCCCAACTTAAATTCTCGCAAATAGCCCAAATTCACCTATAATTTCTCCTTAATGTGTAAAATCGTAACATAATATAAATTTATATTTCTATTTTATACACTTTAAGGCTAGATTTGATTACAAATATGCTACAATCGCAAAATCAAAATAATTTTAATCCGGAGGTAGCATGAATAAAAAGGTGTTAAGCATAGTTATCTGGGCAGCAGTCGTATTTTTGGCTGTGCTTGGATTTGCTAAACTGACTATAGATAGAGGCGAGACAGTAAATGCTCTATGGTTTGTAGTTGCAGCTGTGTGTATCTACTCAATTGCGTATAGATTTTACGCTAAATACATAGCTCAAAAGGTCTTAGGCCTAGATGACAATAGAGCCACTCCCGCAGTAGTAAAAAACGATGGCCGTGACTTTGTCCCAACTAATAAAATTGTCTTATTTGGCCACCATTTTGCCGCTATTGCTGGTGCTGGGCCGTTAGTAGGGCCGATTTTGGCAGCTCAAATGGGTTATTTGCCAGGTATGATTTGGCTTGTTGTGGGCGTTGTGATTGCCGGTGCTGTCCATGACTTTGTAGTTTTATGGCTATCAACTAGAAGGGATGGTAAAAGCCTTGGCGAGATGATAAAAATGGAGCTAGGCAAGGGTGTTGGAACTATAGCTATGATTGGAATTTTAGGTATTATGATGCTTATTGTGGCTATTTTGGCTTTGGTCGTTGTGAATGCCTTGGCTGAATCGCCATGGGGATTATTTACCATTGCGATGACTCTTCCTATTGCTATTTTAATGGGAATTTGGATGAGATTTATCCGCCCAGGTAGAATAGGCGAGGCCTCTATATTTGGTTTTGTTATGCTTATGTTATCACTTTGGGGCGGGCATTATGTAGCTGCTGATCCATACTGGGCAGATGTATTTACTATCACTCCAGTAAATTTAGCATTTATTACAATTGGTTATGGTTTTGTAGCAGCAATCTTACCAGTATGGCTACTTTTAGCACCTAGGGATTATCTATCTACCTTCCTTAAAATCGGCGTTATATTTGCTATGGCGGTGATTATAATCTATTTAGGTTTAGGCGATTTTGCAGGTAATCAAAATATCCAAGTAGCAATGCCTATGGTTACTAAATTCACAGATGGTACAGGGCCAGTATTTGCTGGTAAATTATTTCCATTTTTATTCATTACCATTGCTTGTGGTGCTATTAGTGGTTTCCATGCTCTAATCTCTAGTGGAACATCGCCAAAAATGCTAGAAAAAGAGACTCACGCTAAAATGGTAGGTTATGGCTCAATGCTTATGGAGTCAGCTGTTGGTGTGATGGCGCTAATCGCAGCTATAATTATAACGCCAGATCTATACTTCGCTATCAATGTCGCTCCTGCTGGTTTGGGTACAGCTGAAGCTATATCAGCAGCTAGAAGTGCTGGCGAGGTATTTGGGGTATTCCAAGGCGAAGCAAGTCAAAGCTACTTAGCAGGTATTAAAGCTGCTGCTGCTAGTATCAACGCATTTGCTGGAGATATTATCAAAATCACCCCAGAAATGATAGAACAAAATATCCTAGCTTTCACTAAAGAAGTTGGCGAACCAAGCATTTTAAGCAGAACCGGTGGCGCACCTACATTCGCTCTTGGTTTTGCTGTGTTAATCTCTAAAATGCCAAGCTTTGAAGGCACAATGGCGTTTTGGTATCACTTTGCTATCTTATTTGAGGCATTATTTATCCTTACAGCAGTTGATGCTGGTACTAGAGCAGGGAGATTTATGGTGCAAGATGTTTTAGGTAACTTCTATAAACCAATGGCAAATATCAGCTCAGTTCCAATGGGTCTAATAGCAACTCTTTTATGTGTAGCTGGTTGGGGTTCTATATTATATATGGGTATCACCGATCCAACAGGTGGAGTTAAAGCATTATGGACGCTATTTGGTGTAAGTAATCAACTTCTTGCTGGTATTGCTCTACTTTTAGCAGTAAGTGTTTTATTTAAAATGAAACGTGGAAAACTAGCTTGGGTAGTAGTTGTACCTGTAATTTGGGTTTTAATCTCAACTATGAGTGCAGGCGTGCAAAAGCTACTTCCAGCAAACGGCGAGAGAGTTCATGACTCAGTAAGCCATGTAGCTGCATATCAAAATAATAGCAAAAAAGCAGCTGATCTAATGGCAAAAATAGAGTCTGGAACTCTTGATGATGCACAGCTTGTAGCAGCTGAAAAAGCATATAAAGCAGCTAATCAAGTAGCTAGAAACAACCTAATTAACGCTATTTTATGTGCAGTATTTATGGGTATTACTATAATTGTTCTAATTGCTACTTTAAGAGTCGTCGCTAGGGCAATAAGTGGCAAAGACCCTATAATCCCACTAGCAGAATCACCATATCTCAATGCCAAAGATTATGAGGGCAAAGCCGGTTGTAATTCTCATCACTGCGGATGTGCTCACTAGGGGTTAGTATGCAAATTTGGAGCAAAATATCAGCATTTTATAGAAAAATTGATAGGTTTTCCCACTTACTAGTGGGGATGCCTAGTTATGATAAATATGTAGAATATATGGAGAAATTCCATCCAAATCAAACCCCAAAAAGCCAAAGAGAGTTTTTCAAAGAGGCTTTAGAGAAAAAATATGGCGCCGGCAGCTCAAAATGCTGCTAAGCTAAATTTGAGAAGTAGACTATCTACTTCTCATCCATTAATGCATTTAATCAACTCACTTAAATTCACAAGCCACACCACGCAAATTCAGACAAATTTAATCAACTCACACCCCCCCCAATCAAATATAAAATTTCAATAAAATATAACAAAATTATCGCAAAATTCAAGATAATTAAATTATAAATAAAAGTATAATTAAATTCAAATAGTATTAAATTTAATTATAATATATATTTTATGACATATTTTAAGTTTAAATTCATTTTTTACTTCGCAGCTGAGTTAAGCCCAGCTTTGCGGCAAAATTTTCGCAATAGCAAAATAACCTTAAATGGTTATTTTGCGGCGAAAATTTGTGATAATTAACCTTGAAAGGCTTTTACAGGGGGTTAGGGGTTGTTAAAAAAAAAGGGGGGGGAGCCAAGGCGTTGCTATCTTTCGTAGCGTCGCAAACGATGATTTACATCGTTTTGCTCTCACGCTACTCAGCTGCCAAAAAAGCGCTCCCCTTACCCCTTAAAAGAAATAAGCGAATTCAAGAATTTAATATTTCTCTAAGATTTCAAATTTGCTAATAAATTTGATTTATCTTGCTCTAAAGATCCACCTGATAAAAAGAATAACCAATATCCCAATCAATATATATGGTAAATATTCGCCAAATATCATACCTAACAAACCAATAAGCGAAACAATAACCAGTATCGCCAATACAGCAAACAGATAGATAAGAACATTGACATATATCGCCAATATCGCAATTACTATAAAACCCAAAATAAAAAACACTGATCGCTCCTGAATTTGTAAATAACATTATAACAATTTATGGTATCTAACTTATAAAAATATCAATAAAAATTTAAAATCTAAAATGAAATTTAAATTCCAAAACAGGGTAGCTCATTTTGACTTTGCACGGCAACAAGTCGCCGTTTGCGACAGGGAGTTACACTCCCTTGATCCATCTAAAGCCCCACTTCGTGGGGTATCCCATTTTTAACATTCCAAATTTTCGCTACAAAACAACCATTTAAGGTTATTTTGCTATTGCGAAAATTTTATAAAAGTCTTTCAGAGTTGCTGCGCTGGGCGCAGATTTTAATCTTTCTTAAAACTCTTTGAGTTTTAAGAAAAAGTGGCGCTTTTGGAATTTTAAAATTCCAAAAACATTGCTCTATTTTAAAGCAAGTGGCTAAGTGATTTATGATGAAATTTTAGTTTGAGTATATTTTTACAAAATCAAAAGCCAAACCAACCAGCTATGCCACTGCATATACTTTTTACGCCTCCCCATGCTGCGCTAGCTACCCTTCCTATACCTCTTCCTACGGCTTTTACACCTTCTACTGCTACTTGCGTTACTTTTTTGGCTACTTTTGCGGCGCCTTGAACTACTTTTGAGCCTATGGCTTTTCCAGCCAATGTTCCGATAGTAGCACCGATAGCTGCACCAGCAGCCGTACCAGCAGGGCCAAATATACTCCCTAATGTTGCACCTATTTTAGACCCTACGGCCATACCTACTTTGCCAGTTGCTTCGCCTACTATTGTTCCGGCTGCGGTGGATGCTGTATTTATGGCCATATTACTGATCGCTTCTGTGGTGCTGATTTTCCCATCGGCTAATTCGTTTAGGGTCTTGATATTTTCTATACTACTAGATGCTATGCTGCCCATTACGCTACCTGTTTTTATAGGCATACGGTCTGTAGGCATCGTTTTTGCCAAAACGCTAAGGGCGCCACCGGTGATGATTTTAAGCTTATCGCTATTATCTGTGCCTTTTATAGTCTCATCTATGATAGCTTTTGCTTCATCTTTGACACCACCAGCTGCGACTTTTAAGATATTAGAAAATTTAAAATCTGGATTTTCTAATATATATTTACTAGCGCTTTGGGCGCCGCCTAGGGCTGTTCGTTTCAGGCTCTCCTCTGCAAACTCTTGGATTTTATCCATTATAGGAGAGCTGTTTTCTATCTCTTTTTCTATGATTTCTGGCTCTATGGCCTCTATATCTTCGCCTGAGCGCCTAGCTAACTCTAATGTATCATAGATATTTGCTTTTTTAAGATCTTTTGTCACGGCGCTTAAATCATCAGGATTTATAAATTTCTTAATTCTCTCCATAAGCCAGCTTTTTATGCTTACGCCTTTACTCTTGGCTTTTAAAAGATCTGCTTTTTCCTCGTTTATACATTTGATAATCTCTATTATATCATGCGTTGTAGCCTTGATCTCGTTTATATCTACATTTGGAAGCTCTTTTTGAATTTGGTTTTCTAGCCACTGATCTAGGCTGAATTTATCCCTGTTTTCAACATAGCTATTTAAAAATCTAGCCAAAGTAGCAGATAGTATCTCTACTTCTTTTTCGTTTAACTGCGTAGAATAAAATTTATCTAAGCTTTGATTTATTTTTGGCATTTTAAATCCTTATTATTAATCTTGCTTATCATCAATACTTGCTTTTTTGATATCCATTTTTGAGATTCTCTCTTTTAGGCTATCGATTTTATCTTTTAGGGTTACAGATATGCTTTTGGTTTCTTTTATTTTTTTAGTGATATTTTCTGTGCTTATATGTTCTCTGTCTTGGATAAAACTTTCTTCAAAGCTCTCTTTTATCACTGATTCTAAGTCCGCACCACTAAAGCCATCAGTAAGCTTAGCTAATTTAAAAACATCAATATTAGCTGTTTTTGTCTTGCTTCTGCGCTCTAAATGTAGCTTTAAAATCTCTTTTCGCTCTGTGAAATTTGGCAAATCGACAAAAAATATCTCATCAAACCTACCCTTACGCAAAAACTCAGGCGGCATACCGCTTAAATCATTTGCCGTCGCTACTACAAATACGGAATTTGACTTCTCTTGTAGCCAGGTCAAAAACTGCCCAAATAGCCTAACTGTCACCTCATGCCCATTGCCATTAGACATACCGGCAAAGGCTTTTTCTATCTCATCTATCCACAAAACACAAGGATTTATCTCTTCACTTAGCCTCAAAGCTCTTTGCATATTTGCTTCTGATTCGCCTATATATTTACCAAGTAGCCTACCCACATCAAGGCGCACAAGCGGAATCCCAAAAAGATCAGCCGTGATCTTAGCGCTTAGGCTTTTGCCACAGCCTGGCATACCGACTATCATCACTCCTTTTGGTATATCTACGCCGTATTTGCGCGCTTTGTCTAGGTTTCTTATGATATGGGCTTTATCTTTTAGCCATTTTTTTAGCACGCTAAGCCCGCCTAGATTTGCCATAGTTTCTTTGACTTCTATGATTTCTAGCATTCCTGATTTTTTGACAAATTGACTTTTTTGTGAGATGATAAATTCATTATCATCCCCATTTATCTCGCCATTTTGCTGATAAGCAAGGGCTAGAATTCTATCTATTTCAAATTTTGTCAAGCCTTTTAAATTTAAAGTAAGCTTATCAAAAAACTCATCTTTGATAGTGATACCATAATCATCTGCGAATTTTTGGATTATATCTTTTATCTCTTTCTCTTTTGGCACTGGGGTTTCAAATATGGTTATGTGATGCTCTAGTTTGGCTGGGATTGTCCTTTGTGTGCTTAGCAAAAACACTGTTATATAATAGTCATCATCATAGATATTTGCACTTGCTATCCTATCTAGCATAGCTATAATTTTTGGATTTTCTAGCTCGTCATCGGCGTTTTTTAATACCAAAAACATAGGCTTTGGTTCGCTATTTGCGCTGGCGAGTCTTGCTTGGTCATCCTTTTGTATTAAAAACTCCAAAAGAGCATTTTCTACTGGCAAACCACCACCATTTGGAGATTTGTTATCAAAGTCTATTTGCCCCAATGCTTCATTATACTCAAAGACCTCTCTACCATCATTTTTGGCTATCTCTCTTATCAAATTTTCATTTTGTCTAAAATCAATGCTAGGCATAAGTATAATGCTACAAAGCGACTGTATATATGAGTTTAGCTTTTGTATTACCATTTTATAGCTCCACATATACTATATAAGCATCATCATTTGAACTTTGAAAATTTAGCCCATTTAAAATAATAAATTCACCATTTATTTCTTCTTCTCCAAGTGCTTCGTTTGTCTCTCCAACTTTTGGGATTCGACTAGCTTTGGCCAAGCTAGATATCTCTAGCACCAAGACCTTTTTATTGCTAGCTACTAAATCTCTCCAAAGCCCTTCAGTAGAGCCTTTAAATACCTTTATCACATCGTCTAATTTACTATAATCAAATTCTAGTTTCTCATAAACAACTTTGCTAATAGCTTTAAAATACCCATAACGAAGGTAATCAATAGACTTTAAGTTAATACTTTTTAAATACTCTTTTGTTTCATCATCTACACCTATCTTTTCATCGCCAATATAGCAGTATTTATTATGATCCCCAGCTTCTTCTATATTTATATACGCCAAAAGCATTTTGCGGATTTTCTCTGTTCCTAGCCCAAAGATAAGCGCAAGTGGAGCATTAGTTTTAAATACACTAACAAGCGTTTGAAACTGCAATAAAAATAGATCAAAATAGTCGTTTTCTATGATTTTTAGGTTGCTTTTGATTTTTTCTACATTTTCACTATTTTTTATAATATCCCAAATTATATCGTGGAATTTATCGTGATACTCTCGTAAAAAAGATTTAGCGTTTTTGTCGAGATTTTCGTTGGTTTTTAGCAAATTTTCTTTGTATTCTTTGTAGTTGATATCAGCTAGAGTTATTTTAAGAGCGTTTTTATCAAGATCTTTGTCCATATCAAAGATTTCTAGAATTCCCTGTGCTAAAGCGAAATTATCGCTTTTTTCGCTTAGCTTGCTTATTTCTTTCAGTTCAGTTTCTAGCCCTTGGACTTCTAGCCACCGCATTAGTAAGCCACTTTTGAAATGCTCCATTATATCTTCTATATTGAAGTTGTTTTGTAGAGATTCTAGGCTAGATACACTAGCACCATTTACTTGGAGATTAAATTTAATTTTTTTTGCCATTTTTATCCTTTTTATAAAGTTATATATTCATCATCATTGCTGTTTTGCTTTTTGGATAGTTCTATCTTTCTATCTGCTAGGGATTGAGGCGTTTTTGCCATCATCTCTTTGCATCCTATCATTGCATTTAGCAACTCCTGTCGTTTAGCTTTTATTTCATTTTCTTCTGCTTCCACTTGTGCAGAAACTTGTGATATAGCAGTGCCAATAGCCGAAATAATATTACTTTGAGATTGTTGCCTAGTTTGTTCAGCTTGTTGTATAGCGGCTTCAATAGTCGAAAAAAATCCCATTTTCACTCCTTTTATATAATTAAAGTATTAGAATTTAGCTTATAATAAGCCAAATTCAATTTTGCTATGAAAATTTATTGCTAATCTTTTGGTGAAAAATATTATAATTATACCCCCCCTATAAAGCTAAGCTTAATTTGCTAGATGATGGGGCAAATTAAGCTATTTTATTTCCCAAATTTTTAGTAAATTTTGAAATTTATTAAAGACTCAAAAGAGATTTTTATAAAATGAGTAAATAGATGATACATAGCAGAGCTGCAGCTAAGCGCAGTGCAAATCACTACAACAAAGACTCAATCTTATTAAATTTAGTTTAATATGCAAACCTTAACTTGCATTTATATATTATTTGATTTTTACTTGCGATTTATTACCACAAAGATACAATGACTCCATAATACAAACGCTATTAGCGGCAATGTATTTGCAAAATTATATTAGTATTTTCATCATTTATTTTAGTATTTTTATGCTAAAAAATCTAAATTTATCTAAATATTAAGCCAAAATTTCGCAAAAACTAAGTATCATAAGCGCCAAATTAATTAGGTGAATTGTGGAATTTGTAAATTATTTAGGGCAGGAAAATGTCGTAACATTCTTTTTGCTTCTTGTGCGAACTGGTGCTTTGATGGTGTTTTTTCCATTTTTTAACCATATGCAAATTCCTATGACAATCAAAGCCACACTCTCATTTATGCTTACATTATATCTATTCCCGTTAGCTACTCCGCCAGCAAATTTAGATGGTATAAATGTTCAGTATCTTATACTTGAAGCACTCTCTGAGCTTATGCTTGGGTTATGTGTTGGGGTACTTTTGATGCTTGTTTTTGGCGCAGTGCAACTAGCAGGTGAGCAGATATCGATGATTATGGGATTTTCAATGGCAACAGTTATTGACCCACAAAGCGGAATAAATGCCCCACTAATCTCAAATATCTTAAATTTAATAGTTTTACTGGCATTTTTATTATTTGATGGGCATCATTTAGTGTTATATTTTTTGGCTTATGGACTTGAATATATCCCACTTGGTGGCTTCTATCCTGAGCAAAATATATTAAAATACGCTTCCCAAGGTATGGTAAATCTCTTTTTATATGGCTTTATAATCTCATTTCCGATTTTAGCACTTACTCTAATGTCGGATTTGATTTTTGGAATGCTTATGAAGACCATGCCGCAATTTAACCTACTAGTTGTAGGATTTCCAATTAAAATTACTATCGCTTTTGTTGTACTAATGGCGATTTTGGCCGTTATTGTTAAGGTATTTACAACACTAATGATGAGAGTTTTAAACGATTTACCAAGTTTATTTTTCTAAATAAAGCAATACATAATGAAAATTTGCGTAAAATAGCGTAATTTTTTTAAGGGGTAGTCTATGAAGGTGATTTTGCTAAATAATAATCCAGCAGTTTCAAAACTTGTGAGTGTGAGTTTAAATAAACTTGGATATACTTTTGCTGAGATTGATAATTTAGAGTATTTAACTAGCAATGATGCTGATTTAATTATATGTGATAGCGGGCTTTATGATAGTAAAATTAATTACTTAGAATATGCAAAAAATCAGCTATTTTTAATCCCTAGAAATCGAGCTGATGAGTATAATCTAGCTAAAAGCCAAACTCTACAAAAGCCATTTTTGCCAACTGATTTTATTGATGTAGTAAAAAGAATCTTAGTTGAGATTCCAAAATCAACTAAAATAGTAGAACCTAAACCTAGCGATATCAAAGTAGGGGATGAATTTGGTCAGATTCACACTAATGATAAGATAGATGTATTTAGCGATTTAAATAGCGATGAATTGCTTGATGATGTCAATAAACTACAAGATGATTTTGAAAATAGCTCATTCGATGATGAAAATCATGAAGAACAAGAGCTTGAGCAATTTGAGAATTTAATCGAAGTAGCTGAACCTGAGCTAGCTAAGGATGAATTTGATGATGATTTAGGACTTGATGATGAGTCTGGCAAGATTGAGAGCCTAATGGATAAATCAAAAGATGTTAATAATCTTACTGATGATTTAATGAGCGACAATAAAGAGTTAAATATTGCAACAGATGAGTTTAATCTAGATAACATAGATGATGAACTAGCTAAACTTGATAATTTAGAATATGAGACAGATAATTTAGCAGATAAAAACCTCAATAAATCAGTAGATGAATCACAAGCTAAAAGCGTAGATAATCAGATCAACGCAAATAACCAAATTCAAGAATTAGATGATGCTGATTTAGATCTAGATAATCCAGGTATCAAACTTAATAAGATAGATAGTTTAGATGATAAAAAAGAACTTGATACTTTAGATAATACAGATAATTTAGCAGATAAAAACCTCAATAAATCAGTAGATGAATCACAAGCTAAAAGCGTAGATAATCAGATCAACGCAAATAACCAAATTCAAGAATTAGATGATGCTGATTTAGATCTAGATAATCCAGGTATCAAACTTAATGAGATAGATAGTTTAGATGATAAAAAAGAACTTGATACTTTAGATAATACAGATAATTTAGCAGATAAAAACCTCAATAAATCAGTAGATGAATCACAAGCTAAGAGCGTAGATAATCAGATCAACGCAAATAACCAAATTCAAGAATTAGATGATGCTGATTTAGATCTAGATAATCCAGGTATCAAACTTAATGAGATAGATAGTTTAGATGATAAAAAAGAACTTGATACTTTAGATAATAAAGCCAGTGAGATTGAGGCATTAGATGATTTAAGCAACGATGAACAAATAATAGATAATTTAGATAATCAAGCGCAAGAATCAAGTCCAAGTAATGAACTTAATGATGAACAAAAGCAGCAAAATATTAAAGATATAACCAGCGAATATGAGAATATCAAGCTTGATATCTCAGCATTGGATGCACTTCCTGATGGCGATGGTGAGGTTGATAATGCCGAATTTGACACTACATTTAAAGATGAAATAAAAGATGAATCCGCTATAAAACCAGTTGGCAAACCAGAACTTGAATCTAAATTTCAAGATGACTCTGTGGCAGATTTGGCTGCTATACCACAAGAGATTACAGAATGTGATGAGATAGATAAAGAGTCAATTATCCAGCCTGAAACGGTTGCTAAGTTTGCGACTGATGAATTTGAACAAACTCAACCAGTACAAGAATCAAAGAGCGAATTTGAATTTAAAGATAAATCAATAGATGAATCAACTCAAAAAACTAAGCCAGCATTCTTGGTCGAAGAGATTGGCCTAGATAAATCTGATAATGAGCTAGATGATCTTGAGAGTGAACTAGCAGGTTTTGAGAACGATCTAGCAAATATTAAAAGTAGCCAAGATGATGAGCCTTTAGATTTTGATGAAAGTCAAGATTTTAATGAGCTAGCCGACGAAAATGACCAAGTTAAAGATGTTGAATACACTGAGAATTTAAACAAATTAAGCAGTATGCTTGATGAGATTGATAATATGGATTGTGAGAATAATATGAAAAACCAAGATTTAAGCAATAGTTATGAAGCTAGCACAATTGATGAGATAGAAGAAGCTGCTATAAAAGAAGCCCTTCATGAAGAAAATAACAAAGAAGATAGCCAAACCCAAAACGAACCAAAAGTTAATCAATCAGATAAGAACGCTGTAGAAAACAAAACAGAACCAAGCCAAAATGAACAAAAAGAGATAGCCCAAGTTCTAGCCTCACAAATTGGCGAGGGATTAGGAAGAGCATTTAGCACTAGCGCCTTAAAAGATGTATTAAAAGATATTAATATTAATATTAATATTAGTTTTGAAGGCAGATAATGAGCGGTCAAATTCTAATAATAAGCGGCCCAAGCGGAAGTGGAAAAAGTACGCTATTATCACGCTTAATGGCCGAATTTGACAATCTTTATTTTTCTATTTCTAGTACAACTAGAGAACCACGAGCTGGAGAGAAAAATGGGGTTGATTATAACTTTATTAGTACTGATGAATTTAAACAAGGAATTGAGCAAGGTAAATTTTTAGAGTGGGCAAATGTGCATAAAAATTATTATGGCACTAGCCTAGAACCAGTAGAAAAAGCTCTAAAAGATGATAAAATTGTGATTTTTGATATCGATGTTCAGGGCTTTCATCTAGCAATGAAGCAATATAAGGAGTTAATTACCTCAGTTTTTATAACTACAAAAGATAGACTCGAACTAAAAAAACGACTAATAAAGCGTGGCAGCGATGATGAGCAAACCATTGAAAATAGGTTATTTAACGCAGCTACCGAAATCGCTCACATTGGCGAATATGACTATCTTATCATCAATGATGATTTAGATAGTTCATATGAAAAACTTAAGGCAATTTTTATCTCTATGAGATCAAAAACACAAAGCTTTATCATAAATGATGTGATAGAGAGCTGGAGCGAATGCTAAATTTAACAAATTTAAATTTTTAATTAAGGAGAAAATTATGGGTAGTATGAGTATAAGTCACTGGTTGATAGTTTTAGCAATTATTGTTTTGCTTTTTGGTGCTAAAAAAATCCCTGAATTAGCAAAAGGTATGGGTAAAGGAATTAAAAGCTTTAAAAAAGAGATGGAAGATGATACATCATTAGAAAAAATCGAAAAAACTGAGGATACAACTCAAATAAAAAAAGATGAAACTCAAAAGAGTGCCTAATGAGTGCTAAAGATACTCTAAAAAATGAGATAAGCGCTATTTTAGGGCGTGAAGTTGTAATAGAAAAACCAAAGGATAAAACCCTAGCTCACTATGCTACACCACTTGCTTTTGGATTAGCTAAAGAGTTAAAAAAATCCCCAGTAGCTATCGCTGCTCAAATGGCGCAGCAATTTAGTTCGCCAAACTACGAAGTAACTGCCGTAAATGGATATATAAATTTCAAACTCAGTGGCGATTTTTTAGATTCTTTGGCTAATGATGCACTTAAAAGTGGAGATAAATTTGGCTCAAAAGAGATTACAAATCCTAAAAATATATTTTTAGAATATATAAGTGCCAACCCAACAGGCCCATTACACATTGGCCATGTAAGAGGCGCAGTCTATGGCGATACATTAGCTAGAGTAGCTAGACATATTGGCGTAGGAGTTCATACTGAGTATTATATCAATGACGCTGGCAATCAAATCGATCTACTAGGCATATCTATTACGCTTAGAGCAAAAGAGATTTTATTTAATGAGACAGTTGAGTATCCTGAGAAATATTACAGGGGTGATTATATTGATGAGCTAGCGCATAAAGCTTACGATAAATTTGGCAAAGAAATTTTTGAGTCAAGTCGTAACTCTGAATTAGCCGAATTTGCCAAAGATGAAGTTTTAAAAATTATCAAAAAAGACCTAGCTGATGCTGGAATATTCATAGATAATTGGGCTAGTGAAAAATCATATTATGATCAATTAGAACAAACTTTAGAGCAATTAGAAAAAAGCGGTCAAGTGTATAAAAAAGATAGCACCACCTATATCGCTTCAAGTAAACTTGGCGATGATAGCGACAGGGTAGTAGTACGAAGCGACGGCCGTCCAACATATTTAGCTGGTGATATTATCTATCATAATGTCAAATTTGCTAATGATTTTGATACATATATCAACATTTGGGGTGCAGACCACCATGGATATATCGCTAGATTAAAGGCTGCGATTAATTTTCTAGGTTATGATGAGAGCAAACTAGAGGTAATTTTAATGCAGATGGTAAGCTTATTAAAAGATGGTAAGCCATTTAAAATGAGCAAAAGAGCTGGAACATCAGTGTTAATGAGCGATATTTTAGCTGAGATTGGAAGTGATGCGCTTAGATTTATTTTCATATCTAAGGCTGGCAATTCAAGCTTAGAATTTGATATTGATGAGCTTAAAAAACAAGATAGTTCAAATCCAATATTTTATATCAATTACGCTCACGCTAGAGTAAATCAAATCTTTGCCAAAGCTAACAAGACTCCTGCAGATGTAGCTAATGCTTCACTTACAAATTTAAGCGATGATGGTAAGAATTTATTATTTGAAGCGCTTACCATGCCTGAAGTCTTAGAAGATGCTCTAAACCAAAGAAGTTTACACAAAATTCCTGATTATCTCAAATCGCTTAGTGCAAGTTTTCATAAATTCTATAACGAAAATAGAGTTGTAGGAAGTCAAAATGAAGATGAATTACTAAAGCTTTTTAGCGTTGTAGCACTTAGTATAAAAGTAGCATTAAATTTAATGGGAATAAAAGCTAAGGATATAATGGAAAATTAATCCCAAAGGCCTATATGCCCTTGGGGTTTTTAGTTTTAATTTATTATGATCAAAAATAATGCCATCTAAGATTATTGCGCTCTTTTTTAGAAAATAAATATCTTAGTATGGCTTTATCTCTTAATTTTTTAGCCGCAAACCGATTTACTAGTATAAATTTCTAATAATTCATTTAAATTCGCAATGACAAACTTAGCATCATCATCGCTCATCATCTGATGGCACGGCAGACTAAGCTCAGCTCTATAAAAATCCTCAGCACCATCTAATCTCATCTCGCCATATAAATTTTTATAAAAGCTAAATTGATAAGTTGGCTTATAATGCACTTGTACCCCAATGCCCATAGCGTGAAGTTCGTTATAGATATCCTCTTTTACGCACCATAAATTCGAGTTTAAAAGCACCGGATATAGATGCCTGGCACTTCTTATATTATCTGGGATATCTATCGTTTTTAGATATTTTGAGTTTTTAAAGGCATCATCATATATCTTAGCAATCTCATAACGCCTATTTATAAATTTATCAAGCTTTTTGATTTGGCTTAGCCCCAAAGCACACGCCACATCGCTTAAGCGGTAATTATAGCCTAGAGTTACCATATCCATATTCCAAGCCTGTTTTTTTACCATACCATGTGAGCGTGTGAGTCTAGCAGATTTAGCGATATTTTCATCATTAGTTAGCAAAGCCCCACCCTCAAAAGTCGTAATAGGCTTAATCGCATGAAAGCTAAAAATCGTAGCATCAGCCAAAGTGCCAACCATCTTGCCATTAATACTACTACCCAAAGCGTGACTAGCATCATCAATAATTTTAATATCTTGCTCTTTTATTAACGCTTTGATAGCATCCATATCTACTGGATACCCACCAAAATCCACAGCGGTTATAACCTTGGTTTTATCGCTTATTAACTCTTTTATAGAGGCTGGATTTATATTACCATTTAAGAGTACATCAGCAAATTTAATCCTAGCACCACACATTATAGCCGCATTTGCGGTGGCTGCGAAGGTTATAGGAGTGGTGATAACTTCATCGCCAGGTCCTACACCAAGTGCGATATATCCAGCGTGAAGTGCCGAAGTGGCTGAGTTCATCACCACAGCATATTTCGCCCCAGTAAGCTCGCACAAAGCACTCTCAAAATCCACCACACGATTTCCACAAGTTAGCATATCGCTTTTTAGCGCTTCTACCACGGCTTGTATATCATCATCTTCTATTTTTTGTCTGCTATAAACCATCATTTTAAACCCTTATTGTAGTATTCTTGGTAGGGTTATGCCAGTTTGGGATTGATATTTGCCATTTTTGTCAGCGTAGCTAGTTTCACAAATCTCATCCCCTTGTAAAAATAGCACCTGAGCTATCCCCTCATTTGCGTAAATTTTAGCTGGAAGTGGGGTTGTATTTGAAATTTCAATTGTGATATGTCCTTCAAATCCAGGCTCAAATGGCGTTACATTGACTATTATCCCACACCTTGCGTATGTACTTTTGCCAAGGCATATAGCTAGGGTATCTCTAGGCATTATGAAATACTCCACCGTCCTAGCTAAGGCAAATGAATTTGGTGGCACAATACAGATATCACCGATGAAATCAACTACATTTTTCTCATCAAAATTTTTAGGGTCTACAACTGTACCACCTACATTTGTAAAGATTTTAAATTCATTTCCAACCCTAATATCATATCCATAACTAGAAAGCCCATAGCTGACAACGCCACGACCGATATTCTCTTCACAAAATGGAGTTATCATCTTGTGTTCTAAGCTCATTTGGCGTATCCATTTATCACTTTTTAAACCCATAAATTTCCCTTTAAAATTAAATTGTAAGATTATAGCAATTTCTACTTTAAACTAAAGTTTAGCTTATTATTTAGATAATTTGGGTAGAATTATGAAATTTTACTTAATTTAAGGAGAATTTATGACAAGAGATGAGATTAAAGAGCTTATGAGCTTTTTTGATGAGACAAACATTAATAAAATTAAGATAAAAGATGGTGATTTCGTAATCGAGCTAGAAAAACATGAGCCATGCGAGCAAATAGCCCCAGCTCCAGCTTGCCCTACAATCCCAGCTCCAGCCCCAATCAATGTAGTAGTAAATGAAAAAACAGTAACTACTTCAACAGCAACTGATACATTAAACGCACCGATGGTAGGGACATTTTATATAGCTCCAAGTCCAGGCGCTCCAAGCTTTGTTAAGGTAGGTCAAACAGTGAAAAAAGGCGACACTATAGGCATTATAGAAGCGATGAAAATTATGAATGAGATTGAAGCTGAGTTTGATTGTAGAATTACAAAAGCCCTAATCGCAGATGGCCAACCGGTGGAATTTGGTATGGCGTTATTTGAGGTTGAAAAACTATGAGAGAGATTAAAAGAATCCTAATAGCAAATCGTGGTGAAATAGCTCTTAGAGCACTTAGAACTATCCAAGAGATGGGTAAAGAAGCAGTTGTAGTGCATTCTACAGCTGATAAAGATGCTCTTTATGTTAAATACGCTGATGCTAGTATCTGTATAGGTGGTGCTAGAAGTAGTGAGAGCTATCTACATATCCCAGCTATTATCACAGCTTGCGAGATTAGCGAAGCTGATGCGATATTTCCAGGTTATGGATTTTTGAGCGAAAATCAAAATTTCGTAGAAATTTGCGAAAAGCACAATATCAAATTTATAGGCCCAAGCGTAGAGGCTATGGCTTTAATGAGTGATAAAAGCAAAGCCAAACAGATGATGATGAGAGCGGGAATTCCAGTTGTACCAGGTAGTGATGGCGCTATCAAAGATATGGAAATGGCTAAAAAATTAGCTAGTGAAATTGGCTATCCAGTGATTATAAAAGCAGCCGCAGGTGGCGGTGGCCGTGGTATGAGAGTGGTAGAGAAAGAAGAGGATTTAGAAAAGAGCTTTTGGTCAGCTGAAAGCGAGGCTATGAGTGCCTTTGGTGATGGGACAATGTATATGGAAAAATATATCTCAAATCCACGCCACATAGAGGTTCAAGTCCTAGGCGATGAGTATGGCAATGTAATCCATGTAGGTGAAAGAGATTGCTCAATGCAACGCCGCCACCAAAAATTAATAGAAGAGAGCCCAGCAGTAATTTTAGATGATGAAACTAGGGCCCAACTCCACCAAACAGCCGTAAATGCTGCTAAAGCCATAGGATATACGGGTGCTGGGACTTTTGAGTTTTTATACGATCAAAGGGATAATAAATTTTATTTTATTGAGATGAATACAAGACTCCAAGTTGAGCATTGTGTAAGTGAGATGTGTAGCGGATTAGACTTGATAGAGTGGATGATACGAATCTCACAAGGCGAGAGATTGCCAGAGCAAAAAGATATCAAATTAAGTGGCCACTCAATAGAGTGTAGAATCACAGCCGAAGACCCAAAAAGCTTCACTCCAAATCCAGGTAAAATCACAAAATATGTCGCCCCAGGCGGTAGAAATGTCAGAATGGATAGCCATGTTTATGAGGGTTATAGCGTTCCGCCGTATTATGATAGCATGATAGGCAAATTAATCGTCCATGATATAGATAGAAATAGAGCTATTGCCAAGATGAAAGTCGCACTTGATGAGCTAATCATACAAGGGATTAAAACAACCAAAGATTTTCATATAAATATGATGAATAATGATGATTTTATCAATAATTTATATGATACAAACTATTTGGCAAAGCATTAAATTAATTTTAATTCCAAGCTAAATTAATTTACAATAAATTTAATGGTGTCTAATTTATAAACTAGACACCTATTTTAAGCTGAGTTGATTTGTGGTATAATTTACAACCTTCAAGAAAAAGATAAAGGCAAAAAAGGTGAAAAGTTTCAAACCGAGTTGATTTGTGGTATAATTTGCAACTATGGAACAAGTATTAAAACAATTTACTATCGCATTGTTTCAAACCGAGTTGATTTGTGGTATAATTTGCAACATGTTTAAATATTTGAAGCTTTGCTAACGATTTATCGTTTCAAACCGAGTTGATTTGTGGTATAATTTGCAACTTAATCCGCAATCTAAAGATGATTTTATTTATCAAAGTTTCAAACCGAGTTGATTTGTGGTATAATTTGCAACTATCAGTCTTAACCCTTTCATTTTTGCAAGGGTTAGTTTCAAACCGAGTTGATTTGTGGTATAATTTGCAACCTGAGCTAAATTTAGCCTATTTTATGGGCATTTGGCTATAGTTTAAAGGTCTTAATTCTTCCACTTTGAAAAAAAATGCTAAAAATAGCGAATTTGTGGAAAAATTTAGCTATAATACAAACGCAAATTATACTATAGATTAACTCTTTAGCGTTTGAAATCACCTAAAGGTGTTAACAGATCGGGGCAACTGCCATATGGCACCCCCGGTATCATTCTCTATCATCACAGTAGTTTTTAAATTCACACTGCATACAAGCAGCTATACTAGCACAACTTTGCGGAAATAGCTCTTGATTTAACATTTTATTAATCTTATCTATCGTGCTATTAAATTGGGCTAAATCATCACTGTTTATATCAAATATCTTAAATTTAAGATTATTACTACAAATTAGCATTATCTTAAAAAATGGTTTATTAAAATGCTTACTAGCTAGCTTTGAGTAGGCTATAAGCTGCATTTTAGTGCCTTTATTTAGTATTGGCTTGTTTTGATTTTTAAACTCAGCTACAATTATCTCATTTTGGCACTCTAGCACCAAATCTGCTACTCCTTGCATAGATGAATCTTGCAAATATAGATTGCTATATGCTTTTATAATTGGCAGCTTAAATTTGATAAATTTTCTATTTTTAAATAGTTCGTTTTGTTTATTGTGATATTGTGAGCCTGAGCTTACATACTCTGGATATACTGGCTTAATATCGCAAAATGTATAAAAATATAAAATCCTAGGACAAAATACAAATTGTCTAATATGGCTAACTAAAATCATCTAAATAATCTCATATATTTTACTCTCAAAACACTCTTTGGTATAGCCTAAAGTATCATTAAAATCTAAATTTACAGATGCGATAATCGCCTTATCGCTTTTAGCGCAATATTTAGATAAGAGTTCTTTAATGGCTAGCTTATCAGCTCGACTTAACTCCCCATAAAATACTGATTTTTGCACAGCTAAAAGCCCAAAATCTTTTAATCTTTCAAATAGCTTTGTCCTGTTTTTACTATTTTCTATATCGTAGCAGATTAGATATCTCATTTACCACCTAAATATGTATGATTTATACCTGCTATCACCACAAAAAAATGCTGAAATTTTATATACTTGGCGTTGGATAATACTTTCTAAAGTAAGCTTTTTGTGATTATAGATAAGTTTTTTATTTAATGAATTTAATATATTTGAAGCTATTACTTTTTTTTAATTCTGCATTTAATTCGCCTTTGAGAGATGAGCGAATTTTAATAATATTTCTATCTACTATAAAGCTTCTGTACTCCTCCATAATATCTAAGGCTAAAGATGGCTTGGCGCTTCGCATAGTATGTAAAACTCCAAAATATGGATTTAATCCGGCATTTATAATACTTTTATAGATTATATTTAATAGTATTGCATAGCCATAATTTAAAGCTTGATTTGATATTTCACTGCTTGCTCTTTTGGTGCGGTGTTCAAAACTAGATGGCAAAAGAGAGTTAAATTTGAGAAATTCAAAATATCTATGAGCAGCATTAGCCTCAATACTAAATATATCATTTGTGTCTATTATTTTTGAGCTTTTTAGTGTATCAATTGCTTTTTGCATAGCAATTAATGCAGTGTTTTTTTGCTCGTTATTTTTATTTCTAGAAAAGTATAAAATTGTAGAACGTTGATTTTTAATCTTTCCGATTATTAACTCTTTTGCTAGCATCAATCCCTTGGCATTATCTTTAGATGAAAATTGCTGTTTTAATACATTTACTCCTTTATGTTCATAAAGTGTATGCGTAGCACTAAATGTGTTAAAGTTTTGATAGAAAATCTTTATTCCACGCACACTACAAGCAAAGATTAAATCGCTAGAAATGGTTATACCGTTTGAATTTATAGATATGGTTTTTAATGATTTAAGGGCTATCTCTTTTATTATCTCTTTATTTTGATATATTACTATCCTTTGAGACTTTAATCCTAAAAATAGCCCAAAACTATTAATAACTAGATGTTTCATCGATTAAATTATCTAGCATTATTTTTTTATGTATAGCTGATGTTTGAGTGCAATATGTGATTATTAGGCTATCTTTTGTATCTTTGATTATGGTTATTTTATTATCTCTTGGTTTTCCTAATAGCTCTTTAAATTCACCATTTAAATATTTATCTATAAACTCATCACGGCTAGTTTGGTCAAGTAAATTATAATCTCCAATTTGGCTTTTATCAAATTCAACCTCTATATCGTGTCTATTGGCTTGAGAGATTATATACTCAAGTTTTATAATAGCTGATGGGAGATTTTTGGTTACTAGAAGTTTGTAAATTTGCTTTATATTTTTAGATTTTAATTCAATTATATTTATTATATCTGCTATTTTACGAGGCAATATATTTTTACTAAAAAATGGAATTTTGATTATATTTTTACTATCTAAATCTATATATGTTTTAGTGGCTATATCGGAATTCACAAGTCCAGCATATCCGCCATTTTGCCTTATGATATAGTTAGGACTTTTAATTGCTTTTATAGGCAAAGAGTAGATTATACGAGATTTATTTCTACTTCTTTTGGCTTGTTTGGTATAAAAACACTCTTTAAACAGCTCTTTTATCTCTTGGTGTTGTAATATATTTTTGCCATCTTTTATCTCTATAATCTTGCTTTCATTTGCTTTAAGATATGATAGAATTTATCTATATTTTTGGTTTTTATTTTTGCATCTGGTACTTTTAATTCATTTTTATTATTAAAAAACATACTACTTTTATCTTCATCTTTTATAATAGCAAATATATCTTTTCGTATATAAGAACATAGATGATTGTCTAGAAATTTAAGTTTATTTAATAATTTAATATCGCCTTCATTAAAGGCTTTAAATAATAGATCAAAAACTTTATGTGTACTTATATAAAATTTACCTGATTTAAAATCGCTAGTTATAGCAACCTTTTTGCCATTTTCTTTAGTATGCAAAAGCCCAAGATCAAGCAAGATATTAGCTTCTTTATCTTTTAATATATTGGCATTTTCATAAACTAGCGAATATACACCATCATCAAATAGCTTTTTACGAGATATTTTATTAGAGTTTAACTCTAGATATTTTTTGCTTTGCATAGTCATTTTATTGCTATACTCTGGCTTAATATGATTATAGTTATACTTAAACTCACGCTGACCTTTTGAGTTTTTTATTAATTTACTATTAGCATAATAAAATACTATACTAGCATCAATGCAGTGACTATGACTATCTTGAATTTTAGCTTTTTGTAGCTCTTTATCTTCTTTGCTTAGTTCGCTTCTAATTGCGCTTACTAGTTCTGCATTGATGAAATTAACACTAAATTCAATATCTTGATTTGATTTATTTAGCTTATCTTTTACCTTTTGTATTAAAAGATTTACAAAACGCTTTTGAGTGCCATTAGAGTGAGTTTTGATTCTATCTAGTTTTAAAATTTCAAGCGCTTTAGTAAAGCTATCTGAATTTTTATAAAATAGAGCATGTCTAAGTGCGATCTGTTCTATGCTATTAAGATTATCAAAATTTGTAAATTTATTAATATTTATCTTTGCCATCTGTGTATCTATAAAATTCTTAAATTCATCAAGATTTTGTACTTTTATAATTTTATAAATTGAATTTAAATAATTTTGGTGTAAATTTTCTAAAGTATAGCTTTGATTGCCCTTTTGTAAATTAGCAGTAGAGCTAGCTGGGATTAAATTTGCCCTAGAATTATATAAGCCTTTAGAACGAGGCAAGATATGATCATATTCGCAGTTAATCTCATCTATCTTTTGGCCTGAGTATGGACAGATCATATCTTTTGATTTTTGGCGTTTGCTTATTAAATTTAAGTCGCTAGCACTATTTTCAAAACTAAATTTATTCATCTCTACATTTATAGTTATATATGAAATATCTTTTAAAATTTCTGGCTTAATAGCGGTGCTAATTTCATATGCTAAACGATTTAGATACATCTCTATTTTGCCATTAATAAGTCTAGCCGAATTAGCTGGCAATCTAGTACAAATGGCATTTTGTGAGCCAGAACGAATTAAATTTTCTAAAGTATGGCATTTGCAAGTTTTTAAAAATCCACGATTTTTTTCATCATAGATTATATCTCCTAACTGGCCAAGATAGTTGATATTTGTATTAAATTATTTTTATCAAATGGATGCTTAAACTCAAATACGCTATTGTGGTTATTGATATTTTGAGCTACTTTTGGATATAACTCTAGGATTGTTTGAATATCTTTATCGTTAATTTCATCATTATTTAGATTATGATAGAAGCTATTTTGGTAACTCTTTTTTAATTCATTTAAATCTCTAAAAAACCCTTTATAGCTCCTATTGCCTTTTATCTTATTTTTTAGCATAAACTCTTCTAGGTTAATTACGTCATCTTTAGTGATATTTTTTCCAAAAAGAGCTGAAATAAGTTCATTTTTATTTCTATTTTTATGTGGCGTATTTTTGCCACATGGAATTAATAAATCATTAGTTATTATTCCTTTTTTTGCGTTATCTACTTCGTTATAGTATCTCCTAGCAAACTCCTTAAATTCCCTAATTTCATCACTATTTAACCTAAAAGTATCAGCAAATATTTTGCTATTATTATCAAGAGCTCTTGGATATAAGGCTACATCTATTAGACTCTCTTTTGAGATATCTAATACTCTTTGTAAATATTTAGCGATATTATTTTCATTTATATCATTAAGGCTGATTAACTGGCCATTTTCATCTCTTCTTATATGCGTAAAATCATCGCTATTTAAAATTTTATAAGTTAAATTTGCTAGACTAGGAGTAATTTTATCAATATTTAACATCAAAGTATTGCATTTTTGTGGATTTTTATTTTTACGATTTTCGTATGGCGGGATAGTAATTACTGGATCGATACTTTTTAAATACTCTAAAGCCGATTTTGTCTTTAAAGAATTTAGCATATTTAGTTTATTGTTATTTTGTATATCAGTTATATACTCCATATAATTGATATTTCTTATTATATTTTTCTTTAGCTTTGCATCATCAAAATTTATATTATCTAGATATTTATTATTAAAATACCTTCTTAAAATTCGAGTTTGAAAATTTGAAATATTTCCAACAAAATTATAAAATTCATCTAAATTATCAAATTTATCAGATTTTTGGATTATAAATTCACAATCTTTATAAATTAACTCTTTTATATCTTTTAAGTAGCTAATTCTATGCTTATTATTTTTATCAATTTCATTGCATATACTTTGAATTAGACTTTGTATATTTTTACTAGCTTTTATGGCTTTTTTATTTTCTTTATCTATATTAATTAAAATTTGACTTTGAGTATCTAGGATCTTTTTAATTTCATCATTTGAATGATCTACAACTATCTCATTTATAATTTGTTCAAATTCATCTTTATTTTTACTAAGCCCAAATATATATCTATCTAAACCATTTAAAAACTCAACCACATCATCATCTAAGCTTTCATTAAATTCGATATTATGATAGTTAAAACCACGATTTTTAAAAAGCCCATAAATTGTCTCTATTTGACTTTGACTCAAACCATCTATAGGCAAAATCTCATTAAGTAATCTTAAAATAAATCTATCCCTATCATAACTACGCCTAGCATGGCGACGTGCTGTTCTATCGCTTTTGGAAAATGTT
Organism: Campylobacter devanensis; assembly: GCF_002139915.1. Taxonomy (NCBI): domain Bacteria; kingdom Pseudomonadati; phylum Campylobacterota; class Epsilonproteobacteria; order Campylobacterales; family Campylobacteraceae; genus Campylobacter; species Campylobacter devanensis. Next base: position 1,472,846 of record NZ_CP018788.1, read on the forward strand.
AAATTTTTATCAAAATATATATTAAACGCATTTTTATAAATTATAGAATTTTCATTTGTAATAGCGATAAACACGCCATTATTTGCAGCACCCATATCTACATTTATAGACAATTCATACATAAACAACTCCAACTATATAAATGATTTTGATTTTAATGAAATTTGGCTTACAATGGTTTAAAATATAAAATAAGTTTAGAAAATTAAGAAAAAATTGATAACTAAATATCTGTAATACTAACTAGCTTATCTATAGTGCGATATTAAATTTATTAAGACTCAAAATTGCTACTAGCTTTTGATTTGCTAGTAGCTACAATAATTAAAGCGATTAAATTTTAATAAAATAATCTCTTTAATTATATCCAAAATACGCCTGGTTTAAAACCTAATTTCCTTTAACGCTTAACTCTTTTAAGAACTCTTCTATATTATACTTAGCTCTATAAGTTTCACTCATTAAATGTATCATTATATCGCCAAGATCTATTACAGTCCAATCATCGCTACTTTCTACACCTAAAAAATTCTCACCGGCTGGTTTTAACTCAGTTTTTAAATCATCTAACAAAGCAGCCCCATGCCGTGCAGCCAAAGTAGTAGCTACAACTACAAATTTACTTAAATAATCCCTACCTTGCATATCTATAACTTCGATATTTTCAGCCTTTTTTTCATCTAAAAGCTTAACAATTCTATCTATTCTATTTTGCATTTTTATCCTTATAAAATTTCTCAACACTATCTAAAATAGCAGTTGGAATATGCTTAAAATTTAACTCAGATTTAATCTTTGAAGATGAGATTTTAACATTTATATCTAGTTTTTGCAAATTTTCATCTATTTTAATACCATCTCTACACGCTACAACAAAGCTTACTAATGCTTTTAACTCATCATATCTATGCCATTTATGCAAGCTATTCAGCTGATCAGCACCGATTATTAAATAAATTCTACTAGCATTAAATTTATTTTTAAAATAGCTCACACTCTCTATTGTAGCCACCGGTCGATTTTGTGAAATTTCATAATCACTTATTATAATTTTTTCATCCAGATTAGACCAAAGCTCATTACACCACTGAAGTCTCAAAAGCGGTGGCGCACCAAATTCGCTCTTAAAAGGGCTTAAAAATGTTGGAATAATAATAAGTTTATTAATATTTAAGCTCTTTAAAACCTCTTTTACGATCATATCATGACCCAAATGTGGCGGGTCAAAACTTCCACCAAAAATAGCTATATTCAATTTTTTTTAACCTTTTTTTTAGTAAAATAGCCAAATTATACCCAAAAAGGATGAAAATGGCACTTAAAATAGCAATTAATGGTTTTGGAAGAATCGGCAGATGTGCTGCTAGGATTATACTCAATAACCCAGCAGAGTATGAGTTATGCATTATAAACGATACTGCTGAGCGTAAAATGACTAGATACTTACTAAAATACGATACAGTTCATGGCGAATTTAATCAAGATGTAGAGGTTTTAAATGATGATTATATCGCCGTTAATGGCAAAAAAATCAGAGTATATAGCACAAGAGATATCAATGATTTAGACCTAAGAGGAATCGATGTAGTATTAGAATGTACCGGCAAATTCCTAACAAAAGAGCAATGCCAAACCTACATCGCCAAAGGTGCTAAAAAGGTTATAATGAGCGCACCAGCTAAAGATGATACTCCAACATTTGTTTTAGGTGTAAATTCAGATAAATACGAAGGGCAAACAATCATCTCCAACGCAAGCTGTACTACCAACTGCTTAGGTCCTGTAACTAGGGTTTTAGAAGATCTTTATGGTATAAAAAAAGGTCTTATGACTACCATCCACGCCTATACAAACGGCCAAAGCCTAGTAGATGTCAAATGTCGTGATTTTAGACGCTCTAGAGCAGCTGCTGCTAATATGATCCCTACTAGCACAGGTGCTGCCAAAGCTATGAAATTAGTAATGCCTAGCCTAGATGGCAAACTACACGGACAAAGCATTAGAGTTCCAGTCCCAAATGTATCAATAGTTGATCTTACAGCTGTACTTGAAAAAAGCGTAACAAAAGATGAGCTAAATAACGCATTTGTAGAAGCTAGCAAAGGTAGCTTAAAGGGCATTATGGCTGTGGATTTTGATGAGAGAGTTAGTAGCGATTTTATCACCTCAAACTACTCAAGCATAGTAGCTGCTGATCTAACTCAAGTAATTTGCGGTGATATGATTAAGGTAATGGCGTGGTATGATAATGAGTGGGGCTATAGCAATCGCTTAGTTGAAATGGCTAAATTTATAAGCGAGAAGTGATATGAGTGAGATTATTTCTATAAAAGATATTGAATTTAAAAGTGGTAGCAAGGTTCTTGTAAGGTGCGATTTTAACACACCAATGGATGAATTTAACAACATCACAGATGATAGAAGAATCCGCTCAGTTATCCCAACTATAAGATATATTTTAGATCAAGGTTGCTCTGTTATCTTAGCTAGCCACTTAGGTCGCCCAAAAAATGGCTACGAAGACAAATACTCACTTCTACCAGTAGCTAAAAGACTTGGTAGATTAATGGATAGAGAGATTAAATTTGCTCACGATGTAGTCGGCCACGATGCCAAAGAAAAGGTTCAAAAGCTACAATCTGGCGAGATTTTGTTATTAGAAAATTTACGCTTTGAAAAAGGCGAGACAAAAGATGATATAAACTTGGCTAAATCTCTTAGCGAATTTGCCAATTACTATATCAATGACGCTTTTGGCGTATGTCATAGAGCTCACTCTAGCGTCCATGCTATAACTCAATGCTACGATAGTGAACATAAGGCTGCTGGATTTTTGCTAATTAAAGAGATTGAATTTGGCCAAAATCTGATCCGCCACCCTAGTCGCCCATTTGTCGCAGTAACGGGCGGATCAAAAGTAAGTGGCAAACTTCAAGCCCTAACCAATCTCTTGCCACGCATTGATAAATTAATCATCGGTGGCGGTATGGCATTTACATTTTTAAAAGCTCTTGGTGAAAATATCGGAAATTCCCTTTTAGAAGAGGAGCTTGTAGAAGAAGCATCAAACATTCTTAAAAAAGGCCGTGAGCTAGGCGTGAAAATTTATCTGCCTGTTGATGTCGTAGCGGCTCAAAGTTTTAGCAATGATAGTGCGATCAAGTATGTTCCTGTTCAAGAGATCCCAAATGGCTGGATGGGGCTAGATATCGGCCCAGCTAGTGTGAAGCTTTTTAAAGAGGCGATTGCCGATGCTCAAACCATCTGGTGGAATGGCCCTATGGGGGTTTTTGAGATGGATAAATTCAGCAAAGGTAGCATAAAAATGAGCCACGCTATTGGCGAGAGCTTTGCTACTACTGTGGTCGGTGGTGGCGATACTGCTGATGTAGTTGAGAGAGCTGGGGATACTGATGAGATGACCTTTATCTCAACAGGTGGTGGTGCTAGCTTGGAGCTTATAGAGGGCAAGGAGCTGCCTGGAGTTAGAGTGCTTTTAAGAGAAGATGATATATGATTTACGCTGCGAATTTAAAATGCAATCACACCAAAAAAAGCTATGCAGATTATGCTAAAAAGCTTAGTAATGGACTTAGTCAAAATAGCAATAGCGTGATTGTATTTCCTCCATTTACTGCTTTGAGTGAAGATAAATTTAACTTCACTCAAGGGGCACAAAACTTCTATCCAGCACAAAATGGCTCATATACTGGTGAGATTGGTAGTCAAATGCTAGAAGAATTTGAGATTACTACTGTAATGATCGGCCATAGCGAAAGACGCGCTCTAGGTGAAGATGAGCCATTTTTAAAAGCCAAATTTGATTATGCTGTAAGCAAGGGCTGGGATATTATCTACTGTATTGGCGAAGATGATATAACTCATATGAATGGAAGCACCAAAGAATTTCTAAGCGATCAATTAGCAAATATTGATTTAAACTATGAAAATCTAGTAATCGCCTATGAGCCAATCTGGGCGATTGGCACTGGAAATAGTGCTAAAGTTGAATTTATAACTGAAATTTTGGATTTTATATCTAGCAAATGCTCAGCTCCACTTCTATATGGCGGTAGCGTAAATATAACAAATATAGATGAGATAAAAGCAATAAAATCATGCGATGGAGTTCTTGTCGGTACTGCTAGTTGGGATGCTGATAAATTTTTAGAAATTATCAAAAAGGGTTAATAATGATACTAGAAGGTAAAAAAGGTTTAATAGTCGGTGTAGCAAATAAAATGAGCATAGCCTATGGAATTGCTCAAGCTTGTAAAGCTCAAGGCGCCCAGCTTGCTTTTACATTTTTAAATGATGCAATTAAAAAAAGAGTAGAACCAATCGCAGCTGAACTTGATAGTTCACTAATTTATGAACTAGATGTAAATAATCAAGAACATCTTGATACTCTAGCAGATAAAATTGCTAAAGATTTTGGCGAGATTGACTTTGTAGTTCATGCTGTAGCTTTTGCTCCTAAAGAAGCTCTTGAAGGTGAGTTTATCAACACTACAAAAGAGGCATTTGATATTGCTATGGGTACTAGCGTCTACTCTCTTATCTCTCTTACTCGTGCAGTGCTTCCGGTGCTAAAAAGTGGTGGTTCTATCTTGACTCTTAGCTACCTTGGCGGGGCTAAATTTGTCCCACATTATAATGTAATGGGCGTAGCTAAAGCAGCTCTTGAAAGTAGCGTAAGATATCTTGCCCATGACCTTGGAGCTAAAAATATTAGAGTAAATGCTATCTCAGCAGGGCCGATTAAAACCTTAGCAGCAAGTGGAATTGGCGATTTTAAGATGATTTTACACTGGAATGAGTGTAACGCTCCACTAAAAAGAAATGTCAGCATAGAAGATGTAGGTAAAAGCGGTATGTACCTACTAAGCGACCTTGCAAGTGGTGTAACTGGCGAAGTCCATTATGTAGATGCTGGGTATAATATCATGGGTATGGGTGATGTAGCAACCGATGCTTTTGGTAATACAGTCTTAGCCTGGGATGCAAAGTAGGCCAAATTTATCATTTCAGTTTAACTAATATACTTACTTTAAAATACTATTTCGTCATTGCATTTGTAATGACGAAAATCTCCGAATTTAAATTAAAAATCCAATTTAAAAACTTCAAAGATATACTAAAATACTTAAAAAATTTATATCTAAATTCAAATTTATAGAATATTTACTTAATTTTTATGCAAAATTTATGTAAAATAGTATATTATTTTACAGTAAAAAGATAAAGTTTATCCTAATTATTTTAGGAAGAGGAAGGATAGTTTTGAAAGTTTATTTAGACAACAACGCAACAACAATGATTGACCCTGAGGCTTTAGAGTTGATGCTTCCATTCCTTGGTGAGAAATTTGGCAATCCAAATTCACTTCACAGCTACGGAAGCCAAACACATCCAGCACTTCGCAAAGCACTAGATCAGCTCTATACTGGTATAAATGCAGCTGATAATGATGATATAGTAATAACTGGATGTGCCACTGAGAGCAATAACTGGGTATTAAAAGGTATATATTTTGATAAAATATTAAAAGGCGATAAAAAGCGTATAGTTACAACTACAGTAGAACATCCAGCTATAGGTGCTACCTGTGCATTTTTAGAATCTCTTGGTGTAGAGATTACTAAAGTAGATGTAAATAATCAAGGGGTTATCACTGCAGACGATCTACGCAATGTGATGAGTGATGATGTTGCACTTGTAAGTGTAATGTGGGCAAACAACGAAACTGGTATGATCTTTCCGATTAAAGAACTATCTAGCGTAGCACATGAATTTGGCGCACTTTTTCACACCGATGCAGTTCAAGCAATAGGCAAAATTCCCGTAGATGTACAAGATGCAAATGTTGATTTTTTAAGCTTTTCAGGACATAAATTCCATGCACCAAAAGGAGTAGGCGCTCTATATATCAAAAACTCAATGCCTCTTACTAGCCTTCTTCATGGTGGCGAACATATGGGCGGACGCAGAAGTGGCACATTAAATGTTGCTGGTATAGTAGCAATGGGTCAAGCATTAGAAAATGCAAATAAATTCCTAGCCTTTGAACAAAGCCATGTAGGAAGATTAAGAAATAAGCTAGAAGATGCACTATTATCACTACCAGATATTACAGTAGTAGGTGATAGAGCCAATCGTGTGCCAAATACAATCCTAGCAAGTATTAAAGGCGTAGAGGGTGAAGCAATGCTATGGGATCTAAACCAAGCTGGTATAGCAGCAAGTACTGGCTCAGCCTGTGCAAGTGAGGATTTAGAAAGTAATCCTATAATGGAAGCCATCGGTGCTGATAGCGAACTAGCACATACAGCACTTAGACTATCGCTCTCTCGCTTTAATACTGAAGAAGAGATAGATTATACAATAGAAAAAATTAAACATGCCGTACATAGACTAAGAAGCATATCAAGTAGCTACGCATACGCCCCAAAATGGCATAAATCAGGACTATAAAGGAAATAATAATATGGCAAAAGGTAATTTAATAAGCGGAAATATATGGGAAGAGTACTCTCAAAAAGTTCAAAATGCAATGAACGCACCAAAAAATATGGGTGAAATTACAGAAGAAGATGCTAAAGCTCTAGGCTGTAAGCTAATAATTGCAGATCATGGTGCTGAGAGCTGTGGTGATGCAGTTAGACTATATTGGGCTGTTGATGAAGCTACTGATATTATTAAAGATGCTAAATTTAAAAGCTTTGGTTGTGGTACAGCAATTGCAAGTAGCGATTATATGGCAGAACTATGCAAAGGCAAAACCGTAGATCAAGCAGTTAAAATCACAAATATAGATGTAGAAAAAGCTATGCGTGATGATCCAGATATTCCAGCAGTTCCACCACAAAAGATGCACTGCTCAGTAATGGCATATGATGTTATCAAAGCTGCGGCTGCTAGCTATAAAGGCGTTGATCCAGATCACTTTGAAGATGAGATTATAGTATGTGAGTGTGCTAGAGTTAGCCTTGGTACAGTAAAAGAGGTGATAAGATTAAATGATCTTACAACAGTAGAAGAAATTACTCAATACACAAAAGCTGGAGCATTTTGTAAATCTTGCATTAAGCCTGGCGGACATGAAAAAAGAGAGTACTACCTAGTAGATATTTTAGCCGAAGTAAGATCTGAAATGGAAGCTGAAAGAATGAAAGCTATAGCTGATGCTAAAATAAGCGGAAGTGGCGTAGATAGCGATCTAAGCTTTGAGGAGCTAACAGTAGTAAAACAACTAAAAGCAGTAGAGGCTATTATAGATGAGCATGTAAGACCAATGCTAGAGATGGATGGTGGAAATATGGAAATATTAGATATCAAATCTGAAGAAAGCAGAATCGATATATATATTAGATATCTAGGTGCGTGTAGTGGGTGTGCTAGTGGTGCTACTGGAACACTGTATGCGATTGAAAATATCTTGCAAGAGAGTCTAAGTCCAAATATTAGAGTAATCCCTGTATGATAAATGCTAAATTTAAAGCTGGCAAATACTATATTGGTGATTTAGCTAAAATTTTAGATTATGCAAATTTGACGAACCTTAAGTATGGCTTTGGGTTTTTAGATGAGTTTACTTATGTAAATTTTGAGTTAGAGTGTGATGAGATAGCTGATAGTGATGGATTTATATATAGCGTCGATAGTGCAAATTTTGGTATAATCGACGCTAAAATAATTGACGATGAGTTGCTAAGTAGTAGGATTTTAACTCTAAGACATGGATTTATAGCTAATAAATTTAGCAGCCACCCACTTGCTAGGATTGTCGACTTTAAAGATGAATTTAAAGTTAGCATTTGTGATAATGAGATAAAATTTGGTAATATTATACTAAATTTATAAAAATTTATTGGTAAGTTTTGCTTTTTTAAAATCAATTTTCAGCTAAAATTATTATAAAATTTAATATAATAGAGAAATTTATATTTTTTCATAGAGAGTTTTGAAATGGTACCTAGCTGGGACGATAAATATAGCATTGGCAATTCAGATATAGACTTACAACATCAAAAGCTATTTGATCTAGCCAAAAAATCCTTTATTTACGCTAATAAAAATGTATCTCGTGAAGAGATTCGCGGTATCGTGGCTGAATTTTTTGAATATATGAAAGAACACTTCAAAGACGAACAGGAATATATGGAGCTAATTGGATATCCGTACTTGCACGAACACACTATGATTCATAAAGACATAATCGCTAGTATGGCGGGTCTAATCAAAACTGCTAAAAATGTAAATGATTTAAAAGAAAATCTTTTATTAATTGCTGAAAAGTGGCTAGTAGAGCATATTTTAAAAGAGGATGCCAAAATAGAAAAATGGCGTCAAGCAAACCTAGAACACGCAGAAAATGAGCTAATCGAAGAACAACCAAAACAATATAAATATACCTGCGGTTGTCCTAATAAAATCCATCTTGTTCCACCTTATATTCATGAGAAAATTGTCGAGGGCAAGAAATTCTCTTGTATGACTTGCAAGGTAGTTATTAAAATCAAGCTTTCATAAGATAGCATAGTTAAATTATTTATTACCTTATGCTATATCTTTATAAATTAAATTTTATCAGCATTTTATTATTGCTTAAGTTTTAACCATATTTTTATACATTTATCAGTTGCCAATAATCTCTTACAGCTAACACTTAATACAAGAGATTATTTTGCTACTGTTAAATATCTATACTTTTATTTTCTGCTTAGCATAGTTGCGTTGCATACTACTTACTTTATCTTAAATAACTTACAAAAACATCGCAAATACTACTCCGCAAATTAATAGCGGAATGTTAAAAAATACAAATGTCGGCACACAAGTATCATATATATGATTATGCTGACCATCGGCATTTAGTCCAGATGTTGGTCCAAGAGTACTATCACTAGCAGGACTCCCAGCATCTCCTAGTGCTGCAGCAATACCTATAAGCAATATAGTAGCAGCATGACTAAATTCTAGCGAGATACAAAGTGGAACATAAAACGCCGCAATAATAGGAATCGTCCCAAAGCTCGTTCCAATTCCCATAGTAACAAGCAACCCAATAGCTAGCATAATAATCGTTCCGCCAAGCTTACCGCCACTAATTGCAGTAGCAAATTCAACCAGCTCACCAATCCCACCAGTCTCTCTAATCACCGAAGCAAACCCAGCTGCAACAAGCATAATAAACGCAATAAATGCCATCATATTTAGGCCATTTTCCATTACTTTGTCAATCTTTTTATATTCGATCCCACCAAAAGCTACCATAAAAATAAGCCCCATCAATCCACCAAGCGGCAAAGAATCGCTCCATAATTGAACACCAAAGGCAATCGCAACACCAATAAGTAAAACCCACTCTTTCTTGCTCATTTTAATATCAAGATTACTATCGTAAAGCTCTTTAGCTTCCATAGAGCTTTGCTTATAACTGCGTGGCGTGCGATAGTAGATAATCGCCAAAAATAGCCCAATAAGCATCGCTACTCCACCAAGCCACATAACAGAGCTAATATCAGATAGATTGGTCTCTAGTCCATTTTGGCTTATCTCCTTGGCTAAGATATTATGAAAAATTAGCCCAAATCCAACCGAAGCACTTACATATGGAGCCTTCAGCCCAAAAGTCAAAGCACACGCTACGGCTCGCCTATCAATTTGCATTTTATTCATAAGCGCCAAAAGTGGCGGAATAAGAATAGGAATAAATGCAATGTTCACCGGAATTAAATTTTGCGAAAAACATGCTACAAATGCAATTGTAAGCACAAACCAAAATGTTTTTTTGCTAATTAATTGGCTTACATAGTGAATTAAAATTGCAGTTAGATTACTCATCGCAATAGCTGCTGCTAATGCACCAAGCAAAATATAAGTAAGCGCAGTTTCTAGATTTCCTTGCATGCCTTTGATTAAAATGTTAATTGTAGTAATAATATCAATATTTGCGCTTACTCCAGCTATCAATGCAGAGATAAGAATAGCTAATAAGATATTAAATCTTAAAAGACACAGCGTACACATTACAATCACGCCAATAACTGCAGGATTTAAAAGAAGCATTGTCTACCTTTTATTATGATTAAATTTGGAATTATATATATTTTTGGCTTAAATTGCTAAGCGGTATTAGCTTAAATTTTATTAAAATTCAGTTTAAGTTAAAATACAATTAGATAAAATCTAACATTTTGTTATTTTTGAAAAAAGAGAGTCGATGAGCGAGATTATTGGATATAATGTAGATGGAGAGATAGTAGATACTCAAAGCTACACCGGAGGCGGTAGTGAGATTAAATTTGACAACTCTAAAGAGGCGCTAGAGATTATACGCCACTCATGTGCGCACTTAATGGCTGCAGCGATTAAGGAGCTTTATCCTGATGTTAAATTTTTCGTTGGACCTGCTATTGAGGATGGATTTTACTACGATATGCGTGTAAGCAAAAGCGATGGTAGCAAACTAGGCGAAGATGATTTAGCTATAATTGAGAAAAAAATGAAAGAGTTAGCCTTAGCTAAAACTCCAATTGTAAAAATAAACTCAACTAAATCAGAAGTAGCTGCAAAATACGCCGATGATGACCTAAAACAAGAGGTATTAAAAAGAATTCCAGATGGTGCTGTAAGCCTGTATTCTCAGGGTGGTTTTGAAGATATTTGTCGTGGGCCACATATTCCAAATACCATTTTTGCTAGATTTTTTAAACTTACTAGAATAGCTGGGGCATATCTTGGCGGTGATGAAAATCGTGAGATGCTAACTAGAATTTATGGTACAGCTTACGCTGATAAAGAAAGTCTAAATGAGCATATTAGAATTATCGAAGAGGCTAAAAAACGTGACCATCGTAAACTTGGCACAGAGATGAAATTCTTTACCTTTGATGAGAGCGTTGGTGTTGGACTCCCTATTTGGCTACCAAATGGATCAAGGCTTAGAAGCCGCTTAGAGCATAAACTATATCGCACTCATAGACTTCGTGGATATGAGCCAGTGCGTGGACCAGAGATTTTAAAAAGTGATGCTTGGAAGACAAGTGGCCACTATGCTAATTATAAAGAAAATATGTACTTTACAGTAATTGATGATCAAGAGTATGGCATTAAACCAATGAATTGCGTAGGCCATATTAAAGTTTATCAAAGCGAGATTAGAAGCTATAGAGATCTTCCGCTTAAATTTTTTGAGTATGGCGTAGTGCATAGACACGAAAAGAGCGGAGTACTACATGGGTTATTTAGAGTTCGTGAATTTACTCAAGATGATGCACATCTATTTTGTATGCCAAGCCAGATTAAAGAAAATGTTTATGAGATTTTAAGTTTTGTTGATACTCTTATGAATGCGTTTGGATTTAGCTATGAGATGGAGATTTCTACCAAGCCAGCTAAGGCTGTTGGCGATGATGAGGTATGGGAGATCGCTACAAAAGCCTTAAAAGATGCTTTAGATGAAAAGGGATTAAAATATGGCATTGATGAAGGTGGCGGTGCGTTTTATGGGCCAAAAATAGATATTAAAATTACAGATGCCCTTAAAAGAAAATGGCAGTGTGGCACTATTCAAGTAGATTTTAACCTTCCAGCAAGATTTAATCTAGAATATATTGATGAAAACAATGAACGCAAACAGCCAGTTATGCTTCATCGTGCAATTCTAGGAAGCTTTGAGAGATTTATTGGGATTTTACTTGAACATACTGCTGGTGAATTGCCATTTTGGATTGCGCCAACTCAAGTTGTGATCATACCAATTGGTGAATCTCATCAAGAGTATGCTAAAGAAATCTATGCAAAATTACTTGATATGAATATAGATAGTGAAATCTTTAGCAAAAATGAGACACTAAATAAAAAGATTAGAAATGCAGAAAAACAAAGAGTACCTATAATAATAGTACTTGGCGATAATGAAGTGGCAAATAGAGGTGTAGCACTGCGTGATCGTAGAGCTAGAGAACAAAAGGATATAAGTCTAGATGATTTTTATAGCTTAGTCCAAACCAAATTAAACGAGGTGAATATTTGAGCAAAGATAAAGAGGTTTATCTAAACGATGAAATTCGTGCAAGCGAGGTTAGATGTGTAGGAGATGATGGCACTGCGTATGGTGTTATCAGTAGAGATGAAGCGTTAGATATCGCTAATAAAATGGGATTAGATCTAGTTTTGATAGCAGCTGATGCTAAACCACCAGTATGTAAGATAATGGATTATGGCAAATTCCGTTATCAACAAGAGAAAAAGCAAAAAGAGGCTAAGAAAAAGCAAAAAGTAATAGAGATAAAAGAGATTAAGCTTTCCGCCAAAATTGCACAAAATGATATAAATTACAAGATAAAACACGCTCAAGAGTTTTTATCTGAGGGCAAATATGTTAAATTTAGAGTATTTTTAAAGGGGCGTGAGATGTCTACCCCAGAACTTGGCGTAAATATGCTTGAAAAGATTTGGGAGATGGTTCAAGAATATGCAGATAGGGATAAAGCTCCAGTTCTTGAGGGTCGTTATGTAAATATGCTTGTAACGCCTAAAAAATAACGCTACAATCATATTAATTAGGTAGGTGAATTTCACAGATGTCCACCTACCAAACTGATAAATTAAAATCCAAAATAACTTCTAGTAATTAGATTGATTACTATACTATTTAATCTAGATAAAATCCTAAAATAATATTTGAAATTAATAATATAAAAAACTTGATATATTGTATATAAACCCTCGCAATGGCTAAGCATTGCGAGTAAATTTAAGCTATTAAAGATTTAAATTTAAGCTACTGTAGTAGTCTTAATATATTTTGTTGTACAGCATTTGCCTGGCTCATAGCGTAGCTTCCGCTTTGGGCTAGTATGTTAAATTTAGAGAAGTTTGCACTCTCACTAGCAAAGTCTACATCTCTTATTTGAGATTCAGCTGATTTTACATTTACTTGAGTAACTGTAATATTATTTATAGTAGCTACTAATTGGTTTTGTACTGAACCTAGGTCAGCTCTTAGCTTGTCTAGAGTTTTTCTAGCTGCTTCAGCTACATCAACCATAGCTTGAGCGCCACCATATGTATTTACACCACCGGCTTGAGCAGCTGTACCATACACTGCCGAGAATCCGCCATTGAAAAATCCCATTGCTTTAGCTGTTTCAAAACTAATTGTTCCACTATTCATATATTTTAAATTTACAGAAGCTTGAGCATAACCAGTTGATGCATTAGCAGCGGTTATCATAGCGTCACCAGCAGTAAAACCAGATACTAAGGATATACCACCTAAACCAACTTTAATATCTCTAGCATCTTGGCGAATAAATGTGATTTGACCTAAATAAACCGTACCAGCCGAATGCGCATCTCCAGCTAATGAAGCACCCGTTTTAGCGCTAAATACAGTATTAGCACCAGTAGATGTTGAACCAAGTCTAATAGCTCTACCATCTTTAGCAGCTAAAACTAGATGACCATTTTCTAGGCTTGCTTCTACTCCGGTTTCATCTTTTTTAGCGTTAATTGCTGCAGTTAAAGCATTGTCAGAATCATTAGCTTTTACGGTAATATTACCGATTTTTACGCCATTAATCATAAAATCTTTAATTGTACCAGCAGCAACTACGCCAAAAATTTGAGTATTATTAACTTCAGCTCTTATACCAGTTTTATCTGATACACCATTCATCATCTCAGCTACAGCTTTTAAACCATCTGTTTGTAATGTTTTTGCGCTAATAGTTTGAAATACATAACCACCCGGATATCCATCGATTCCACTAAGTTTTACAACTGCATCTTCCATTTGAGAAATATTAGAAGCTACCACATTTTTTAGCGTCTCAAACCTAGTATGTCCTATAGTATTTGAGTTTGTAGCACCTATGCTTACTTTAGCTGTTTCATTACTATAAGCACCTATTTGGAAGTTTTTGTTTGAAAAATTTCCATTTAGTAGTTGTTGGCCATTAAAGCTTGTAGTAGTAGCTATCATATCTAGTTCTTCAAGAAGTCTGCTAATATCATTTTGAAGAGCTCTTCTAGAATCAGCATTTTGACCATCTTGTGCTGCTTGGATAGCTTTAGTTTTAATAGTATCAAGTATTTTAATCTGTTCATCCATAGCTTTATCTGCAGTTTGAACAATACCAATTGCATCATTACCATTAGATATAGCTTGACCTAAAGAGCTAGCTTGGCTTTTTAGTGAATCAGCAATAACAAGACCTGATGCATCATCAGCTGCTGTTTGAATTCTAAGACCTGAGCTTAGGCGACCAAGTGAGCTAGTAAGCTCTCTATCTGTGATTTGTGAGTTTGCGTGAGCATTCATCGCTGCGATGTTAGTATTTATTCTAAAGCTCATAACTTTTCCTTTGTGTTAATATTTCCCTATAAAACTTAAATCCATTTAGGGTGTGTTTTTATTATATCGAACCAAATATTAAAAAGTTTATATATGGGGGGGGGATTTTGATAAATTTGAAGAAAATATTGCAAATTTTTTAATAAATTTGAGAAATTTATAAAATTTAGATTAGATATTGTAGATTTAGGCTAAGTGATTTTATAATTTTTAGAGTGGAATTTAGATTGGATTGGATGAAATATTAAATATTATGGGGGTGTAATTTATTTGAGGGGATGGAGTAAAAATATATTAAAAAAGAAACTTTGAATTGAATTTATGCTAAAATTTGAAAATTTAACCATTTTAAGGATATTTATGCAAGTTTCAAAATATAACGCAAGCGGTAATGATTTTGTTATTTTCCAAGCCATTGATAATGCTAAATTTGCTGCAAGTAACCGCTCGGAACTAGCTGTGCGTCTTTGCGATAGATTTAGCGGAGTTGGCGCAGATGGAATGATTATTATCAAACAATCAAATAATCAGTGTGATTTTGCGTGGGAGTTTTACAATAGCGATGGAAGCATAGCAGCAATGTGTGGCAACGGTAGTAGGGCTGCTGCACTTTATGCATATAAAAACCAAATTTGTGATGCTGTTTGTACCTTTGAAACTGGTGCTGGAATTATTGGCGCTACCATTGCAAAAGACCATGTCGAAGTCGCTCTAAGCGAGCCAAAAAAGTTAAGCGAACCATTTACTCAAATGGGATTAGAATGGAACTTTTATAATACTGGAGTGCCGCATTTAGTAAGCTTTGTGGATGATTTGGATAAATTTGATCTAGAAATTTGCAAAACTATGCGCCAACAATATAACGCAAATGTAAATTATGCCAAATTTGATGGCCAAAGACTATTAGTGCGTACCTTTGAGCGTGGTGTTGAAAATGAGACAAATGCCTGTGGCACTGGAATGGCAGCTTCGTTTTTTACTGGATTTGAGCGATTTGGACTAAATGATAAAATAGAAGTTATGCCAAGAAGCGGTGAGATTTTAAATCTTAGATTTGATGGAGAGACTATCCATTTTGGTGGAAAAGTAAGCCATATTTTTGATACGGCAATATATTAGAAATTTAGATAAATTTAAGTAAAATTAGCCAAAATGCAAAGGATGAAATTGAAAAATATAAGAGTAGCTCACTCACCAGATGCTGATGATATCTTTATGTATAGCGCTATAAATTTAGGCTGGGTTGGTAGTGATATTTTGCAGTTTAGCTCTAAAGCTGATGATATAGAGACGCTTAATCAAGCAGCTTTGCGTGGCGAATTTGATGCTACGGCCATTAGTTTTGCTCTTTATCCATTTATAGTTAAAGATTATGCTTTACTACGAACAGCAGTAAGCTTTGGCAATGGATACGGCCCAAAGCTAATTAAGAAAAAACATACAACTCTAAAGCCAAATTTCAAAGTCGCACTAAGCGGACAATACACCACAAATGCTCTACTTTTTAAAATCGCCTATCCAAAGGCTAGGATAGTTTATAAGAATTTCTTAGATATCGAAAATGCTGTACTAAGCGGTGAAGTTGATGCTGGCGTGCTAATTCATGAGAGTATTCTTAGCTTTAGTGATGAACTATGCGTAGAGCGTGAAATTTGGGATATTTGGTGTGAACTTAGAGGCGATGATAGTCTGCCATTACCACTTGGTGGTATGGCCCTTAGACGCAGTCTGCCGCTAAGTGATGCTATAGAGTGCGAATCGGTACTGACAAAGGCCGTACAAATCGCACACGATAATAAAAAAATATTAAGCTCTATGTTACTAGAGCGTAAGCTAGTGCGTGTAGATGATACAAGTTTGCAAAAGTATCTAGGGCTTTATGCAAATGCTGAATCTATCAGTATGAGCGATCTTCAGCTGCGTGCAGTAGATAGGCTTTTTGAAATCGGATATGAGAATGGGGTTTATTCAAATTTAATCAAATCTCAGCCAAATCTCATACCAACTGAGTATCTAAATAGTAGGAATAGCTAATGCAAGGCGATCTAATCGGTCTAGGCGTTGAGACCTTTAAACTAGCACTAATGATTAGTCTGCCTATGCTTATGGCTGGATTGGTAGCTGGTTTGCTAATTAGCATTTTTCAAGCTACTACACAGATTAACGAGATGACGCTAAGCTTTGTACCAAAGATAATTTTGGTTGTGGTGGTAATAATCTTTTTAATGCCGTGGATGATGGGGCAAATGATTGATTTTACTGAACGAATATTAAATATGATACCAACATTTATCCAATGAAAATTGATTTTAGTAAGTACAGCTCAGTGCGCATTGGTGGGATTTTTGATGTAGAAGTGCTAGATAAAATGCGTGAATTTGATGGAGTGATAATTGGCGGAGCAAATAATTTGCTAATCTCACCAAATCCACCTAAAATGGGGATTTTAGGAAGCGAATTTGACTATATCAAACTAGAAAATGGCGTACTAAAAATTGGCGCTAAAACTCCAAGCTCAAAAATATATAAATTTACTAAAGATAACAATATTGGCGGCTTTGAATTTGCTAAAAAAATTCCTGGAACCATTGGTGGAATGATAAAGATGAATGCTGGAGTAAAAGAGTATGAGATTTCAAATTTGCTCTTAAATATCACAACATCTAAAGGAGTAACACTAGCTAATGAGTGTGAATTTAGCTACCGCCACTCAAATATTGATGGAGTGATATTTGAGGCTAGTTTTAAAATTATACGTGAATTTGATGAAGTTCTAAGCAATAAACTCAATCAAAAGCGCTCCAATCAGCCAAAAGGCGCGAGCTTTGGCTCATGCTTTGCCAATCCTGCTGGCGATCATGCTGGGCGACTTTTAGAGGCTGCTGGAATGAAAGGCTATAGGAGCGGCGGATGCGGCTTTAGCGAAATTCATGCAAATTTTTTAATCAATTATGGCAATGGAAGCTTTAATGATGCAATAGAGTTGATAAATTTAGCCAAAAACCGTGTAGCTGAGCTTTTTGGTATAGAGTTGCGTTGCGAGGTTGTGATCTTATAGGATTAATGGTTTTTAGATATTTTAGTAGTATTTAGAGTATTATTTTTGTATTTTTAGTAATTTTTATCAACTACCCTAATTTATAAATCCATTTTAATTGATAATATAAAAAACTTGATATATTGTATATAAACCCTCGCAATGGCTAAGCATTGCGAGTAAATTTAAGCTATTAAAGATTTAAATTTAAGCTACTGTAGTAGTCTTAATATATTTTGTTGGACAGCATTTGCCTGACTCATAGCGTAGCTTCCACTTTGGGCTAGTATGTTAAATTTAGAGAAGTTTGCACTCTCGCTAGCAAAGTCTACATCTCTTATTTGAGATTTGGCTGATTTTACATTTACTTGAGTAACTGTAATATTATTTATAGTAGCTACTAATTGATTTTGTACTGAACCTAGGTCAGCTCTTAGCTTGTCTAGAGTTTTTCTAGCTGCTTCAGCTACATCAACCATAGCTTGAGCGCCACCATAAGTATTTACGCCACCGGCTTGGTCTGTCATTTGACCTGCATTAGAGGCTCCGCCATTAAAAAATCCCATTGCTTTAGCAATTGTAGCACTAATTGTACCAGAGTTCATATATTTTAAATTCACTGAAGCTTGATTATAAGTAGCCGATGCGATTGAAGCTTCGGTAATAGCTGCAGCCGTCATACCACTAATAGCTGACATACCATTTAAACCCACTTTAATATCTCTAGCATCTTGGCGAACAAATGTGATTTGACCCATTAACACAGTGCCAAGAGAAGCATTTGCACTACCACCACCTGCAGAAGCACCTGACAATCTACCGCCTAAAGCTGTATAGCTGTTTGAAAAAGTACCAATTCTTATAGCTCTACCATCTTTAGCAGCTAAAACTAATCTACCGTTATCTAGACTTGCTTCTACTCCGGTTTCATCTTTTTTAGCGTTAATTGCTGCAGTTAAAGCATTGTCAGAATCATTAGCTTTTACGGTAATATTACCGATTTTTACGCCATTAATCATAAAATCTTTAATTGTACCAGTAGCAACCACGCCAAAAATTTGAGTATTATTAACTTCAACTCTTACACCAGTTTTATCGTTTACACCATTCATCATTTCAGCTTACATCATTACCATTAGATATGGCTTGATCTAAAGAGCTAGAGAGTAAAAATATCTATTGTGATTGATTTAAATGAATATATAAAAATAAATTAAAAGCCTAGCTAGCAAATGCTAGCTAGATAGAGTTATTTAAGAGTTGAAATATAGTTGCTTACAGCTTCCATATCAGCATCGCTTAAAGTAGCCATTTGGCCTTTCATGATAGCGCCCATGCCGATTTTGCCTTTACCATCATTTAGGGCACCAGCTTTATAAGCTTTCATATCAGCTAATCTTTGAGCTGGATCTGTATCAACTAGAGCTGGAACTTTATTTAGATATTTTTTTTCAGCTTTAGCACCATGGCAAACTGCACATTTTTTGTAAATGTCAGCACCATCAGCAGCGAATGCGCCAACACAGGTTAATGCAACTAATAGAACTATTTTTTTCATTTTATATCCTTTTTTGAGAGATTTTAAAAGAGTATTATAGTGGCAATATTCTGAATTTTAGATTAAATACTAGAATTAAATTTTTAATTTTTAGTTAGCGATTATTGGATAAATTCATCTATATTAAGTGAATTTAAACTAAAAATAGATAAAATCAACCTATGGAAAAGATTAAAGCACTATTTTTAGATCGTGACGGGGTGATAAATAAAGATCCTGGTTATGTTTATCGTATAGAAGATTTTGAGTTTATGCCTGGAATTTTTGAGGCTTTGGCTGGATTTATGATGCTTGGATATGAGATTTTTGTAGTTACAAATCAATCTGGAATTGGTAGGGGATATTATAGTGAAGATGATTTTGCAAAGCTTAGCAAGTATATGATTGATGAGTTTAAATCTTATGGTATTGAGATTAAAAAAATATACCATTGCCCTCACACTCCAAGCGATGATTGTAATTGCAGAAAGCCTAAACCTGGAATGATATTGCAGGCTTTAGATGAATTTAATATTAGTTTAAAAGATTCATTAATGATAGGAGATAAGCCAAGCGATTTAGAATCAGCACGAAGAGCTGGAGTAGAAAAAGGCTATTTAATCGGCGATGAATTTAAAAGCGTATTAGAAGTTTTAGAGCATATAAAAGGACAAAAATGAAGATATTAATAACTGGTGGAGCTGGATTTATAGGATCAAATTTGGCTAAATATTTTATGGATAAACATGAGGTTTTAGTAGTGGATAAATTTCGCTCTAATGAGACTTTTAGCAATGGAAATTTAAAAAGCTTTGGTCATTATAAAAATTTGATCGGCTTTAAAGGCCAAATTCATTGCGGAGATATATGCGATAGAGATACTATTAAAAAGATGAGAGAGTTTAAGCCCGATGTGATATATCATGAGGCTGCTATCTCTGATACTACGGTGGCTGAACAAGATGAGATAATGAGGGTGAATTTAAATTCATTTAAAGATATTATTGATATTGCTTATGAAAATGGCTCAAAGCTAATATATGCTAGTAGCGGTGCTACATATGGAGATGCACCAAGCCCACAAAGTGTAGGCAAAGGCGAAAATCCTGGTAATGTATATGGATTTTCAAAGCTTATGATGGATGAAATGGGGCGTGAATTTAATGCTAAAACTGGACTTCATATTGTAGGGCTTAGATATTTTAATGTATATGGTGATGGGGAATTTTATAAAAACAAAACCGCATCTATGGTATTGCAGTTTGGGCTTCAAATTTTAAGTGGAAAAGCACCAAGGCTTTTTGAAGGTAGCGATAAGATAAAAAGAGATTTTATATATATACAAGATATAATCTTAGCCAATGAACTAGCTATAAATGGAGATAGTGGAGTCTATAATGTTGGCACTGGCAATGCTAGAAGTTTTCAAGATATTGCTGATATTTTACAGCGTGAGATTGGCGTAAATTTAGGTAATGAGTATATTGCTAATCCATTTGCATCACAGTATCAATTCTTTACACAAGCTGATATTGAGCCTACAAGAACTGGATTAAAATATGAGCCTAGGTGGAGCTTAGAAGATGCTATAAAAGACTATCTACCAGCAATAAAAAGAATTTATAATAGTGAGTTTAAATAATGGCTAAGGTTTTAGTAGTTGGGGATTTAATGATTGATCACTATATCTGGGGTAGTTGTGATCGCATTAGTCCAGAGGCTCCAGTGCAAGTAGTAAATATCAAAAATGAAACTAAAAGGCTTGGCGGCTGTGGTAATGTAGTATCAAATTTGATCGCTCTTGGTGCAGAAGTAGGCGTAGTAAGTGTAGTTGGCGATGATGATTTAGGTAAAGAAATTTTAGAGCTTTTAGATGCTCGTGGAGCTAAGGCTGAGTTAGTTCTATCTCAAAGTGGAAGAAAATCTAGCCAAAAAAGTCGTATAATGGTATCACATCAGCAAGTAATTAGGCTAGATACTGAGAGTATAAGTGATATAAATTGTGCTGATGAGATTGTCAATAAATTTGCAGATATTTTAGCTAGTTATGATATTGTTTTGCTAAGTGATTATGGTAAGGGTGTATTGAGTAATTACTTAACCAAGCAGATAATATCAATTGCTAAAAATAATCATAAGATGGTATTAGTAGATCCAAAGGGTAAGGATTATAGTAAATATAAAGGTGCGACACTTTTAACCCCAAATAAAAAAGAAGCAAGCGAGGCGTTAGGATTTTCTATAGATAGCGATGAAAACTTGGAATTGGCTTTAAAAAGTATGAAATTAAACTATGAATTAGAGTACTCTTTAATCACTCTTAGCGAAGATGGGATTGGGCTTTTAAGCGATGAGGTTAAGAAATTTCCAGCTCTTGCTAAAGAGGTTTTTGATGTAACCGGTGCTGGTGATAGCGTACTAGCTACTTTGGGTTATTGCTTAGCTAGCAAGATGAGCATAGAAGAGGCGATAGATAATGCAAATTTGGCCGCAGCAGTAGTTGTAGGTAAGGTAGGAAGTGCAGATGCAAGCTGGGGCGAAATAGAGAATCTAAAGAGTAAAAAAATTGGTTTTGAGCGTAAAATTGTCAAACTTGATGAGCTTTTAAAGGTTGATAGAAGTGGTAAAACTTTAGTATTTACCAATGGTTGCTTTGATATTATGCATATTGGTCATATCAGCTACTTACAAAAGGCTAAAATGCTTGGCGATATATTAGTAGTAGGATTAAATTCAGATAATTCAGTAAGAGAGTTAAAAGGCAAAGATAGGCCAGTAAATGTGCAATATGATAGGGCTGCGATGTTGTGTGCGATGGAGTTTGTCGATTTTGTCGTGATATTTGATGAGCTAACTCCACATGAGTTAATCAAAGCAATTAAACCTGATATATTAGTAAAAGGTGCAGACTATAAAGACAAAGAGATAGTAGGTAGTGAATTTGCTAAAAGAGTTGAGTTAATAGAGTTTATTGAGGGCAAAAGCACCACAAAAATAATAGAAAAAATCAAAAAATAAGAGGCTAAAATGAGTATATTTACAGATGAATTAAAAGCACATTTAGAGGTGGCAAATAGAGTTTTGTCCATAGATGAAGCGGTGATGAGTGTAGCAAATACAGTAGTAGCAACGCTAAAAAACTCAAATAAAATTTTAATTTGTGGTAATGGAGGAAGCGCAGCTGATGCACAACACTTTGCAGCAGAACTAACTGGTAGATATAAGAGCGAGAGAATCTCTCTTCCAGCAATTGCATTAACTACTGATACTTCAGCGCTTACTGCAATTGGTAATGACTATGGATATGATGAAGTTTTTGCAAGACAGCTTAGTGGCGTAGGAAATAGCGGAGATTTGCTAATAGGTATAAGTACAAGTGGTAATAGCAAAAATGTATTAAAGGCATTTGAGATTGCAAAACAAAAGGGCATTAAAACCATAGGATTAAGTGGCAGAGATGGTGGAGCAATGAATGAGTTATGCGATATAAATGTAATTGTGCCTTCTAATGATACAGCTAGAATTCAAGAGATGCATATCTTAATAATTCACACTATTTGCGCTGCAGTAGATAGAGCGTTTTGAGTTTAAATTATATAATTTGTCTAGCTAGCTCTAATGCAAGGGCTGGCTTTAGCTCTTTCATACACTCATGAGAGCCTAGCGGACAGACTCTTTTCATACATGGCATACATGGCAAATTTAGATGTGCTAGTCTTGCTTTTGGGTTATTATATGGGCTAGTTCTAGTAAAGTTAGTTGGGCCAAATAGTGCAACTGTTGGCACCTTAAAAGCAGCTGCGATATGCATTGGTCCGCTATCATTAGTAATAAAAAGCCCAAGTCCAGCAATATAACTAGCTAACTCTTTTATACTAGTTTTACCACAAAGATTTATATGTGATATACCGCTTTTAGTCAAAATATGGCTAATCTCATCGCAAATCTCTATCTCGCCATTTCCACCAAAAATCAAAATATCAAATTTATCTGCTAACTCCATAGCAACCTGAGCAAAATAGCTAGGATACCATCTTTTAGCACTTCCATATGTTGCGCCTGGATTTAGTCCTAGAGTCGGCCTAGTATAAATTTGTGGAGTAAAGCTTAGCTCCATTTCATTAGTTAAAATACCAATATTAAGGGCTTTTGAACTAAAATTTAGATAATCAACTACTAAATGGTCACTTTTATTAATTGGCCTATATACTCCACTTTTTGGAGCGTGAATAAAAAATGCCAAAGCCTTTGAAGCTAGATGACTTCTAAAGCTGATAAATGCATCAAATTTAGGCTGGGATTTGGCTAATTTATATAGATATGCTAGGCGAAATTTGGATTTTTTGGACTCATCTATTATAATATCGCCAAGATTAGCAAATAGAGCTGTACTAGCCGCAGAGCCAAAAAATGTTAGCTTTGCATCTTTAAAATTTGCCCTAATATTTGCAATAGCAGCACTACTCATTACCCCATCGCCAAGCCATGTTGGCAACTCAATGAATACTCTCACCAATAACCTTTAAAATTTCATTTAGATTCTTTTCAACGCTAAATTCACGTGCTAATTCGCTATTTTGCCCTGAAATCTCTAAAAGTAGATCATGATCTGTTAGCAAAAGATTTATATATTCATCTATACTTTGATCACTAGCATCCTTCATAATAAACTCACTACCTAAAATCTCACTAGCTCCATTTTGTTCAGTAGTAAAACACGCACAACCATAGCTAAGTGCTTCTAAGAGTTGATTGCTAAATGAGTTATAATGCGATGGCAAAACGAATATATCAGCTGCTTCATAGTAGTGATTCATTATAGTTTGAGATGGACGGAAAATAACTGTAACACCAAGATTTTGGGCAATTTTTCTATATTTTAAAACAGCTTTATCGCTACCGATAATAAGCGCATTTACCTTGGTCTCCAAACGACTTAAAAGCTCAATAAATTCCCTAGCTCCATCAATCCTAAAATTATCTGATACAAATAGTATAATTGGCAATTCCATATTAAGCCCAAGCTCATTACATAAACGCATCTTGGCTCTGCCTTTTTGGATTTGAATTGGAGGTGTGATTCCTGGATAAATAGTAACTAATTTATTTGGGTCTAGATTATAAACAGTCTCTAATCCAAAGCGAGTTAGATTTGAATTTGCTATAATTTTAGTAGCGTTTTGGACACATTTTTTCTCAATTTGACCAGCGATAAAATTTGAAAAGCTTAAAAACCAAAATTTATAAAGCTTTTTATAAATTTTTTGTACACCATCATTGGCTAAATATATATCAGCACTATCAAATCTATCTAAACAGATATAAAACTCATTGCCCTTTTGCTTTTTGGCTATATTATTGATTTTAAGCGGCCTCAGTAGGCTAGTTTTATCTTTAATGCCACTATAATTTTTAGATATAGTAGTATATTTGAGCGAATTTAAAGCAGCTTTTAAGCGCTCGATAAACCTCTGATTTTTGCTAGAAAAGCTTATTTCTAAGATTGATATATTTTTCATTTTTTGATTTTAACATAGCTAGGCTTATAAATTGGTTTATTTATTTAAATTTTGTTGACTTTGTGTAATAAAATGGTTTTTTATTTCATTTTTTATCCAGTTAATATCTAAACTATTTAAGCATTCACTCACGCCAGAATTATTGCACCCTTCTAGACCGCATGGGACGCACTTTAAATTATTTTGAATTACAGTGTGAATACCCATTTTTTGAATCCCGCCTTTGCTTTGATAGAGGCTTTTGGATTTTGAATTATCCCATGGACCCCAAGCAGATGTATAACTAGGCCCAAAAATAGCTATACACGGCACATCATTGGCTGCAGCCATATGCATTATAGCAGTATCGGTGCCGATATATAGCTTTGATTTAGAGCTTAAAAATGCCACTTCATCTAAGCTTAAATTTCCCATAAATACAATTGGGCTTGAGCTACAAAGCGATAAAATATTTTTCATTTTGCTTATCTCATTTGGATTTTTATCACAGGTTAGCACAACTCTTTTATCTAGCTCAATTTCGCAAAAATCAATAATTTTAGCTACTGCTTCATTGCTTAAACACTTATAATCAAACCTAGCCATAGGATGAATATGGATAAAATAATCTGGTAAATTTAAATCATAATTATTAAAATATAAATTTACTTTAGTAGTAATAATATCTTTACCCAAAGCATTAATGGCAGATAAATTTTGCATTACGATATGGCCGTTTGATTTGGATTCGTGAGTTATGAGTTTGTTTAGAATTTGGTTTGTTCCTTTGCGTGATACTATGGTTTTAGCTCCGCTAAATTTAGCTAAGAATATCCCACGATCGCTAGTTTCAGTATTTATTACTATATCAAATTTCTCTTTTCTTAACTCTAAGGCGTATTTTAACTCAAGCCAAATTCGCTTAAATATATTAGATTTTTTAATAGTGCCTCTATCATAGATATGGATTTTATCAATTTGTGGATTATTTTGTATTACTGCTTGAGTTCCTTGATTTAAAGCAAAGTGTATAGAAGCATTAGGATAATGGGTTTTAAGATTAGCAACTAATGGCGTAGTTAAAAGCACATCGCCTATAAATCTAAATTTAATAATTAAAATTTTCATTTGTAAATCTCTGGGTAGAACTGTTTAAATTTCTTATGCATCCAAAAGTACTCATCTGGCTTGCTTTTTATCATATCTTGAGTAGCGCTACTTTGGGCTTGTGTGGCTTGTTTGATTTTATCGCCATTTAGTTGATTGATATCTATTGGGTCATAAAAGCTAATCTCATTTTTATCGCCAACTCTTTTGATAAAAGCTGGGATTATTATTGCATTAAGCTTAGCAGCAAAGATACTAGCAGCATGCGTGTGCGAAATACGATTAGAAAAAAACTCACACTCTACTCCATCTCTAATATCTACATTTTGATCAACTAAAATACCAAGAAGCCTTCTATTTTGCAATGCTTTCATAATCGCTCTTGCACCACCACTTTTAGGAATTACTTCTATATTAAATCTACTTCTATTTTTGCTTAAAATTCTATCCATCACAGGACTATCAAGGTTTCTGCCTACAATGCTTACAGGGCCAAATTTAGCTGCCATCGCAAGGCTAAAAAGCTCCCAATTGCCATAATGTGCAGTGGTGATGATAATTGGACGATCTTTGAATTTATCTAAAATTTGAGCATTTTTAAATTCAACTTTAGATAAAATTTGCTCTTTTGTGTTATTTTGATTGCGTAAAAACTCCACGCCAAAGTGGGCAAAATTGCGATAAGTTTGTAAAATAATCTCTTCTATATTCTCAAATTTACACATTTTTAGATTGGTTCGCATTATATTTGTATGTTTTTTATCAAATTTATAAAAGCATTTTGCAAGTAGATCAAAAAATATATTTTGAATAGCTTTTGGAGTGTAGATTGCGATAAATCTAAGCATATAATATAGCCATAAATATAAAAAATCAACCATTTAAAAGCTCAGAATTTAAAATATTTTTTGCTAAATTTGCTATATTAATTGGTGATATCTCATTTATGCAGTAATCGCTCTTATCTATATTTCTTGCATCGATTTTTTTGCCTGTATCAATAGTATGATTTATAGGCGTGATAAAGCTATTTCTATGGCTTGGTCGATTTCCAAAAAGAGTGATACTAGCTCTATTTTGAGCCCAAGCTAGATGAGTTATACCGCTATCATTGCCAATTACAAGTCCTACGCTTTGCATAAAATCTATTACCTTAGATAAACTCATAGGACTAAGTACTTTAGCATGAGTATTATAAGCAATTTTACTAGCAAGTTCATACTCTTTAGCATTTGCTGATATGATATTAATCTCATAATCTTTTAGCAAATTTATAACTTCATTAAACTTATCATAGCATTTGCTCATTTCGCTTGCAAATGGTGCTATTAAAATAGTTTTAGATGGTTTAGGCTTTACATTTGAGATGAAACAAGCAGATTTTTGCTTGATATCATTATCATTAAAGCTAAAGCCCAAAGCAGCACTAGCAAGAGCTAAATTTCGCCTTATAATATTCTCATTATAATCAATTTTAAACTTACTCTTATAAAATATAGAAGCTAACGGTTCTTTTATGCTATTTTTATCAAATCCAGCTATATTGCTACCTAAAACTTTAGCTACAAGGGCTGATTTTATAAGGCCTTGAAAATCTATAATAAGATCAAAATGATTACTAAATTCTCTAAGAATTTTAAAACTTTTAATAAATTTTTTATCCTTTAAAGGAAGTGTGATAACATCAACGCCATCTAAAAGATGAACAATACTACTAAATTTTTCATCTACAAACCAGCTAATTTTAGCATCTTTAAAATGCTTTTTGATAAATTGCACAACAATGCTTGTATGAACTATATCACCAAGAGCCGAGAGTCTAATAATTGCTATTTTCAACTAATTTTCCAAGATTTTTTGCTATTATTTTATCTAAATTTGATTAAAAGTTGGTAATTTATGAGCGGTTATATATGCGTATTTGATTGTGAGACTGTGCCTGATTGTGATTCTTTAAGAGAGGCTTATGGTTATGAAGGTGACGATAAGAGCGTAGCACAAATGGCACTTGAGGCGCAAAAAGAGCTAAGTGGAAGTGAGTTTTTGCCAGTTTGTTTTCATAAAGTAGTAACTATTAGTGCAGTAATAGCTGATGAGTTTGGTAGATTTAAAAGAGTATCTACAATTGCTGGAGATAGTGAAGAGAAAAAAATAGCTGAATTTATTAAATTTATAAATGAGCATAATCCTAGACTTGTAAGTTATAATGGTAGAGGCTTTGATCTGCCTATGCTGATGATAAGAGCGATGCGTTATAATATAGAAGCTAGTGAGTATTTTAACACCAATGATAGGGCTAATGGCAAGGATAAATGGTGCAATTATAGAAGTAGGTATGATGGAGTTTTTCATCTTGATTTGCTTGATCATATTAGCGATTTTAAGACTGTAAGCGGGCTAAAGCTAGATCTGCTTTGTGCTAGTTTAAATCTGCCTGGTAAATATGATGTTTGTGGCGATGAGGTTATGAACTTATACTATAATGGAGAGCAAGATAAAATTGATGAATATTGTGAATCTGATACGCTAAATACATATTGGTTATTTTTAAAATATGAATTATTGCGTGGCAGGTTAAATTTAGATGATTATGCTAATTATTTAAGCTTGATGAATGAGTATCTAAACACCCAAAAATCAGATATGAGTTATAGCATAGTATTTGATAGATATATAAAAAATGAACTTGATAGATTAGGGCGTAGATGATTAGGATATGTTTATTAATTTGGCTAGTTTGTTCTAGTGCTTTTTCTTCTGTAATGCTTCTTAAAGAGTATAAAGATGAAAATCTAACTGGATGGATGATGAGCGAAAAATATGATGGCGTGCGTGCTATTTGGGATGGCAAGGAGTTAAAAAGTCGTAATGGTAATATAATTAATGCACCATCTAGCTTTATAGCTCAATTGCCAGATTTTGCACTTGATGGAGAGCTGTGGAGCAATAGAGGAGAGTTTGAGCTAATTGCTTCTATAGTACTAGATAAAAATCCTGATATGAAAGCATGGCAAAATATTAAGTATATGGTATTTGATCTACCTAAATTTGATGGAAATTTAAGTGATAAAATGGCCTATTTAGAAGAGTTTTTAAGCCTAAATCCAAGTAGTTTTATAAAAGTTGTAAAGCAAACTTATATTCAAAACAATCTCCATGCTTTTGCCTTTTTAGATGAGATTGTAAGTAAATGTGGCGAAGGTATAGTAGTTCGTGATCCAAATGCATCATATATAAGTGGCCGAAGCGATAAAATACTAAAATTAAAAAAGTGGAATGATAGTGAGTGTCAAATAGTAGCTATAAATAATGGTAAAGGTAAGTATGAAGGTGCTATGGGTTCAGTAGATTGTGTAGATATTTTTAGTAAAATTAAATTTAAAATTGGATCTGGATTTAGTGATGAAATACGAAAAAATCCCCCAAAAATAGGCACCATAATCACATATAAATTTCAAAATCTAACCAATAATAATAAGCCAAGATTTCCAGTATTTTTACGAATTAAAAGAGGTGAATAGATGAAAAAAATTATATTTTTATGCGTATTGATCGTTAGCTTAAATGCACTAATGCTATATGAGCCAAAAACAAAAGAGCAAAAAGAGGGCTACAGATATGGTCAGACGATGCGAATGCTAGGTATGGGCAAATGGGAGTGTGATAGGAAATTTAAAAATATCGATAATGAAAAACTAGAGTGGTGCGAGTATGGTTGGGTTGATAAAAGTGAGGAAATAGATGCTAGAAAGCTTGATTAATGGTATAAAGCTTGTCAATTTTACTAGCTTAGATACTAAAGAGATAAAGATGATTTATAATTGGCGAAACAACCCTAAAATTGCTAGCTATATGATAAATAAAAGTATAGAGTGGAATGAGCATATAAGATTTATAGATACTCTTAGTAGTTCTAATGATAAAATATATTTTTTAGCTTATAAAGATGATTTAGCAATTGGAGTGATCTCATTTGTAAATATCTCTAAAAACTCTTGTGAATTTGGGATATATGCTAGTCCAGATTTGCGTGGTATGGGCGATTTGCTTATGGAAGTGGTTGTAGATTATGCGTTTAATAGGCTGTGTGTTAAAGAGATTTTAGCTAAAGCTTTTATAGATAATTTAAGAGCTATAACGCTTTATAAAAAATTTGAATTTAATATAATTAAAAAGGATAAAGATATGGTATATTTTAGTCGTAAAAAAGATAACATTTAATATAAGATCTCTTTGCCAAAAAGACTTTTAGCATAATCTAATCCAATAAATTAAATAAAAGTCAAATTTATAGCCAAGATAGGAGTTAAATTGGCTATAATATTGCAAATTTAAGGAGTAGAAATGAATATTTTGATAACTGGTGGTGCTGGATATATTGGTTCGCATGTATTAAAAGCTTTATTAGAACGTGCAGCTGATAAGATAACTGTAATTGATAATTTTTATAGTGGTTCACAAGATGCATTAGTAGCGCTTGAGAGTGTAGGCAAATTTGATTTTATCAAATGCGATTTAGCAGATACTGCTCATCTTAAAGAGATTTTTGCTTCGCATAAATTTGATGCTATTATACATTTTGCTGCGTATATAGAGGTGTTTGAGAGTATGCAAAATCCATTAAAATACTATCTAAACAATACTGCAAATACAGCAAATCTTATTAATCTTGCGGTGGAATTTGGCGTAGAGAAGTTTATATTTAGCTCTACAGCTGCAACTTATGGTGAGCCAAAAGATGGAGTAGTATGTGAAAATAGCCCACAAAATCCTATAAATCCATATGGTACATCAAAGCTAATGAGTGAGCAAATTTTAAAAGACGCAGCCGCTGCAAATAGCAAATTTAAGTATGGAATTTTAAGATATTTTAATGTCGCAGGCGCTTCAAGCGACTCTTTAATCGGTCAAAACTATCCAAACGCAACTCATTTAATTAAAGTTGCTACACAAACAATAACTGGCAAAAGAGCAAATATGAGTATTTTTGGGCGTGATTATGATACTAAAGATGGAACTTGTATTAGAGATTATATTCATATCGAAGACCTTGCTAGTGCACATTTAGCGGTTTTGGATTATTTAAATAGCAATGATAGTGATATCTTTAATGTCGGATATGGGCATGGATTTAGCGTACTTGAGGTTATAAATACTGCTAAGAAAATAAGCGGTGTGGATTTTGAAGTAATAGATGCGCCAAGACGCTTAGGCGATCCTGCTGTGCTTATAGCAGATTCATCTAAGCTTAGAAATCTTACATCTTGGAAGCCTAAAAAGGATAATCTAAAGACTATAATTGCCTCAGCACTTGCATGGGAGAAAAAGATTTAAATTTGTTATATATTGCGATCTTGCTTGCAAAAGTGATAAATAATTTTAAATTTTTAGCTCCAGCAAAGTTGGAGCTAAATCTCAAATAATATAATGGCTTTACCATCTTTGTGATAAAAATAAATTTTTATCTATTTTCTAGCCAAATTTAGTATTTAAAATGATTAATTACAACCGCAATGTCCGCAGCAACTAGCTACTGGATGAAGCTCATCGATGTAGAATTTAACTGAGTTTAATCCCTCTTTTTTCGCCCATTCGTAAGCTGTGCTTACAAAATCCCAGTTGATATTTTCATAAAATTTTTCTAAATACGCTGGACGAGCATTGCGACTATCAATGTAATATGCATGCTCCCATACATCTACTACAAGTAGTGGCACTAGACCATCAGTTACTGGAGTAGCAGCATTTGAAGTATTTTTAATCTCTAGTTTGCTTGTGTTTGGGTTATAAACTAGCCATGTCCAGCCTGAGCCAAAAAGTGTAGTAGCAGAGCTGATAAATTCAGCTTTAAAGTCTTTAAAATCGCTTTTTAAAGCTGCTTCAAGCTCACTGCTTTTATCGCTTTTTTTCGCTATACAATCCCAGTAAAAATCGTGATTATACACTTGTGCAGCATTATTAAATAATCCGCCTTGTGAATTTACAAGTACATCAAATAGACTAGCTTTAGCTAGGTCGCTATCTTTTGTTAGATTATTGTAATTATTTACATATGTTTGGTGGTGTTTGCCATGGTGATAATCACAGGCTTCTTTACTCACTACTGCGTTGGAATTTGGGTCAAATGGTAGGTTTCTTAACTCTAACATATTTTATCCTTTGATTAAATTTGAGATTTGAAATTATAGCCTAAAATATTAAATAAGAGTATAAAACTCTTAAATAAATTTACAAATATGGCGAAATTTAAATATCACAACTCTTTTATAGTATCAATAAGCTCATCTACTAATAAAGAGCCTTCAATTTTACTATTTTCAAACACCATGAAATAAAAATATTTATCTCCAGCTTTATCAGCCCACTTTGAGCCTAATTTGAGTTTTATTCTACTATCATCATTTGTTCTATCATCGCCTTTTACTTCTACCATTATAATATTTTCATTTTCAGTACAAATTATAAAATCTGGGTAATGATTGATAAAAGTATTTATGCAAAATCTAGGTTTCATATCTTTATTTCTATGCCACCATTTTATGTTATTTAGTGATACGATTTCGGTTAAAAGCCTATTTTCTAGTGAGTTTAAATTATCTATTTCTTCTTCATATAGGGATTTATCACGCAAAGAGCTTAGTTTAGAAGCTTGTATTATTGGCTGAAAGCTAAAGGTATTTTCTATTTTAATATTGCCTTTATTTAGCAAATCATAAAATACTTTTTCTCTATATTCACTTTTTAGCTCTTTAATTTTATTTTTTATTTTTATTGTGTATGCGTCTATTTCATCTAATAATTTTGCTTTTCTTTCATCGCTTAGATTATTTACTATACGCTCTATATAGTTTTTTAAATCATTTTCGTTTAAAGCATTATCATTTCTAAGCTCATAAATAAAACTAGCGTTTAAATTTTTCAAGCATCCATAATAAATTGATTGGATTTGTAATTTTTTGGCACTAAGTTCTTAGCTATACTCTTAAACACAGCAAACCTTTGAATATACTTTTAGTGTATTTATTTGGATGATAAGCGCTTAAATTAGTCTATTTTAATTTTTCAACTATTACTTTAGACTCCATAGTTACACTTTTAAGAACCACTCTATGTAGCTTTCCTACTTTATCTGGTGTTGTACTCCAAGCTCTTTCATCGTTGTGATCATTTAGATTTACATTTTTTTCTAAGATACCATAACCTAATTTTATTATATCAACTGTAAACCC
This sequence comes from Campylobacter devanensis, assembly GCF_002139915.1. NCBI lineage: Bacteria > Pseudomonadati > Campylobacterota > Epsilonproteobacteria > Campylobacterales > Campylobacteraceae > Campylobacter > Campylobacter devanensis. The sequence continues at coordinate 1,505,619 of NZ_CP018788.1, forward strand.
CGGATTATGGCTGAATGAGTAATACATTCTCCTAGCATTTTCATATTGTTCAGAGTCACCTAAAAGCGTATAGCCTAAAACCACAGTAGATAGATAATATAGTAATTTACCTATTCTATTACCTCGCAAATCTCTATCGACTTCCACGGCGCTAACTTCATAAACATTCTTATAACCTATTCTTTTAATTTTATCTGTAGGTATTAATCTTATCATAGCGACAGGACTATACCTATCCTTAGTTCCATTTGGGTTAGCTTTAGTTGGATAATCTTCGGGGACTATTCTAGATAAGATATGAAATGACTCCCTTTTATAAAAGTAAAATTCTTCACCATTATAAAATACTTTATGAACAAAGGGTGATTTGTCGAATGTATATTCAATTGAAGTTAAACTATGCTTATTGACATACTTTAAATTTCCAAAATCATAATCAGCTGATTTAGCAATTGCTTGCTCTTTTATAAAATCGGAAAAGCTTATTTGTCCTCCTTTATATGATTATATCATATACCTTAAAACAACTTAAAATATCATTAATTTTCAAACTCTTAAGAGCTTGTATCTATATTACCAGCTCTTAACCTATCTTTGATTTCTTGATACTTTTAGCTCCATTTTTACACCTTTTTAATATCTCTTGGAATTTTTTTTGAAAGTTATATTGTATTTCATCATAGTCTCATCACTAAGCACACATACATCAGCATAAATCACATAACTACTAGCCTTTTTTAAATTTACTAAATACTCAAAATCTAGTGTAGTTACTTCATCTTTTTTGTAGATAAAATAATAAGCCACTCCATTGCACTCACCTAAAAAATCGCTATCATTTTGTTCATATTTTTCTTTTGTCTCACTAAAATATATATATATTCTTTTATTTTTTCACTGCTTATGCTTTCATTTATATTTCCATTTTCTTCTAGTAGTCTTCTCCAAGCTCATCAAAATAGCGATAAATTATATTTTTATATAGATCAGCGGATATTAAATTTCGTTTTCTAGGCTTAAAGGCCGGTAGCGATAAATTTTTATAATTTATCGCTAAATTTCTCCACTTATTGCTTTTCATAAAATTATAATTTCACTCTTAAAATCTAATCCCTGCCCTAATAGCAGTATTTATACTATGTGTATCTTTGGTTATCTCGCTTGAGACTAAAAAGTTTATAAATTTATTACCCTTTTCGATATTAGCATCAGCACCAAAATAGACACTATCGGTATTTAGCTTAGTTGTTTGTGTCCAAAGATTATTTTTAGCATCTACAAAATACTCTGTACTACTAAAACTATCACTATTTAATCGCCTTGTATAAAAGGCAAAGCCATTTAAAGTAGCAAAAAGATTGTTTTGGGTAGCGATATTGTAAGCTATATTGCCACCTAGACTTAAATTTAAGCTATTTATAGATATATCTTTATACCCCTTAGCCAATATACCGCCACTCTCTTCAAATCCATCTTGCTTAGTATATATATAATTTAGCATAGATATCGGCGTCCAAGTAAAGCTATCATTTATCTCAAAATCTTTTGATAGACCAAGCCCAGTTGAGACAAAATAGCTATTATAATCGGCTTTTAGCTCATCACTTGAGGTTAGGATATAACGACTCGTATCATTAAATCCCATACCGACATCCACGCTAGCTATTAAATTAAAATCGCCAAAATCTTTTAAACCAGCTAAACCCACAGATATTAACTTGCTTGTAATATCTGAGAATCCATAATCCCCTTTTTGGTGAGAATAGTTCAAAAACGCACCCAATTTCACATCATCGCTTACCCATTTGTTGGTACCTAAATTCACAGAATATGTATCGATATTATAGTTATCGCCTTTAAAATATGAGTATGAAACCCTACTGAAAATCTCGCTTTTACTCAAAGCTGCGTTATAACTCTCTAAGATATCATAGACCATACTATCAGTCATATCGCTATTTATAAGAGCTAATTTCGAATTCTTAGCTATAGTAGCGACCTTTGTAGCGCCACTTTGAAGAGTTGCAAATGGCAATGTTTGTTGGCCTAAAGTTCTACCTGTGAAGGTCGCAGCTTCTCCTGCGGATCTTGAGATATCTTTTGAATTTACACTTGATAGAATTTCTTTTTTACGATTATTGCTTGTTGTATCTAATTCTCCAAAGAATTGTTGATATTTTGGGCTTAAATTCGCTGAATTTCTAATCTGTATCAATGACTTAGATACTGCCAAGTTTGTCGCTTGTGAGGAGTTTGTAGGTTTATAGGCATCTTCTTTTATTTCTACTATTATGGTGTTGCTATTTCCAGAATTGTTGTTTTGGTTACCGGATTGGTTTCCAGAATTGTTAGTGTTTTCATTATTTTGGTTGCCAGAATTGTTGGTGTTTTCATTATTTTGGTTACCGGATTGATTTCCAGAATTGTTGTTTTGATTTCCAGATTGGTTACCGGATTGATTTCCAGATTGATTTCCAGATTGATTTCCAGAATTGTTGGTATTTTCATTATTTTGGTTACCGGATTGATTTCCAGAATTGTTATTTTGGTTACCAGATTGGTTGCCGGAATTATTGTTTTGGTTGCCAGATTGGTTACCGGAATTATTGTTTTGGTTGCCAGAATTATTGTTTTGGTTGCCAGATTGGTTACCGGATTGATTTCCAGATTGGTTGCCAGAATTGTTATTTTGGTTACCGGAATTGTTGGTATTTTCACTTGATATTATTGTATTATTGTCTTTTAGTTTAAAATTTAAAGTGCTTGTACCTAGGACTGAGATATTAGTAAATTTATCTAGATTTCCATTCTCACTAAGCTTATCAAAATCAATTTTAATCTCTTGCCCAGTTTTGAAAAACTCCCCACTAAGCGGGATATAAACCAAATTTCCGCCCTTGATATCATAGTTTGTAGCGATGATATCTGAGTTTGCTTGGTTATTAAAATTTATGTGTAGGCTTGCGTTTTGATTTTGGGTATATGTGCCATTTATATTTAAAACGCCGATTTGACCCGCTCCACCAGGCATCACAATACCGCTTTCATTGATGAGATTTTTGGCTATGGTTCCAGTTCCGCTTATCAAACCACGATTTCTAGCAAAAATATCACCATTTGTTAATTTGCCAATTATTCTAGCCTCACCGCCATTTATAGCATATAGATTTTTATTAGCGTTAGTTTCGCCTGATATTATGATTTGACCACCATTATCAGCATAGAGAGCTGAATTCTCCGCTGTTACTCTATCAAATTCTAAAATCCCGCCACGAGCTATCGTAGGGCCAGAATAATTTAGAGTATTTTGGCTAAATTTCAAAGTCCCATCGCCAGTTTTTATAAATCCAGCTTGTAAAGTGGATAAATTCGCATTTACTCTATCATCACTTTTAAGGGAGTTTGTAGCGTCACTTAGATGGTATTTATCATCCCATTTTATCTCATCTATATTATTTGTGAATGTGCCATTTAGCCCATTTGTATTGATGGTGTAAAATCCATAATATTTATTATCAAAGCTCTCTATATTACTAGGATTTAGGCGATTTATATTTAGCGCTGCTAAGCCTTTTAAGGCTTTTTGAGCGTCTAAAATACCACTACCGATGAAATCTTCTTTGCTTAGTTTCATCACTGCTACCGAATTTGCTTTAAGACCGTTACTCACATCGGCATCGCTTTTTAATAGATTTTTTATGATATATTCTGCTATGCTTTCATCATTTTGGCTTGATTTAAATCCAGCTGCTACTAAATCTTTTTTGACTTGTTCCCAGTCTATACCGCTACCATTTGTTGGTACATCTTTATCGATATAAAAAATGCTATAAAATTCAGCCGAGCCAGTTTTGCCGACATTTTTGGTTACTACTAAATTTGGAGTCTCTACATTTTTATTAGCCGTAGTTAGCAAGATATCGCCGATTTGTGAGCCATTTAAAAATGGAAACTTCTGCTCTACCAAAGCTGCCACCCCACTCACAAGCGGCGCAGCAAAGCTAGTCCCAGAATCTGTGATAGTGGTGGTTAGGTCTGTTTGTTCTTTATACCCATTATTAGCATCATAATATGTATAGCCATATCTACCATTAGCTGTTACTATGTTTTGAGCCGGCGCCATAATACCATAAAGCGAGGCTGATCCAGCAAAAAAATTGCTATAAGTATAGATCCCTTGCTTATTAATTAGCTCATTTAGGATTACCTTGCTTTTATCGCCTGTGCCTTGGCTCCATTTATCGGCTGCGGCTTTCCACTCATCATCAGTGATTCCACCGATTGTTATCTTGTCATTTTGGATAGTGATTTTATCAGCGTTCAAGCCCCCAACAGCCAAAAGCCCACGATAGCTCTCATCATAGCTTGGCAAAACAGAATTCGCCCTAGGTGAGCTAAAACCATCATTTCCTACGCCAACGATATTTAATATCCCTTGCTCTTTAGATAGTTCAGCTAAGGCTTGAGCCCTTTGCAAACTTATATCACTTTGTGTGAGCTTTTGGAATTCATCGTAGCTTATAGCGCTGCCATTTTGGCTATTTGGGGCTATAGCCTCTAGGCCATTGCCCCATTTGCGATTTATAAGAGCAAATCCATTGCTAACATAGCTATGATTTATCACCTTTACGTCACTATCTATCATCTTTTGGATATCGGCTTTTATATCGCCTGTGTATAATGGGCTTGGATTTAGATATGCTAGGCCATAAAATGTCGCACCATTTGCCACGCCCATTAGATCACTGCTATTACCCACTATGAGAGATGATACTTGAGTGCCATGAAGCATAGTAATCTTATCACCACCAGCGAAGCGATCTGGGTCTATGCTGTTATTTATCTCGCCTATTAATTTATCTTTTATTATCGGATTATTTGTGTTAAATACGCTATCTACAACGCCAATTACTATGCTACTGCCATCTATATTTGGATTTTCTACTTTGGCATTATGGAGATTTATAACGCTATAAACCTTATCATTAGCCTGCGCTAGGGAATTTGTAGCTGATAATAAAACAGAAGCACAAACTAATGATAGCGTGATTTTTGAGATTTTTTTCACAAATTTTCCTTAAAAATATGATAAATAATTTTGTCTAATAATTAAAATTATTACTTTTTATCACTTTAAATTCGCTTAAATTCATTTAAATTACATTAAAAATTATAAATTTTAAACCACTATAGCTCAAATATCCATAATATAATTTCCATTTAAGTAATTTTATAATATTGAAAATATATAATAATCAAACTAATAAGGAGATAAAATGAATAATGTAAATAATACCAAAAAAAATATTGAGAAAAAAAATAAAGAAACATCTCGTATGATTACTCGTGAAGAGTTTGAAAAAACTAGACAATATGGATTAGAAAAACTAAAAGACCCAGAAATTAGAGCTGTATTTATGCGTTTAAAAGATAAATAATGTATTATTTTGATTTGCGATGTGCTATTGATTTTCACGATGATATAATTCGTGAAATAGGTGGTTTAGGAGGATATAATAAAACTCAAATAGGATACCTAAATTCAGTATTAGAGCAGATACAAAATGATGATTATTATCCAACTTTTTTTGATAAAATGACTCATATAATTTTTTCTTGTGTAAAATTTCATCCTTTTTTAGATGGCAACAAAAGAGCTGCAATTTATCTTGGTTGTCATTTTGCTAAAGTAAATGGCTTAGATTGCCCAAATCGATATTATACCAAAATGGAACATGTAGTTGTTAAGATTGCCAAAGATTACATATCAAAAGATGATTTAAAAGATATTCTTTTTGTAATTCTCGCTTAAAAATCTCCTAAACAAAGAAATAAACAATGAAATCAAAAGAAGGGCTTTTAGAGCAGATTATCCCCTTTTGATTATCATAATATCACTATTTTTAACATTAAAAGTATATTTTTCTCTAGCGTGTGATAAGGTGGATTGTATCTTAAAACCTCATCTTTTCCTACCCAGTTTAAAGTTGGCATATTACTCCTTTTTTATCTCTGTTCTGTTCCATCAAGCAATGGGACAAATACACACTCATCTAAAATTTGGCTAATGATTTGGCCATTTGATTTTTTGTATTGTGTGATATATTGTTTATTATCCTTAGCTACTGGTGCGACTAAAATTCCATCATCTTTAAGCTGGCTAAATAGCCTATCAGGCACACTTTGGCAAAAACAACTAAGTATAATCCTATCATAAGGCGCATAGCTTCGCCAACCTAAATTCCCATCATCAAATCGTATAAATACATTATTTATCCCTAAATTTTTCATCAAAGATTTAGCCGAATTTGCCAACGCCTCGATCCTCTCCACACTAAAAACACGCCTTGCTATCTTAGCCAAAATCGCCGCTTGATATCCGCTACCGCAGCCAATTTCTAGTATATTATCGCAATTTTCGGCCTCTAGTGCCATTGTCATCTTAGCTACAGTTAGCGGTGAACTAATCCACTGATTTGAACCAATTGGATGCGCATCAAGCTTAAAAGCATTGATAGATACCGGCACAAAAGGCGTCCTAGGCGTACTGCTAAAGGCCTTATAAACCAAGGGGCTAAGTTCTACTAAATTTGCTATCTCATCGCTCATTTTTTGACATTTTGCTGCTTCTAAACTATTCATCATCTATCCATTTTCTAAATTTTTTAATCAAATTAATATCAAATTTAGCCACATCTGCCTTGCTACCATCAGGGGCAAAAACTGCACTAAATTTCAAATCCACATCGCTACACGCTAAAGTGTAACAACGATTTTGCAGAGCCAAAGCCTTGCATAAAGTCTCATAATGCTCACGCCTGCTTTGCCCCCACATTGCTGGTACTAGTATAACATCAGCGCCACGCAATCTACTCCAAAGATCTATAAATCTAAGCTCAAAACAGATCAAAACGCCAACTTTTATCCCTGCTATTTCTCGTATGGAAATCTCATCTAAACTTCCAAATTTAAAAATTTTATCCTCGCCATTTGGCTTAAATAATTTATATTTTCTTTGTTTAAACTCAAGCCCATTTGAACCTAAAAGCCTAAACTCATTATACCCATCAAACTCGCAGCTATATCCTAGATATGCACCACTTTTTAAAAAATTGGCTAAATTTTCATCCAAATCCAGCCAAAACATCCTATCAAGTCTCTCATAACCGCTAACACACAGCTCGCCACAAAGCGCTAAATCCCCACTTTTAAGCGAACTAGCAAATTCGCAAAGCTCGCTAGCTCTACGAACTGCTCCTAAAGAGCTTAAAACTTGCGTTTTAAGATTAGAAATCATCAAAGCTTAGGCTACCTTTGCTATAATTTGTAACCTTGCTTTCAAAGAAATTTGATTTTTGGTCATTAAATTTAGCAAAATCATCAACCCATTTTATCGGATGAGTTACATTATATAGCTTTTTAAGCCCAATTGATGTAAGCCTATCATCAACTAAATACTTTATATATTGCTCGATTATATCATCTGTAAAGCCCATTATTTGATTTTGAGTAATATATTTACCCCATTCAATCTCTAAAGCTCCAGCCTTTTGAAACATATCATAAATTTTAGCCTCAATTTGTGGAGTAAATAGATCTGGACGCTCCTTGCGAACTGAGTTTATCATATTTTGAAATAATAACAAATGAGTTATCTCATCTCTTTGGATAAATCTTATCATTTGAGCGCTTCCAAGCATCTTTCCAGCCCTTGCTAGCGCATAAATCGCTGTAAATCCACTATAGAAATATACCCCTTCTAGAATTTGATTTGCCACCATAGCTAGAAGCAGTTTCTCATCAGTTACCTCTCCGGCTAACTCTTCATATACGCTTGAGATATAATCATTTTTACGCCTTAGGACATCATCATGCTTTTCCATCTCATATATTAAATCAGTATTATCACAAATCGCCTCTACCATTACAGCATAGCTTTTTGAGTGATTTGCCTCTTCATAAGCTTGACGGGCTAGAACAGCATTTATCTCAGGAGCAGTTATATATGGGTTTATATTATCGGCTAGATTGTTTGTCTGAAAACTATCCATTGAGATAAGCTGGCTCCACACTAAATCATACATACGCTTTTCAGCCGCTGTGAGATTACAAGCATAGTCACGCACATCATCAGTAGTATCAACCTCTTTTGGAAACCAAGTATTTGCCTCCATAAGATCCCAAAGTTTAAGCGCCCAAGTATATTTGGCCTTTGTGAAATTCAAAATTCCATGCGGATTGCCATTAAAAATTTTACGCTCACCTAGCGTCTCATTTGATGCTGGATTATATATCTTTTTTCTATGCATTTTCTATCCTTTATCTAAATTTATAAATTAATCATACTCCTTAGCCCTAGCCCTGATATCATCAAAGCTAAATTTGCGTAAAATTTCACCATCTTTAAATACCTTAGTTAGCCAATTTTGCCTACCATTTAACTCATCAAATCTTATAGTTTTATATAGGTCATTCTCTTTAATGAGTGCTAAGCGACCTGATTTTGAGCGTTTTTTGGGATCTGTAACTGGATCTTTATATACATCTCTCCACTTTATCCCATCGCTACTTACGGCATTTACCTTCATAGCAAACCTTAGAGTATCTCTATTTAAGTGTTGAAGCAACGCCCCACCCATACCAAAGACAATATTATCGCTACTAATTTTTCTAAATTTAAGCTCATTTAAGATATCTTCTATACTTTGCGGATTTATCCCATCGCCATATATAAGCCTTATATGATCTGGCAAGACCTTATAACCTTTGGAATTTACGCTATATCCTGCTAGGCTCATCATCTTCTCTATACACTCACTAGCCATTGTCACAGGATTGCCACTATCTGGGCGAAGCACCACCTTGCCGCCTAGCTTTTTAACCTTATCAAAGAGTTTGCCCCATAAATCAATAGCATTTAAGGTATCATAGCTATCAATCACACAAGCAAAAATCCCATCGCCGTAGCTTTGTACCATATTCTCATAAGCTTGAAATTCCCCATCCTTGCCCCATGAAGTCATCGTGCTATGCTCGCTAGCTGGTATGCTAAATGCCGCCATATCCGCACCATAATATTTTTTCGCAAATAGCGCGCCTGTGATGGTATCAGAGCCTTTGAAATTCACCATATGAGCGCTCCCACCAATCCCAGCACTCTCAAAGCTACTAACACCCCTAGCACCAAAATCATGTAAGGCAAAATCGATATTTTCAGGTGTTCCGCTCTCTTTTAAAAAGTGTAAGATATTTTGCTTACAAAAGTAGCTATTAGTCGCTACGGCCACAGGATACCAAATTGAGCGCAAAATCGCCGTCTCAAAATACCCTACAAGCCACGCTAAATTCGGATCTGTATTTTTAATCTGTAAAAGGACATTTTCAGTTTGTATAATGCTACCTTCGGCCACCGCCTCTATCTCTAAAGGCAAAACCCCACCATGATGCTCTACTATATATTTCCAGCCATCTTTATTACATTTCATCCCATGTGCTTTGATAAACTCATCAGCCTCATCTATATCATCGTAGCTTATCTTTTGACTTAGATACTCCATCAAAAATATCTGTAATCCATAAAATAACAAGCGATTCCACCGCCCACCACGAGACTCAATATATGAGCTTATAAATTTAATATCTTTTGGGTATTGCAAATAGTGTGAAATTTTATAACTATCGGTATTTAGTATCGGATTCATATCTGCCTCTTTTGTGAAATTTGGCTTGTATTTTATCAAATTTATTTAAATTCTGTTTGATATTAAAGAAATTGATATAATTTTTCTTGATTTTTTGATTGATTTGATTACATAGGACTTATACTAACAAGCCATAGTAATTTATATGCTCTACTATAAAATCTCTAGTATATATCATAAACCCTCGCAATGACTAAGCATTGCGAGTAAATTTAAGCTATTAAAGATTTAAATTTAAGCTACTGTAGTAGTCTTAATATATTTTGTTGTACAGCATTTGCCTGACTCATAGCGTAGCTTCCGCTTTGGGCTAGTATGTTAAATTTAGAGAAGTTTGCACTCTCACTAGCAAAGTCTACATCTCTTATTTGAGATTCAGCTGATTTTACATTTACTTGGGTAACTGTAATATTATTTATAGTAGCTACTAATTGATTTTGTACTGAACCTAGGTCAGCTCTTAGCTTGTCTAGAGTTTTTCTAGCTGCTTCAGCTACATCAACCATAGCTTGAGCACCACCATAAGTATTTACGCCACCGGCTTGGTCTACTTCTTGACCGGCATTAGATGCGTTACCATTAAAAAATCCCATTGCTTTAGCCATTGTAGCACTAATTGTACCAGAGTTCATATATTTAAGATTTACCGATGTTTGATTATATGCCTTGCTAGCGTTAGCCGCATTAGATATTGCAGCATTGCCACTAAATACATGAGAAGCGATTAATGACATATTTTGTAGGCCTATTTTGATATCTCTAGCATCTTGGCGAATGAAAGTTAATTGACCTAAATATGTAATACCTTTTTCTGAAAAATTACCTTTCACGCCTCCAGCTATTGTAAAACTATTAACAGAATGTGTGTCTACATTGATAGCTCTACCATCTTTAGCAGCTAAAACTAAGCGACCATTTTCTAGACTTGCTTCTACTCCAGTCTCATCTTTTTTAGCGTTAATTGCAGCGATTAGAGCATTGTCAGAATCATTAGCTTTTACAGTAATATTTCCGATTGTTACGCCATTAATTGTTAAATCTTGTATTGTACCAGCACCAACAGCTTCTGACATAATCTGAGTATTATTAACTTTAACTTTTACACCAGTTTTATCTGAAACGCCATTCATCATATCAGCTACAGCTTTATAGCCATCTTTTGCTAATACTGTACCAGCAATTGCTTGAAATTCATAACCGTTAGGATATCCATCAACACCACTAAGTTTTACTGTTAGGGTTTGAGCTGATAAAGTAGAGACAGTAGATACAACAGTATTAAAAACAGTCTCAAACCTAGTATGTCCAATTGTATTTGAGTTTGTAGCACCTATGCTTACTTTAGCTGTTTCATTACTATAAGCACCAATTTGGAAGTTTTTGTTTGAAAAATTTCCATTTAGTAGCTGTTGGCCATTAAAGCTTGTAGTAGTAGCTATCATATCTAGTTCTTCAAGAAGTCTGCTAATATCATTTTGAAGTGCTCTTCTAGAATCAGCATTTTGACCATCTTGTGCTGCTTGAACAGCTTTGGTTTTAATAGTATCAAGTATTTTAATCTGTTCATCCATAGCTTTATCTGCAGTTTGAACAATACCAATTGCATCATTACCATTAGATATAGCTTGACCTAATGAGCTAGCTTGGCTTTTTAGTGAATCAGCAATAACAAGACCTGATGCATCATCAGCTGCTGTTTGAATTCTAAGACCTGAGCTTAGGCGACCAAGTGAGCTAGTAAGCTCTCTATCTGTGATTTGTGAGTTTGCGTGAGCATTCATCGCTGCGATGTTAGTATTTATTCTAAAGCTCATAACTTTTCCTTTGTGTTAATATTTCCCTATAAAACTTAAATCCATTTAGGGTGTGTTTTTATTATATCGAACCAAATATTAAAAAGTTTATATATGGGGGGGATTTTGATAAATTTGAAGAAAATATTGCAAATTTTTTAATAAATTTGAGAAATTTATAAAATTTAGATTAGATATTGTAGATTTAGGCTAAGTGATTTTATAATTTTTAGAGTGGAATTTAGATTGGATTGGATGAAATATTAAATATTATGGGGGTGTAATTAAATTTGTGGGTTTTGGGGTGGTTAATAAGTTGGCTATGGGATAAGAGTGAATTTGATAGTTTTTGGTTATATACTGTATTGGATTATAATAAAGTAAAAAGAAAATGAAAGACGGATGTAATTAAAGAAAAAAGCAATAAGAAAATTTAATTATAAATTTTGCTTATTGCTAAAATATTAAAGATGATTATTAATCAAAATCCTCTTCATCGCTACTTGAGCTTAGTAGTGTAACTTTAAGAGCTCCAATACTTGCTCCATCCATTTTAACAACTTCGTATAAGCAGTTTTGATCTTCTATAGTATCGCCTACTACTGGTAGACGCTCAAATAAATTAAAGACATATCCGCCAATCGTAAGCTGCTCAGTCTCTTCATCAAAGTGAATTCCCATAATCTCCTCAACACCTTCAAGCTCAAATCTACCATTAAATTCATACGTATCATCGGAGATTTTTTTATAGCTTTGATCTTTATCATCGTGTTCATCGTTGATATCACCTACGATCTCTTCAATGATATCTTCCATAGTTACTAATCCAGCAGTTCCGCCATACTCATCAACAACTAGCGCAGCTGAGATTCTATCTTTATTCATCATTACAAGAATCTTTGAAATTGAACTATTTTCAGGTACAATAATAAGCTTTCTTACTATTTTATCAAGATTTTCTATCTTGCCATCTAGGTCATTTTGTAATATATCTCTAATGTGAATCATACCCAAAACGCTATCTTTGCTACCATCTATATATGGAAATCTAGTATATTTGCTTTGGCTTACAATTCTCATATTCTCTTCAAAGCTTAATCTTTTATTTAAGCAGATCACATCTTTACGAGGCGTCATAATCTCTTTGGCTACTGTATCGCTAAAATCCACAGCATTTTTGATTATTTCGCTCTCCATACTATCTAAAACACCGCCTTTTAAGCTCTCTCCGACTATGATTTTAATCTCTTCTTCTGAGTGTGCTAACTCGCTCTCTCTAGCAGGTCTAATACCAATAAGCTTTAAAAACATAGCCGCTACAAAATCAAATGTGCGTATAACAGGAAAAAATATAAGCCAAAAAAAGTATAATGGTCTAGCAACCAAAAGCACGGCTTGTTCGGCTTTGGCGATTGCTACTGATTTTGGCACTAGCTCGCCTAAGACAACATGTAAAAGAGTGATGAAGCTAAAAGCAATAACAAAAGATACCGTGTGTAAAGTAGTTGTATTATCAATATCAAATATAATTTTTAATGGCTCTCTGATGATATCGGCCACAGCTGGCTCGCCGATCCAACCAAGTGCAAGAGAGCTAAGTGTAATGCCAAGCTGCGTGGCACTAAGATAGGTATCTAGAGAATTTGACATTCTTAGAGCGAGTTTGGCATTGGGGCGTTTTTCTTTGACGAGCTCTTCTAAGCGTGATCTTCTAACCTTAACAATACAAAATTCAGATAAAACAAAAAAGCCATTTAATAGTATAAAAATGGCCGCCAAAATTATCATAATAATGGGGTAAGTATCCAATTCTTTTCCTTAAAAAAATTTAAAATGGCTCAATTATAGCATATTTAGTTGAAATTTAATTTAATTTTGCGAATTTGCATTTATACCTAAAAGCTCTTTAGTTTCCTCATCGCTCTCATACTCAAATCCACCGCCAAAGGCCTTAAATACGGCAACTACACTATTTGCAGCCTCTAAATTTGCACTTGTTAAACTAAGCTTTGCTGATAATAAACTTCTTTGAGAGTCCAAAAGCTCTAGATGGCTACTATATCCAGCATCATAGCGACTTTGAGCTATATCATAGACCTTTTGTTGGCTAGCGACTAAATTTGCCGTGCTTTGGGCTTTTATCATTGAGTTTTTTCTACTATCTAGAGCCGTTCTAATCTCGCTAAAAGCATTTTTAACCGCTTTATCATAAGCCAAAAAAGATGCGTTTTGTTCTAAATTTGCAATCTCAACACTATTATATGTTCTTCCAAAATCAAGAAGTGGCCCAATAAGACTTCCGCCTACGCTCCAAATAGATTTATTAACGCTTATTAGATTATCTAAATCTGCACTTGAATATCCAAAGATACCAGTAAGTGATATTTTTGGTAGCCACTGAGTTCTAGCTACACCAACTAGATAATTACTCGATTTTAGCCTCTCTAACGCACTTGCGACATCAGCCCTTTTTAATAATATATCTGAACTAATCCCACTTGGAATTTGTGGTAAATTTGGCAATCTAGTTGCGACATTTATATCAGAGTATAAAATTTCATCTAGACTTCCACCAACTAAAATAGCAAGGGCTGAATTGGCTTGTGAAATTTGAGTTTGTAATCCGGCTAGCTGGGCCCTAGCTTCATCTGCGGTTGCTACTGTTTGGGCATATACTAGCTCATCTATTTCACCACTAGCTAATTGCATAGCCCTATACTCTACACTTTGGATATATGAGATTAGGGTATCTTTTAAAATTTGCTCTTGTTCTCTTAATGAAATTAGCAAAAAATAGGCATTAGCCACACTACTTGCTAAACTAATTCTAGCACTTTCATAATCAAATTTAGTAGCATTATATATAGCTTCACTAGCATTAGCTTTATTTCTTACTCTACCCCATAAATCCAACTCATAGCTTAATACTGCACTAAGAGAGAATTGTTCAACAGTAGGATTATTATAGCCTTTATCGCTCTTGCTAGCTTCACCTTGCAAAGATATATTTGGTAAATACTCTATTCTATCAAGTCTTAGGGCAATTCTAGATTTTTCTATATTATTTAATGCAATTAACAAATCACTATTATTTTGCAGCGCTTTTTGAATGAGTAAATTTAGCCTCTCATCACCAAAACTCTCCCACCAACTCTCATTGATGCTATAAACATCCATTTGATATCTATACTCTTGCTGTATTTCAATCATATCAGGACGAAGAGAGCAGCCACTTATAATAGCTGCTATTAATATTGTAATAACCTTATTCATCTTTTGCTCCAAATTTAGCTCGTTTTCTATCTAGCCACTCATTAAAACTTTCTAATATATAGAAAAATAGTGGCACAAAGAATATCGCAATAGTAGATGCTGCTATCATACCACCGATAACGCCAGTGCCTAATGCGTGGCGTGATGCTGCTCCAGCGCCGGTAGCTAAGGCCATAGGCAATACCCCAAGAGTAAATGCCAAAGAGGTCATAACAATCGGCCTAAATCTCATCTTAGACGCACTAATGGCAGCGTCTTTTATACTTTTGCCTGCTAAATGCTCTTGCATCGCAAACTCAACGATCAAAATCGCATTTTTGGCTGCTAAACCTATTAAAAGAAGTAACCCAATCTCAAAATAAACATCGTTGCTAAGCCCTCTTAAATATGTAAATGCTAACGCTCCAAATACCGAAAATGGCACAGCCGTTACAACTGCTAGTGGCATTAGCCATCTCTCATACTGTGCTGCAAGAATCAAAAATACAAATATAAGTCCAAACACAAAAGCTTGAGCACCCTTGCCAGTACTGCTAACTTCTTGATATGCCGATCCTGCCCAGCCTATATTATACTCTTTACCAAGCTCCTCTTTAATGATTCTTTCAATCTCTTTAATAGAATCACCTGAAGTGTATCCAGGCCTTGGCTCACCCATAATCTTAGCTGCTGGGAAACCATTAAATCTATCTACATTATCAGGCCCCAAACCTCTTGTAAGAGTCATAATAGAATCTAATGGTACTAAATCACCGCTTCTACTACGTACATAAAGCAACCCTAAATCTTCAGGCGAATCTCTATAACTCTCATATGCTCTAATATTTACTTTATATGTTTTACCAAGAATATTAAAATCATTTACATAATACTGACCGATAGTTGAATTTATCGTATCAAATATATCGCTAAATGAGATTCCCATCATCTTGATTTTCTCTCTATCTAAAGTTAAATTATATAGAGGGAAATTTGTATCTAGCGTAGTTCTAACTTGAGTTAAAACCGGGCTTTGATTTGCTTTAGCCACAACTCTTTGCACATCAGCTTCTATTTGATTATAGTTTTTACCTGTGATATTTTGCGCATAAAGCTCAAATCCTCCAGTCATTGATAATCCCATAATAGGAGGTGGAGTCGTAACAAAGGCTAATGAGTTTCTATCAGAACCATATAGAGTTCCCATAAACTGCCCTGCTATTGTCGCAGCTGCATTCTCTTTACCTGGACGCTCATCCCACGGCTGAAGTGTAATAAACATCATACCAGCATTTTCTCTAAGCGATCCAGCCATCATATCATAGCCTGTTAGCGTAGTAACACTTTTTACATTTGGATTTTTAGATACTATACTCTCTATAAACGCAGCATCTTCAAGCGTTCTAGGTAGAGTAGATGCTGGAGGTAGATTGATAATAGTTAATACACTACCTTTATCCTCAGCTGGTACAAGCCCGCTAGGAATAACCTTAAATAGCTCAATCATCATAAATATAATAATCGCTACACTAATCAAACTAATAATAACATGACGTAAAATCTTAGCTACACCAGCAGAAAATACCCTAGTTGAAAAATCAAAAAATTCATTAAATTTACGAACAAACCAAAATGGTGGTTTCTCTTTTTTGCGTAGTATTATCGCACAAAGTGCTGGAGTAAGCGTAAGGGCTACAAGTCCTGATATACACACAGATACAACTAAGGTTAGGGCAAACTGCCTTTGTATCACACCTACAAAGCCCTCCATAAATGCAACCGGAATAAATACCGCTGAAAGAACTAGTACAATAGATATAACCGGTGCCATAATCTCATCCATGGCCTTGATGGTAGCCTCTTTGACACTTAAATTTGGCTCTTCATGTAAAATACGCTCCACATTTTCTATAACGATAATAGCATCATCAACGACAATTCCAATTGCTAAAATAAGTGCAAAAAGTGTAATTAAATTTACCGAAAATCCCATTACATAAATTCCAGCAAACGCACCTAAAATTGATACTGGAACAGTAAGCAGCGGAATAAATGTAGCCCTAATATTTCCAAGGAACATATAAATAACAATTACAACTAAAATAATAGCTTCTATAAAAGTCTTAACAACCTCATCAATTGAAACTTGAACAAACTCAGTCGTATCATATGCTATTCTATAAGTCATATCTCCTGGAAAATTATCTTTTAACTCTTCAACTCTGGCTTGAACTGCTTGGGCGGTTTCTAAAGCATTGGCTCCACTTTGTAAAAATATAAGTACTGGAATCATACTACCGCCATTAAAGCGTCCAGAAAATGCATAACTTTGAGCTCCAAGCTCAACATTAGCAACATCTTTTAACCTAATAATATTTCCATTTAAATCAGCTCTAATTATAATATCTTCAAATTCGCTAATTTGAGTTAGTCTTCCTTCTGGCTTAATAGAATATACATATGGATTTCCAGTAGCCATAGGTTGTTCGCCTATCTTTCCAGCTGCATATTGTGAGTTTTGTTCTTTGATAGCATTAATTACTTCATTAACAGTCATATCATAATGCTTTAATAAATCTGGCTTTATCCATACTCTCATAGAGTACTCTTTATTACCAATTACAACAGCATCACCTACACCCTTAACGCGTTTTAACTCATCAGCAACATTGATACTTACATAATTAGATAGCTCAGTATCGTTCATCTTTTTACTTGGGTCATAAAAAGCCAAAACCTCTAAGATATTACTACTTCTTTCATCTACTTTTACACCGACTCTACGAACTTCTTCTGGAAGTTTTGATAAAATTGGACTTACTCTATTATTTACATTTACTGAAGCAGTTTGAGGATCTGTGCCAATCTCAAAGAAAATATTTAAGCTCATTGTACCAGCTGAACTTGATGTGCTTTGCATATATATCATATCATCAACGCCATTTATAGCCTCTTCTAATGGAGCTGCAACTGCACTTGCGATAGTTTGAGCATCTGCGCCACTATATGTAGCTTGCACCACAATTTGTGGTGGCGTAAGCTGTGGATACTCCTCTATAGCAGCATTTTTAAGACCGATAAGACCTGCTAAAACTATAATAATAGATATTACGCAGGCAAAAACTGGACGATTGATAAAAAATTTAGAAAACATCTACTCGCCTTTTGTTTCTACTATTTGGACTGATGAGCCATCTTGAATCTTTTTAAAATTATCCAAAATTACCTTATCTCCATCTTTTAATCCACTTGATACAACAACACTAATGGCATCTTGAGAGGCTATTTTAATAGCTCTTTTTGATACTTTACCATTTTCTACTACATATACAAACGGATTTACTAAATCTTGTAATACTGCAATTTGTGGGATTTTAAATCCATCTTTTTGATAAAATCCATATACTTTTACAGCAGCAAATACGCCTGGGCGAATTTGAGTTTGATTATTATCAAATTTAGCTTTTGCTTTTACAGTGCCGCTTTTTGAATCTACTACGCTATCAAGAAAGCTTATAGTTCCATTATACTCATTACCATTGGCTAACTTTATCTGCACTGTTGAATGTAGCTGTTTCCACTGGCCACTTTTGCTTTTTTCATCAATATCAAGCCTATCACGATCTGATATTCCAAATTCAACAAATATTGGATTTAGTTTTGTGATTCGAACTAAATCATTATCAGTAGTGCTAACATATGAACCAACATCTTTAAGTGTATCGCCAATAACTCCATCAAAAGGTGCAGTCACCACAGAGTAATCTAAATCAATTTTAGCGTTATTTAAATTTGCTAAAGCTGAGCCGTATGCGCTACTAGCTGCGTCAAATTCCTTAGCCGATATTGCATTTTTAGCTTTTAGATTTACTGCTCTATCATATTGAGCTTTAGCGTTTTTAAAATTTGCTAATCTATCATTATAGATTGCTCTATATTTTGATTCATCAATTTGATATAGTTTATCGCCTTGCTTAACCATACTACCTGGAGTAAAAAACTGCTTTTCAATAGAGCCAGTTACCTTGCCTTTGATTATTACATCCATCTCGCTTACAACTTGACCGTTAAATTCAAGATTAATAGGAATATCGCCCATTTTTGCTACAGTTACACTTACTGGAAGTGCTCGAGCGGCTTGTGGAGCATTGCTTTTTTTGCTATCACTGCAACCTACTATCATCAAAGCAGCAAAGCCAAGAGTTAAAAATTTGCAAAATCTATTCATAATAATAACCTTTCAAATTGCGTATTTGAACTGAATTAAATTTTGGTATTCTACAAAAATTTTGTTAAGAAAAAATTAATATGGTAAATTATTTTTGATATTCATTATCTAAAAGGAGAGCAATTACTCTCCTTTTAGGTGAATTTATTTTGATTGTATAGCTTTTTCTAGCTCAATCTGCTTAGGATATACAAAGATAGTTTTGCGATCAACACTAATTGTCTCCTTAGCATCTTTGGCATATGCATTAATTGTAATATCTATTGGAGTATCTCGTCTTGTATCATCTACTAGCGTCTGTATTGTGCTTAATACCACAATTACTTTTTTCTTTCCACCAGCTTTTAATTTAATAGGCTCAAGCGGTCTATCGATTTTAATTCTAGTCTCATTGATATCAAAATAGTATGAATGCTCAACATTATCAGTATTTTGTATTAAAAATGTATATGCATTTTGCACTTTTGGTGTATTATCATCAAGCACCTTAATACTATAAAGTTGAGTAGCCCTATTTATATTTAATAACATATGCTCTTTTTTGGTTGTCATTAGCCCTAGCGCAATCACAGCAATAGATAATGCAATCATATAGCCAATTGTTCTAAATCTAAAATATTTAACCTTACTTCTAGTTTTAATAGCCTTAGCGCTAGTCCAATTAATTAAGCTCTCTTTGCCTAGTTTGCCCATTACCTCGCTACAAGCATCACTACATTCAAGACAGTTAATACACTCAAGCTGCATACCTTTTCTAATATCTATATGAGTTGGGCATACTCTTACACAAGCCTCGCAACCTATACACTCAGCACCTGGAGTAGTTGGCTTTTTACCTAATTTTGTATGACCATCATATAATTTACCTCCACGATTTTCATCATAAATCACCTGAATTGTATCATTGTCAAACATAACGCTTTGCACTCTAGCATACGGGCAAACATATATACAAAAATTCTCAGCCAAAAACACCACATCAAAAACTAAAAATGTTGTAATACCTATTAAAATTCCAACTAAAAGTTTATGTTCTGCTGGATTACTAAGATAAGCAAAAAAATCCTCAGGTGGTACAAAATACCACATAAAATTACTAGCAGCTACAAATGCAAGAGCTGCCCAAATAATTACTGAGATAGTTTTTTTGATTATATTCTCATCAAATTCTTTTTGTTTATCTTTGATATTTTTGCGAATTTTAAGAATTTTAGTGCAGATTAAATCTCTATAAATGACACGAAAAATTGTCTGCGGACAGCTCCAACCGCACCAAACTCTACCGCCCAAAGTAGTAAGAAAAAATATACTTAAAAATAAAATAATAAGTAAAAAAGGCATCAAATAGAGCTCTTGCATATCAAAAGCAGTAAAAAATAGATGGAGTTGCTTTTTATCAAAACTAAGCAAAAATAGATGATTGCCATTAATGCGGATAAATGGAAGCACCAAAGCGACAATCGTAACGATCAAATACCCAATATATCGCCGTTTGGTATAGTGTGTAGGCGTACAAGACATTGATAATTCCTTATTGATTTTTGGCGTAATTATAACCTTATTATATTAAAATATAGTTAAATCAAATTTTATTATTTGTTTAAGAAATTTAAATTTAAGTTATTTTTGGCTATAATTACCGCTCAAATTTTAACGAAAGGTGGTGAGGATCGTGCCAGGAGTTAAGGTACATCCAAATGAGTCTTTTGATGAAGCATATAGACGCTTTAAAAAACAAACTGACCGTAACTTAGTAGTTACTGAAGTTCGTGCTAGACGCTTTTTTGAGCCTATGACTGAAATTCGTAAAAAACAAAAAATCTCAGCTCGCAAAAAAATGCTTAAAAGACTTTATATGCTTAGACGCTATGAGTCAAGACTCTAATACCATAGGCCGCTTCGGCGGTCTTTTTATTATTTAAATAATCCATATAAATTAAAACTTTAATATATTTTTTATAATTCATGGCGGACAGAGAGGGATTTGAACCCTCGAAGGCTTGCACCTTACACGCGTTCCAGGCGTGCTCCTTCAACCACTCGGACATCTGCCCAAAACAATAAGTAAAATAAATACTGGTTAAAAACGGATAAAACACCCACTCAAAAGAGCGAGTGTCTTTACAAAAAGGAGGTTATTTGTTTAGGAGCTTTAATTATATAATTAATTTTTTAATATATGATAAATATAAGATAAAGTAAAAATAATTAAGATAAAATTTGATATAATCAATCAAAAAAAGGATAAAAATGCTAACACATTTAAATGAAAAAAATATGCCCAAAATGGTAGATGTAGGCGATAAAGATACCACCAAAAGAGTCGCAATCGCTAGTGGCACTATCACAATGTCGCAAGAAGCTTACAATGCGATTAAGCAAAACACAGGCAAAAAGGGCCCTGTCTTACAAACTGCCGTTATAGCTGCAATTATGGGTGCTAAACGCACTAGCGATTTAATCCCAATGTGCCACCCTCTTGCTTTAAATTCAGTCGATATCGATATAGAAGATATGCCAAATTTGCCAGGTTTTAAGCTCATTTCTAAGGTTATAACTCATGGTAAAACAGGCGTAGAGATGGAGGCTTTAAGCAGTGTTAGTATCGGGCTTTTGACTATTTATGATATGATAAAAGCTATTGATAAATCCATGGTAATTAGCGATATCGCTTTAGAATCAAAAAGCGGAGGCAAAAGTGGCGAATATAGGAGAAAAAATGGCTAAAATTTGCGATCTAAATGGCAAAAAACCAGAAATAATCTATCCAATATTTTGGGAATATAAGGTAATATTTGATAGTTTAAGCGATGAAAAAAGCATTATAAAAGAGTGCGTAGGCAATAGAGAATACAAACTTCAAAGCTCTCACACTAGCAAAAATGCCAAATTCAAAAGCTTTAATCTAAGCGTATTAGTAAATAACAACACAGAGCGTTTAGAGCTATTTACTCTACTTAAAAAACACTCTAAATTTGTATTATAACTCTAGCCAATTGGCTAGAGCTTATTTTATCATATCTTTAGCGATATTAGCTACATTTGTGGCACTAAATCCAAAATATTTAAATAGCTCATCAGCTGGAGCTGAAGCACCAAATGATCTCATTCCAAGCACATTATCAGCAAATTTATACCACTCAAGCGCTGTTGCAGCCTCTACGGCTAAGATTTTTGTTTGTGGTGCAAATATGCGATTAATATAGCTAGACTCTTGCTCGCATAATAGATCAAAACACGGTGCAGAGACGACATTTACGCCAATACCGCTATTTTCTAATAATTTAGATGCTTCAAGGCATAATCCAACCTCACTACCGCTAGCTACTAGTGTAATTTGCGGATTTTGGCTCTCTTTGATGAGATAAGCACCATTTGCCACGCTACCAAATTTAGGCTCATCTAATGGATTCAATCCCTGTCTTGAACAGACAAAAGCACACGGTGCATTAAGCCTAAGCGCAACCTTCCAACACTCTACATTTTCCACGCCATCAGCTGGGCGAAATGTATAGAAATTCGGCATTGCTCTAAATGTACTAAGCTGCTCAATTGGCTCATGTGTTGGGCCATCTTCACCTACTCCGATACTATCGTGCGTCCAGATAAAATAGTGTTTAAGCTTCATTAACGCCGCAAGTCTAGCTCCAGCTTTGAGATAGTCGCTAAATATAAAAAATGTCGCACTAAATGGGATGAAAATTCCATACCTAGCATAAGCATTACAGATAGCAGCCATAGCGTGTTCTCTGATACCAAAGTGTAGATTTTTGCCGTTTGGATACTCACCAAAGCCCTTTAACTCTGTTTTATTACTAGGTGCTAAATCCGCACTACCACCTATAAAACCTGGCAAAGCAGCGGCGATAGCGTTTAAAATTTTACCATTGCTATCTCTTGTAGCTATCTTTTGAGCGTTAAAAACAGGAAATTCTATCTTGCTAAAATCAGGATTTAAGAGTGAATTCAATAGCTCTTTTTTGTCTTGGCTTAACTCGCTTACTTTCTTATCCCATAAGGCATTTGCCAAATCGCCCCTTTCTAAGGCTAGATTAAACCAAAATTTCACATCATCATCTACAAAAAAACTCAAATTCGGATCAAATCCGGCTGCTTCTTTAGCCTTAGCTATAATCTCAGCACCAAGCGGAGCGCCATGAGCGTGGTGGCTGCCTTCTAGCTCGCCAGCACCTTTAGCGATTTTGGTTTTGGCAATTATGAGATATGGTTTTGTTTTGTTTTTGGCTTCATTTAGGGCAAATTCAATCTCATCATAGCTATGACCATCTATCTTAGCAACTTCAAATCCAGCCGCTTCAAATCTAACCTTAACATCTTCAGCCCAAGCTATAGATGTATCGCCTTCTATTGTGATCTCATTGCTATCATAAATTATTACAAGGTTATCAAGATTATGCTTGCCAGCTAATGCACAGGCCTCGTAGCTAATCCCTTCTTGCAAATCACCATCGCCACATAGGCAATATACCTTATGATTGATAATATCGCTACCTAGTAAATTTTGAGCTGATTTTGCAGCCATAGCAAAGCCAACTGCGTTTGCAACGCCTTGGCCAAGAGGCCCTGTAGCGATCTCTACACCAGCAGTCTCTATCTCGGGATGGCCTGGAGTCTTAGAGTGGAGTTGGCGAAACGCCTTTAAATCATCCAAGCTAACATCATACCCACTAAGGTGTAAAAAACTATATACCAAACTACTAGCATGACCACCGCTAAAGACTAATCTATCACGATTTAACCAATTTGGATTTTTAGGATTATGGTTTAGATGAGTGCTTAAAACTGTAACTATATCAGCTAGCCCCATTGGCGCACCTGGGTGACCTGAATTTGCTTTTTGCACCATATCAGCACATAAAAATCTTATTGTATCGGCCTGTTTTTTATACATTTTTATCCTTTTAGGTATTTGTTTATTAAGTTTGTAACCAACTCTTTTACATCTTGATTTTGAATTTGATTGATAATTTGCTTTTCTAGCTCATCTCTAGCTTCTATGGCTTTATCAACACCAAGTAAATTTGTAAATGAGTTTTTGGAACTATCATTATTTGTAGGTTTTCCAGCTTTATCGCTACTACTTGTAGCATCTATTATATCATCATGAATTTGAAATGCAAGACCTAGCTTTAAACCAGCCTTATATATATCATTAGACTCTTCATCACTTGCACCAGCTACTATTGCACCAATTTGCATACTAGCAGCAATTAATGCACCTGTTTTATGCAGATGTAAAAACTCAAGCTCATCTAAGCTTAACTTTTTATTTTCAAAATAGCAATCAATGGCTTGACCAATTACCATTCCATCAAGGCCGCCATTTTTACTTAATACTTGTATACATTTTATAGCAATGTGTGGCGGTAAATTTGAATTAGCCAACACTCCAAATGCTGCAGTATTTAGCGCATCTCCAGCTAAGATTGCAGTAACCTCATCATATTTTACATGCAAGGTTGGCACACCACGGCGAAGATTAGCATTATCCATCGCTGGAAGATCATCGTGGATGAGCGAATATGTATGCAAAAGCTCCACAGCTAAAGCTGCTGCATATGGATCGCACAATGGATTAATGGCCTTTGCAGTGCCTATAACTAATTGGGCACGAAAATGCTTTCCTCCAGCTTTTAAAACCCAAGCAAGAGCTTCATTAAAATGCGGATGAAAACTCTCTACGCTAGGCAAATTTGATTCTAGATACTCTAGAAAGCTCATCTATTTACTCGCACAAAAAACTGAAAATCATCTCTAGAAACTAAAATATATACTAATCCACTTTTATTTTTCATTAACTCATCTATTTTAGAAATACTTTTAATTGCTACGCCATCAATTTGCATAATCTTATCACCAGCTTTTAGTCCTAATTTTGCAGCTTTTGAATTAGCCTTAATGCTTGTAATAACTAATGATTTATTAAAGCTAGCACCAAATTCAGATGAAAATTTAGACTTTGGCTGTGTTTTTTTAATTGCAGTTTTATTGCTCTCAGCTTCTTTTATATCTAAATTTTTAACTGTAATATTTGCCATTTTTACATCGTAGCTTAGTGGTTTTCCATCACGCTTTATCTCAAATTTAAGCACCGAACCCTTATCGGCAAATAGCACCATCTCATTTATTTCTCTTAAATTTTTTGGCGTTTTGCCATTTACTGAGACGACTATATCAGAGCTTTTAAGCTCCTTGCCTGAACCAAATGGATTTACACTTTGAACTTTTATAGTAGCATTATCTTCGCTAAATTTAACTCCAATATCACCATAATACACATCGTCATATCGCATAAAATGCTTTAAATATCTATTTGGAATAAATTTATCATCGCCTAGGCTAATTCCTACCATTGAAGCGCAATCGCATACTAGCATTCCAACCTTACCTGTTTTAAAGCTAAGCTCATCAAATTGACCTAATTCACTACCAAAACTCTTAATATGCCCCATATTTGTAATGTTTTCTTGTAGCGTCATAACCCACATATCTTGCTTACTATCGAGCTCATCAAGCATAAATGCACCACGCAAAGAAAACCCTGGTCTAACCAAATATAGCCCTAAATATGGGTCAAATTTAATATAATCCTTTTTATTTAGTGGATTTGCCTTATCATAAACAACAGCAGCATATTCACCATTTAAAGAGATTGCTGTTTGATCTTTGTAGTTAAACTGCGACTCACGCATTTTATCATAAATCGCCGTTCTATCAGCGATTGTCGGCTCTGGGGCGGCATGCAAAATCGCCCCAACCACTAAAATAGCAGCCAAAATCTTTCTCACCTTATACCTCCAAAACCGCCAAGTAAAGATGCGGCTGCATTTTGCTTTTCATCGTTAGCTAGTTTAATAGCATCATTCACGGCTGAAATTAGCAAAATTTGCAAGCTATCCTTATCTTCAAGCAAGGAATCATCTATGCAAATATCTAGAATTTCGGCCTTGCCATTAATCTTAACACTAATTAATCCACCGCCTGATTTACTCTCAAACTCTTTTGCGGCAATCTGCGCCTCAAATTCGCTTGCTTTTTGCTGGGCTTGAGCCAACATTTCACCCATTTTTGAAAAATCAAAATCCTTAAACATATTTAACCTTTAAATTTTGGCGATTATAACAAATGAGCCATTAAATTTGGCTTTTTTAGTCATCTATTTTATTATTTGAATCTACATGAACAATAGTTGGTTTAAATTTTTTAGCCTTTTTTACACTCATTGTAGCATAACTAACTATTATAATAATATCACCTATACAAACCTTTCTAGCAGCTGCTCCATTTAAACATATTTCGCCCTCTTTTTCCCCTTTTATTACATAAGTTGCAAATCTCTCACCATTATTTACATCTAAGATTTCAACCTTTTGAAATTCGATTAAATTTGCAGCCTTCATCAGATTTTCATCAATTGTAATAGAGCCTACATAGTTTAAATTTGCATCAGTTACTGTGGCTCTGTGAATTTTGCTAGCTAGCATCTGTATTTTCATTTTTATCCTTTATTGCTTAATATTTCTTTTACTATTTTTTGATCGCTAAATGGATACTTTATCCCATTTATCTCTTGATAATCCTCATCTCCTTTACCTAAAATGAGTAAAACTTCGCCATTTTGTATATCTATTGCCCTTTTAATGGCCTCTTTACGATCGGTAATTTTAATGGTATTTGGCGGCATTTTAGAAGCAACTTGTTCTATTATTGAATTTGGATCTTCGCTACGAGGGTTATCGCTTGTTACGATTGCAACCTTAGCATATTTCGCAACTATTTGTCCCATTATAGCTCGCTTACTTTTATCTCTATCACCACCAGCACCAAAGACTACTATCAACTCTCTTTCTGTTATGGAGCTTAAAACTTTTTCTATCCCATCTGGTGTATGTGCAAAATCTACAATAATATCAGGAGATACTATCTCCATTCTACCAGCTACTCCACTAAAGCCTTTTAAAGCATTGCAAATAGATTGAAGGTCTAAATTTAGCAACTTCTTGCTTGCAGCAATAACGCCAAGAGCGTTATAGAGATTAAATTTACCATGCAAATTTAGGCTTAAATTTGCTATTTCGCTCTTGCTTTGTATAGTTGATATTATGCCATCTTTTAACTCAAAATTACTAGCGATTATGTTGCCGTTTTTTAATGAGTAGGTAAGTGCATTTAAAGCATTATAGCTAATATTTTTATCGTCGCAATTTATAATTTTATCGCTTGAATCTGATAAAAAGCTTGATTTAACTCTAGCGTACTCATCAAAGCTTTTATGAAAATCTAAATGGTCTTGACTTAAATTCGTAAAAATTTTTAAAGCAAATTCTAGCCCTTCAATACGATTTTGCGCTATAGCATGAGAGCTAACCTCCATTATAAAATATTTACAATCACATTCAACTGCTTCTTTTATATAGCTTAGAGTCTCTAGAATTTGACTAGTTGTCAACCCTTTTTTAGCAATCTGCCTACCATCTACAAATGATCCACATGTCCCACTAATAGCACATTTATAGCCCAAATTTGAGAGGGTATGAGCAAGTAAAAACGCCGTTGTAGTCTTGCCATTTGTACCTGTAATTCCAATAATTTTTATACGTTCTTTAAGTCCTAAAATCTCTATAGCTTGTCGTGGGCTAATTAGTTTTGCTCCAGCATCTAGCGCATCATCTGCATATTTTGAATTTGAATTAGTAACTACAAAATAAGCCCCAGTCGTAACATCATTAGAATTATCAGTTAAAAATCCATTATTTAAGGCTATTTTCATCTTTATCCTTAATCTTTTCTAGCATAATTGCTAAGCGCTCATCTCCTGCAAACATCTTAGTTGAACCCTCTAAATACTTTAGTCCAATCTCCGTAAATCCATTATCTACAAGGAAATTTACCAGCTCAAAAAGCTCATCTTTATGCATAATTATGATTTTAGTTGAAAATAAAATGCTCTCAAATAGACTTTTAAAATTATTTTCATTTAACAAATTTTTAAAATCAGCATAAGTAATAGCATTTTGGCTTTCAATCTCCATATTGCTCTCTTGGGCTGAGCTTTGCATAATCTCAATCATCTCATTAAATATTTGCGTATTGTCATCTTGAGCTGGATCAAAGTATATTGCAAAGAGCGAGAAAGCATCATTTGGATTATCCTTTGCTATATCGCAAAACTCAATAAATGCAAGCAACTCATCGCTTGGCAATTTATTATACGCCATGCTAAGGCTTATTTTAGCTAGCTCAAATTGACCTTGCTTAAATAATTTTATCGCAATTTCTTTGTAATTTTGCTCCATCTATTCCCCTGGATATAGCATAAATTTAAAAAAATTTTGACTAATTATACACAAAATATAAAAAATTTAGATTAAATAGAGCCTATTTTTAGGCTCTATTAATAGAATTTATAAGTAGTTCTAAAGTTTGTGCTATAGATTTTATCATCGCTATTTATATCATCTCCTAGGTTTAAATTTTAACTTAGATTTTAGTTGCATTAGTAGATGCTATAACCACACACGCCAAAAGAGATAATTCAAAATTTACCATTTTCACTGCTTAAGACTAAAAATACAGCAAAATCCTCCACTATCTTTTATAAAATATAATAAATTTTATCTGAATTTAGTTTGAAACATGTAAGATTTTACATCTTTGATATATCAAATTCTTGACCGATTGGAATATTTACTACTGTCAATTCTGGATGAATATCGTTGCGAATCTGCTTTTCAATCCCAAATTTAAGCGTCTGACCACTTGCAGCACAGCCGTTACAATGTCCTATTAATTGCACATAAACAACTCCATTTTTAATCCCTAAAAGCTTCATACCGCCACCATCACGCTCAAGCATAGGCATTACAACTTTAAGGCTCTCTAAAATTGGCTCATATAGCTCCTCATCGCTAAATGGTATCATTATTATCCTTTTGTATTTTTAATAATTATATAGCAGTATAAAAAATTTAGATTAAATGGAGCCTATTTCTAGGCTCGAGTTATTAGAATTTATAAGCAGCTCCAAAACTTGTGCTATAGATTTTATCATCGCTATTTACATCGGCTCCTAGGTTTAAATTTATACTTAGATTTTTAGTTGCATTATATGCGATTCCAGTATCAATTGCAAAATTTGTATGTTTTTTATCATTGCCTTTGATATTAAATCCAGCGCTTGAACCTGCAAATGAGCTTCTAGTAAATCCTTCATCATTGATTAAATCTCTTTTGATTTTAGCATTAGCATATATTGAAATTTCATCAAAGTTTTTAACCATTTCAAGACCTAGTTTAGCTTTTAAATTCTTAACTGTATTGCTCTGTATTTTTTGAAAGTCTGCTCCGGTTTCATCTTTTAGAGTGTAGTTTTGAGTTTTAGAATATAGATAATCTGCTCCAATATATGGTTTAATGCTTGCATTATCATTGATAGCAAATCTATAACCATAATCTAATCCTAAAGCAATATATGATGAGTTAAAATTAGACTGCAATATTTTATTTATCCCAAAGATATTTTGAGTATAGCTTAAATCATTTTTACCATAACCTCCAGCTATATTAAAGCCAAATTCATTATTATCTAAAAAATATCTAGAATAAAGGCCAAGTTCATAGACATCGCTATCAAGCTTGATATTTTCAGTTTTGGAATTTGTATATGAGAAGTAACCACCAATTAGCAAGTCATCTATCATTCTATCATAGCCTAAAATTGCGCCATAGATTTTTGGATTTGTGCCATCTTTAAAGTCGCCTTTAGCACCTAGGGCATTTAGATAAAATGAGTTTTGATACGCAGCCATCTCATCAGCCATCATTGAAAGAAGCACACCGCTACTAACATCAGCAAATTTTTGCCCCTCAAGAGATTCGATGAAATTTGCAAGTTGGCTCGCATTTGAGCGAGTTGTAACATTTGAAATTCTTTTGCCTACTTCATTTTTTGTAGCCAAGTTAAATGTATTTATCAAATTTGAAGTAGCATTTATAGAGTCTTGCGAGTTCTTTTGAATAGCTTTGGCGGTTTTAGATATTATTTGAGCAGCTTCTTGATTGCCCTGTGCAGCTTGAGCAGCTAGCTTTATGCCCTCAGTTGCTATTACACCATTGCCTTTAGTATCTTCTATAGTAAATAGCGATGTGATAATATCTAAGTCTTGGGCGGTTAGATTTATGCCTAATGCTTGAGCAGATTGAGCTATAAAATCGATTTTATCGTTAATTGGTTTGTTTTGCATATCATTAGACATTAAAATTTGGACTAATAGCTTTTTGCCATCTCCACTTAAATTTAAAGTAGCATCAATTATATTTTGGTCATATTTTACGAAACCATCTTCATTTGCATCCTGATTATTTGGGTCAAAATACATTGCATAGATATTTTCATCGGTTACTTTATTTTCTATCGCTTCTTTACTCTCTAAAAATACTACCTGATTTAAATTTGATATATCGCCACTTGTTGCATAGATTCCAATCTCTGTAGTATCCCCTAAAGTTGTTTTACCTTCAACTGTGATTTTAGGGGCATTATCTGCACTCGCTCCATAATAGATTACGCCATGATTTTCAAAGTCTCCTTTGACATTAATTGCTGAACCATTATCTAGTATAATTATACTTTTTTCAGCTCCATTTTTTATTGTAAATTTATCATTAAACAGCACTTTAGAGCCATTTTGAACAACAAGAGCAGAGTCAGTAAGATCAGCCACGCCGCCAACATTTAATGTACTACTATTTTTAAGAAGCATAGCACTATCAATAAGAGTTAATTTATCTTTGAAATTTGCATTTGAGCTATTATTTAACTCTGTATCGGAATTATTAAAATTTACCTCACCTGCAACATTTAAATTTGATTTAGCAATCTTAATAGCGCCATCATTTACAACAAATTCACTATTTATAAATTCTATAGTACCAGAATTTTTTACGGTTAGCGCACCTTTAATTGCAGTATTTGAGTTATCTTTAACAATAAGATGCGTTCCTTCAAATATTGCATTTTTATCAATCTCTAGTTTACTATCATTAACAACATATATTTTACTTCCATAATCTACAAGATTATCAATTTTAGCAGTAGAGCCATGATTTATTAAAGCATCTGTATCGTAAAATGTCGCTTCTCCCTTGATATCTAAAGTACTATTATCAAGTAATAGACTTCCTCCGCTAAAATCATTATCTTGTTCAATTACAGGCCATGAAAGATCGCCATCCATTATGTCTAGTTTTTCATTGAAAACTACAGTCGAATTATTAATAATATGAAGATATGGATGTTCTATAAACACTTCATTTTCAAAAATTGCATTTGAATTATTTTTAATGCTTATACCAGCTTGAAAAAAGGATGGAACCCTAGATATTAGCTTTCCATTGTTATCTACATTAATACTTGCATTTGTGGTAGTACCTGTTATAATTTTTGTTTCTTTGTTAATGTCAACAGACTGAAAGTAACCAATATTATCCCAATAATCTCCCAGTTCTATTATTGGTATGTTATTTAAATCTCCAGCAACTAACTGTTGCACCCCCCCCCAACAAGAATCGCACACGCAAGTGCGGATAACTTAATCTTTGCCAAATTGCACTCCTTAATTTTAAAATAAAGATTAAATTATATCATAAATTCACTAGCTTTATAGCTAAAGAAAATATATTAACCCGGCCTTAATACTACAATGCTAATGAATAGGCTAGGGATTTATGCAAAATTAGAATTATTGCTTAATTATTGTAATTCTACCATCTATTATTGGGGTTATTTTGGTTTTTTGGCTTTTGATGTAGTCTATTACCGCTTGACTAAGTAGCACTGAATTATCAAATATTTCTAAATTGCTAAATATATCTTTATAGCGCGGATCGCTATAAATCACATAATCATTAGTCGCTAAGTAGTAGGTGCGATTTATATCTATGGGAGCTTAATTTAATTTAAGATTTAAAAGTTTGCTATTTTTTTTCATCTTTTTCATACAAAATAGTATGAGAAACAGCCGAAGATACTTGCATAAATGATCCGCTTCCTTGTGACACTTTAGCAACTGCATCAAAAAGCTCTAAAAGAGTTTTACCATCGATTTTTACCACATATATATTATTTTTATATGGCAATGCTGTAAGGATATGCTCTTTTTATCTCTCCTTTTGGTAGTCCAAAGCGTATACCTCCACCATTCATCATAGCAAAATCTACACTAATATTACGATCTTTTAGATATCCAACTACACTATCACAGACAAGATTGCCTATGGCACTCTCTTGGTAGCGGGTTATATTGTTTTTAAACTCAAATTTATCACTAGAGACGCCGATAACTTCGTTTAAGCTTTGGTTTGCCTATTTTATATATGGCTTTAAAATTTTAGAAATTTAGGATCGGCAACAAACTCTTGCTCTGTAATGGCTGTATCTTTCCATTGTATATCAACTAGTTTTTTATCTTTTATTATTTTGCCTACATATTTACCCCATTCATTTGCTGAAACTATAGCGGTTTGATTAACATATAATGGAGTTTGAAATTTGGTAAGTATCTTTTAGAATTTTTATATATTTTTTAGCACTACTTATCTCATTTTTAAATATCAATTCAGAGCCTAGAGATGAACTTGACTTGGTTTGTAGAGCAGATATTATAAATATAACCCCATTTGATTTTTAAAATGTATGGTTTGTAAATTTAGAATACTTAATTAAGCAACTTGCTAGGATCTCTCCTAGCAAATAATTTTATTCAGATACTAGCTCGATATAAGCCATTTCAGCTGCGTCACCTTTTCTGGTGCGTGTTTTGATAATTCTAGTGTAGCCACCATTTCTATTTGCATATTTTGGTGCGATTTGAGTAACTAATTTGTTAGTAGCTTCTTTATCTTGTAAAGATGCAAATACAAATTTATGAGCGTTAAAATCGCCTTTTCTAGCTCTTGTAATTAATTTTTCTACGTAGCTTCTTAGCTCTTTTGCTTTTGGCAGTGTAGTTTCAATTCTACCAGCCTTAACGATTGCGATCGTAAGGTTTTTAAGCAAAGCAGCACGGTGAGAGCTAGTGCGGCCTAGTTTTCTATATCCGTGATTGTGTCTCATTATCTTTCCTTCGCTTTTATGATTTTAACTCAGCTATCTTTTTTCTGAGTGATTCTTTGCTATCGCCTAGCTTATTCTCGCTAAATGGATAGCCAATTTCAGCCATTACAGCCTTAATCTCATCAAGAGATTTTTTACCTAAATTTTTAAGCTCTTTTAACTCGCTCTCTTCCATCAAAGCAAGCTCACCGATAAATTTAATCTCAGCCTTATCTAAGCAGTTAAAACTTCTAGCTGATAGATTTAAATTTTCGATGCTCTCTAGTAATTTTGAATGCTCACTAGAACCTTGAGATGATGTCATGGCCATATTTACGTCTATACTTAAAATATTATTAAATATTGCCATTTGCTTGTACATAGCCTCAATTGAGTTTTTAAACGCCTCTAAAGGTGACACCTGACCATCAGTAGTTATAGTTAAAACTATTTTTTCATAGTCTGGATTATCCTCAACTAGGACATTTTCAATCTCATAAACTGCATGTTTAACTGGTGTAAAAAACGCATCAAGAGCGATATAGCCACTCTCTACACTCTCTCTAATCTCTTCACTAGGAACATAACCGATACCTTTTTCTATTACCAGTGTAAATTTAAGCTCAGCATCTTCATTTATTGTTGCTAGATATGCTTCAGGATTTACTATACTAACGATATCGTTACATAAATCAGCACCAGTTATCTCTTTTGGCCCTTTGAAGCTATACTCGATAACTTCATGTTCTGAGTCATTTTTTAGCTTAAATCGTAAATTTTTGAGATTTATGATAAATAGTGTTACATCTTCTAGCATACCACGCATACTATCGAATTCGTGCGATACGCCCTCGATTTTAACAGCAGTTGGAGCAAATCCAACTGTACTTGTATAAAGTAGTCTGCGAAGCGGATGAGCTAGAGTAACTGCATAACCAGTTTCAAATGGATATGCTACTATTTTAGCTACATTTTCACTTACTGGGATAACCTCTATATCAGTAGGCATGTAAGCTGATGTTGTTATCTTTCTCATCATACTCTCCTTATTATTTAGAGTAAAGCTCGACTATATATCTTTCCTCAACTGGAATGATAACCTCTTCTCGTTCTGGAATTCTAGTGAAAATTCCATATTTTTTATCTTTTTCTACATCAACCCAAGCCACCATGCCTGTTTGATTAGTAAGCTCTATAGCACGAACGATTTGTGGGTTTTCTTTGCTTTTCTCGACAATTTCTATCTTTTCACCGGCTCTTACTCTGTATGAAGGGATATCAACTCTTTTGCCATTTACTAAGATATGGCCGTGAGTTACTAGCTGTCTTGCGAATCTTCTAGTAGATGCAAAGCCCATTCTATAAACTACATTATCAAGTCTTTGCTCTAATAAAGAGATAAGAAGTGCACCGGTATTTCCCTCTCTTCTTGCGGCTTCGGCAAATAATCTTCTAAATTGTTTTTCACTTACGCCATACATAAATTTAGCTTTTTGTTTCTCTCTTAATTGTAAGCCATATTCGCTTACTTTAGCTTTTCTTTGTCCGTGTTGGCCTGGAGCGTATGGTCTTTTTTCTAATGCGCTCTTGCCAGCTAGTCTTCTTTCGCCTTTAAGTGCAAGAGATACACCTAGGCGTCTTTCTAATTTTTCAACTGGTCCTCTATATCTTGCCATTATAATTCTCCTAAATTCTATCTACAATTACACGCGGCGGCGTTTTGGTGGTCTGCAGCCATTGTGAGCTAGAGGAGTTATATCTTTTAGATATAGCACCTTAATTCCTTCTACTGCGCCGATACTTTTAACTGCTGTTTCTCTACCACTACCTGGGCCTTGAACTTTGATGCCTACTTCTTTAATGCCATGCTCTTTAGCTTTATTTAATGCATCTTCTACAGCTTGTTGAGCTGCGTATGGGGTTGATTTTTTGCTACCTTTAAAGCCTAAGCCACCAGCACTACTCCAAGCAATAGCATTACCCATCTCATCAGTAACCGTAACCATTGTATTATTAAATGTAGCAGAAACATATACAATGCCTCTAGCTATATTTTTTTTAACTACTTTTTTCTTAATTACTTTTCTCTTTGCCATATTTTATCCTTATTTAGTAGCAGCGCCAACAGTTTTTCTTCTGCCTTTTCTAGTTCTTGCGTTTGTTTTTGTTTTTTGACCACGCACTGGCAGACCTTTTCTGTGTCTTAAGCCTCTAAAGCTACCTAAATCCATTAAAGCCTTAATATCCATAGCTACACTTTTTCTTAGGTCACCTTCAACCATATAGTGCTCTTGGATCTCTTTTCTGATCGCAGCGGCTTCATCTTCACTTAGCTCATAAACTCTCTTGTCATAAGAGATACCTACAGCATCAAGAATTTTTCTTGAAGTATATAGCCCTATACCATAGATATATGTAAGGCCATACTCAACTCTTTTTTTCTTTGGTAAATCAACACCTGCAATACGAGCCATACCTTATCCTTGTCTTTGTTTATGTTTTGGATTTTCGCAAATTACATGAACTATGCCTTTGCGTTTGACAATTTTACATTTGTCACACATCTTCTTTACAGAAGGACGAACTTTCATCTGAGTCTCCTAAAAATTATTTACCACTTTTACTAGACTGCACTTAGGTCTAAGAACACGCCTAAACCAACTATTTTCAAAACAAGTGGCACGCTTTGAAAACACTTCTTTATCCAGTTTGGATGCAAAGCGCAAAATTGTATCTAAAATTGGCTTTAAAATTTATAAATTTGAATTTAAATCAAAATGGGATTACGCTTAACAGAGCCGTAGCTCTGTTAAAAAACTTAAGAGTTTAAAAATTTCTCTAAATCCGCTTTTGGATCTTCGCTGATTAGTGATAGATTATATTTTTCTACTAAGAAATTTAATATCTCACTATTTAAAAATTTTGGCAAGCTAGGCCCTATATGGATATTTTTTACACCTAAATATAAGAGTGCTACTAATATTATTATAGCTTTTTGTTCCATCCACATTAACACTATTGAAAGCGGCAAGTCATTGATAGCTATCCCTGTAGCTTCGCTTAAAGCCATAGCTATTTTTACTCCGCCATTGCTATCATTACACTGACCCAAATCTAAATATCTTGGGATATTTGTCCCTTCAATTAAGCCAAAATCTATATCATTAAATCTAAATTTACCACAACTTGAAGTCAAAATCACACAATCCTTTGGCACACTAAGAGCTAGCTCTCTATAATACTCTCTACCCTTGCCCGGCGCATCACAT
The DNA here is from genome assembly GCF_002139915.1 of Campylobacter devanensis. Lineage (NCBI taxonomy): Bacteria > Pseudomonadati > Campylobacterota > Epsilonproteobacteria > Campylobacterales > Campylobacteraceae > Campylobacter > Campylobacter devanensis. Next base: position 1,541,975 of record NZ_CP018788.1, read on the forward strand.
CCTGCTATAACAAAAAATCTACGAATTTTACCACTTTTAATTGCCTCTAAAATCTCACCAGCCATAGGCAAAACAGCCTTATAGTGATGACCTGTGCTGATTACTTCATCGCTATCAAAGCCGCTTACATCATCAAGCTCTAAAGCCTTATTAATTAATGGAGTAAAGTCGTCGCCAATAATATGAGCTATGCCTTTAGTGCTAGCAATATCATATCCAAACAATCTATCACTATACTTGGCACTTTTACGAAGTGGGACAATACAATTTGTAGTCATCAAAATAGCCCCGTTAAATTTATTAAAAAGATCAGTTTGATCAAACCAAGCTTTGCCTAAATTCCCTTTTAAATGAGGATACTTTTTAAGCTCTGGATAGCCATGAGCTGGAAGCATTTCAGAGTGAGTATAGATATTGATCCCTTTGTCTTTGGTCTGTTCTAATAGCTCTTTTAGCGCATGAAGATTATGCCCGCTTACTAAAATAGCTTTGCCTTCTGCTCTGTTTTGAGTGATTTTTACAGGGGTCGGGATACCAAATTTGCTTGTATGAGCATTGCTTAGAATATCCATAACTTCTACTCCGGCTTTGCCTACTTTTAGCAATTGTTCAATATGCTGATCAAAGTTAAAATTCATATTTGTAAGTGTAAAATACAGGGTTTGAGCCATTACATCATCTACATTTTTTGTATTAGCCCCTAATTCATTTGCGTGGTGGCGATATGCGCTTAGACCCTTTAGGGCAAATATCATCATATCTTGTAGTCTTGCTAGTGTAGCGTCTTTACCACAAGTTCCGATACTTTGTCCTTTAGAGCCACATCCATCATTAGCACTCATTTCACATTGATGACAAAACATCTCTAAATCCATAAAAATCCTTTAAAATAAATTAAATTTGGATTTTATAGAATTTTTATATTTTTGTATGTAATCGCTTCACACAACTAAACAAATTTCACCTCTTGATAGGGTTAAAAATCCATTTTTTTCTAGCTGTTTGAGATTTTTAGATACGCTCTCTCTTGTTACGCCTAGATGATTTGCTATTTGCTGATGAGTGATTTTTATGCTGTTATTTATAGCATTTTTATTGACAAATTCAATCAACCTATCACGAAATGGTATAGTTTTGCTTTTTGAAGCTACCTCTATACTCTTAGCAAATTGCTTGGCAAAAATAGTCAAAATATACTCACTAAGCTTGGGATATTTCTCCCTTAAATTTCTAAAAATATTATCTGGGATTGCGATAATTTCTAAATCGCCAAGAGCTTGAAGATTTAATTCTAATTGAAGTGATTTTTGAGTACAAATTTGACATATTACCCATTCATCACCCTTTTCAAGGGTGAGAATTGTCTGTTCTTGAGAGCCAAAAATAGTATAAACTCTAAGAGACCCAGAGCCTATCATCAGTAGTCCATAATGGCTCTTTGTAAGGGGGCTACCATCGCTAAATTTTTTAATTTGTAAAGATTCTTCTATCTCATCTAAATCTTGCGAAGATACACCAAATCTTTTAAGCTTATCTTTTAAAATCTCTATCATAGATTATTTATAACGATATGTGATTCTGCCTTTATCTAGACTATATGGCGTAAGCTCCACTTTAACCCTATCACCTGGCATTATTTTGATATAGTGCATTCTCATCTTGCCTGCAATGTGGCATAAAATCACATGCTTATTATCTAATTCTACTTTGAAAGTGGCATTTGGTAGGGCTTCAACCACATTACCATCAATCTCTATAACATCATCTTTTGCCAAATTTATTCCTTTCGTTATTATCAGCTATTACAAATTTAAAGAAAATTAAATTGAATTTAAATTTCTTTAAACTCAAAGCAACCTTTAGCTAACGCTACTTAAAATTTCAGCCTTGCCATTTATCACAGCCACGCAGTGCTCATAATGGCTAGTTCGCATACCATCTACGCTAGTAACAGTCCATTTGTCTGCGGCAATTTTTGGGGTGCCATCTTTTTGACAAATCATCGGCTCGATACAAAAGACCATACCATTTCTAATCTTTGGCCCAGCTTTTGGGGTTGTCCCTTCTAAATAATTTGGAATTTCAGGCTCTTCATGTGGTTTGCGACCTATACCATGACCGCAAAATCCCTTCAAAGGCACATACCCACGAGATAGTATAAATTGCTCCAACTTATAGCATAACTCTTTAAAATGCATACCGACCCTAATCTCATCAATAGCATAATACAAAGCATCTTTGCTACAAGCTATCAAATCTTCATCACTTTTTGAGATATTGCCTACTGGATATGTCCTAGCACTATCACCAAAAAATCCATTTAAATTTGAACCAATATCAACTGAAACTATATCGCCATCTTGTAAAATATAGCCATTTGGAATTCCATGAATTACAACCTCATTTACGCTGATACAAGCTGTATTTGGAAAGCCGTAAAGTCCTTTAAAAGCGGGTTTAGCCCCAGCAGAAACTATCATATCTTCGCAAATTTTGTCAATTTCAAGTAGCGAAATTCCAGGCTTAATAATAGTATGGAGATGATCTAGAGTAGCTGCGACTATCTTATTAGCCGCACGCATACTCTCTATCTCTTTTGGAGTTTTTATACCTATAGCCATTTTATAACCCAACCGCACTTAGAGTTTGATATTTACTCATATAGACTTGAGCTTCTATCTTTCTCATAGTATCAAGCGCTACTTGAACTACAATCAATACAGATGTACCACCAAAATAGAAAGGAACTCCCATAAATTTAACCAAAACCCAAGGCAAAGTAGAGATAAGACCAAGATATATAGAACCAGTTAAGGTAAGTCTGCTAGCTACTTCATTTAAGAAGTTAGCGGTGCTTTCGCCAGGTCTAACACCAGGAATAAATCCACCTTGTCTTTTTAAATTTTCGCTTATGTCTTTTGCGTTAAATGTGATTGAAGCATAAAAATATGCAAAAAATAGAATAAACAAAAATGTTAAAATATTGAAAAAATAGCTATTTGGATTTAAAAAATCATTGATAGCTAATATAAACTCATTTGTACTTGCTTGTAAAATTGTCCCTGGGAACATCAAAATAGCACTAGCAAAAATCGGTGGAATAACACCACTTAAATTTACTTTAATAGGGATGTAATTCATTATTCTCTTATTTTGATTTTGCATAACAGTTTTACGAGAATATGAAATCGGCACCCTTCTTTCGCCCATCTCTACATATATTACCACACCAACAGTAGCTAGGATAATCAAAGCAATTGCTATAACTACTAAGAAATTTAACTCGCCGGTATTGACTAGATCAATTGTTCCGCCAATAGCACTTGGAATACCGCTTACGATACCAGCAAAGATTATAAGACTGATACCATTACCAATACCTCTTTGAGTAATCTGCTCACCTATCCACATAAGCAGCATCGTGCCAGTTAGCATAGATACACAGCTAATTCCGATAAATAAATTCGTATCTATCATTATCGCACTAGATCCATCTTTGCCAGTTAGACTTTGTAATCCAATACTTACGCCTATAGCTTGTATCACGGTAATTACTATAGTAGCATAGCGGATAATTTGCATATATTTTTGCATACCATCACGCTCTTTTTTCATCTTGCCTAAATTTGGAAATGTAGCAGCTAAAAGCTCCATAATAATTGAAGCTGTAATATAAGGCATAATGCCTAGCGAAATAATGCTTAGACGCTCAGCAGCACCGCCGCTAAACATATTAAACATACCAAGCGCATTTGAGCTATTTGAAGTAAAAAATTCCCTAATAACATCAATATTTACACCAGGTACTGGCACATAAGCCAGCACCCTATAAGCAAACAAAAATCCAAGCGTAATTAATATCTTGTTGATTAATGCTCTGTTCATTAGCTATTTCCAGTTGCCTTTATATTCTCATCTTTTATTTTACTTGCTAAATCTTTAGCACCAGCACCAATGAGCTTAACTTTTTTAATGCTGTTTGAGAATTTATGTACTGTTTTAAGAGTATCTAGCGTAATTTCGCTTAACTCTTTAATAGCAGGATTTCTATCAACGCTAATCGCATATGGTTTTTCAAATTTAGAAGTAAAGCCTACTTTTGGTAGTCTTCTTTGAAGTGGTTGTTGGCCACCTTCAAAGCCTCTTTTTTCGTTATAACCTTTTCTAGCTGTTTGACCTTTGCCACCTTTTGTAGCCGTTTTACCCCAGCCACTACCTTGACCACGACCGATTCTTTTAGTGTTGTGAGTTGAGCCAGCAGCTTTTTGTAAATTTTCTAGTCCCATGCTCTCTCCTTAACCTTTTAGCATGCTTAATGCTTTAATTGTAGCACGAACGACATTTGCAGAGTTGTTTGAACCAAGAGATTTAGTAAGTATATTTTTGATACCTGCCAACTCTACAACTGGACGAGCACCACCACCAGCGATAACTCCGGTACCTTCGCTAGCTGGTTTTAGTAGAATTCTACTTGCGTTGTATTTAACTTCGATATCGTGAGGAATTGTATTGCCTTTTAATTTGACTTCTACAATGTTTTTAAACGCATCATCAGTAGCTTTTCTCATCGCATCTGGCACCTCTTTGGCTTTACCAAATCCAAATCCAACACGACCTTTTTTATCACCTACAACAACAAGAGCTGTAAATCTAAATCTTCTACCGCCTTTTACAACCTTAGTAACACGACCGATATCGACGATTACTTCTTCAAATTCTTCTCTATTATACTTTTCCATCAACAATCCTTGCGTTATAGCTTAATGCCATTTTCTCTTAGAGCTTCAGCAAATGCTGCAACTACACCATGATAAAGATAGCCATTTCTATCAAATACCGCTTCTTTAATTCCAGCTTTTTCTAGTTTTGCAGCAATATCTTTAGCTAGCACTGCTGCACCGGCTTTATTTGCTTTTATGCCTAGTTTTCTACCATCACTAGCACAAAGCGTAGTAGCATTGATATCTTCTATCGCTTGGACATATAGAGTTCTATTAGATTTGAATATAGAAATTCTAGGGCAAGACGCAGTACCGCTAATTTTAGCTCTTATTCTTCTTTTTCTCTTAATTCTTAGAGATAATTTTCTTTTTAATACATTTGCTACCATTGCTTACCCTTATTTCTTAGATGTTTTACCGGCTTTGCGGATTATGCGCTCTTCAACATATTTGACACCTTTGCCTTTGTAAGGTTCTGGTGGTCTAAAGCCTCTTACTTCAGCTGCTACTTGGCCTACTACTTGTTTATCGCTACCTTTAATTGTAATAATGTTTTTCTCAACACTTACTTCTACACCTTCAGGAAGCTCATAATTAATAGGGTGAGAAAAGCCTAATGCTAACTCTAATACTTTACCTTTTGCCGCAGCTTTATAACCAACACCATTGATCTCTAACTGTCTAGTAAATCCAGCAGTTAAGCCAATTACTATATTATTAGCCAAAGCACGATATGTACCCCAGTAGGCTCTGCTTTGTCTATCATCGCCCTTGCTAGCAAAAGTGATAAGACCATCTTTAACTTCTACATTGACATTACCTTTAGTGTCTAGTTCTTTAGTAGCGTTGCCCTTTTTAAACACTAAAACTGCACCATTTAAACTAACATCTAAACCGCTTGGGATAGATATTGGCTGTTTTCCAATTCTTGACATATTTTTCCTTTTTACTTGTCTAGGGTATTTCTACGCTATGCGAATGGATACCCAATACCATAAAAAGATTAGCCTTTCAAATTTAAAAAGGCTAATTCCACTCTTACCAAACTGTACAAAGCACCTCACCGCCAACACCAGCTTTATGTGCTTCATCATTGCTTAAAACACCTTTGCTTGTGCTAACGATAATTGTCCCATAACCATTTTTAAATCTTTTAATCTCGTCTTTGCCTTGATAAACTCTACGGCCTGGTTTTGAAACTCTTTTTAGCTCATTGATAACACTTCTACCACGCTCGTCATATTTTAAAACTACATTAATGAATTTTTTATTATTCTCTTCAATAACATTGTAGCTTTCAATATAACCTTTTTGTGCTAGAATTTTTAAAGTCGCCTCAACAACATTTGAGTGTAGAAGTTGAGTAGTCTCTAATCTTCTCATAGCCGCATTTCTAATGCGTGTTAATCCATCTGAAATTAAATCATTTATCATCTTGCTTCCCTTACCAACTTGCTTTTTTAAGACCTGGTATTAGTCCTTCGTTAGCCATTTTTCTTAGGCACACACGGCAAATTCCAAAATCTTTATAAACAGAGTGTGGGCGACCACAAATTTGACATCTAGTGTATCCACGCACGCTAAATTTAGGTTTGCGTGCTGCTTTTGCTATCATTGATTTTTTTGCCATATTACTTTCCTTTTGCAAATGGAATGCCAAAGAGTTCAAGTAGCTTGAACGCTTGTTTGTCATCGTTAGTTGTTGTAACTATAGTTATATTCATACCATGTGTTCTTAGAATTTGATCAAATACAACTTCTGGAAACATTAGTTGTTCATTTAAACCAAAGTTATAATTACCACGACCATCAAATCCATCTCTAGGCAAACCACGGAAGTCTTTTACCCTAGGAAGTGCGATGCTAATTAGTTTATCTAAGAATGCATACATTTGCTCTTTTCTTAGAGTTACTTTTATACCCACTGGGAAGCCTTCTCTTACTTTAAAGCCAGCAACTGATTTTTTAGCATTTGTAACAACTGCTTTTTGACCGGCTATTAAAGATATTGTATCAGCCATATTTTGAAGCAATTTTTGATCCTTAGCACCCTCGCCAGCTCCGACGCTAATCACAATTTTTTCAATCGCTGGAATAAGCATAGGATTTTTGATATCAAATTCTTTAACCAAAGCCGGTTTAATACTCTCTGCGTATTTAGTTTTTAATCTCATACTTAGCCCTCAACTTTGCTTACATTTGAAATATCAATAGGCATCTCTTTGCTTATAAAGCCACCATTTGGATTTTTCTCGCTTGGTTTTACAGCTTTTTTAGCAACTTTTACACCCTCTACTATCACTTGACCTTTTTTAGGAAGCACTGCTAAAACTTTAGCAACTTTGCCTTTATCATCACCTGCGATTACTTTTACTTCATCGCCTTTTTTGATTTTATATTTTACTGCCATTATAGAACCTCCGGTGCAAGAGATACGATTTTCATAAAATTCGCATATCTTACTTCTCTACCCACTGGGCCAAATATACGAGTACCTACTGGCTCTCTTTTGTTATCAAGTATAACAGCAGCATTTTCATCAAATCTAATTAAAGATCCATTATCTCTTTGAACCTCTTTTTTAGTCCTTACTACTACTGCTTTTACCACTTGACCTTTTTTAATTTTGCCATTTGGTAGAGCTTTCTTAACTGAGCAAACGATAACATCACCTAGGCTTGCATATCGTCTTTTGCTACCACCTAAAACTTTTATACACATTAACTCTTTTGCGCCACTATTATCTGCTACTGCTAGTCTTGTAAAACTTTGTATCATTATTCAACTCCTGTTTTCAAAACTGATTGTAAGCGGAATTTTTTTCTAGCGCTTAGCGGTCTGCACTCAACAGCTGATATAGTATCTCCCACTTTTAGCTCATTTTTCTCATCATGAACTAGATACTTTTTAAAGCGTTTTACGAATTTATGATATCTTGGGTGCATAACTCTTCTTTCAACTAATATAGTTGCAGTTTTATTCCCAGCTATCGCTACTACGACACCTTGAATTTCTCTTTTCATTTCTACTGCCATCATTTACCCCTTACTTCGCAGCACTAATTGCAGTATTGATCCTAGCGATATCTTTTTTAGCTTCACGGATCTCATTTGGGTTAGTTAGCTGCATAGTTTTTAGCTTTTGTCTAAGTGTAAATAAAAGCACCTTTTTCTCTTTTAACAAAGCGTTAAGTTCGCTTAAATTTTTTCCACTTATATCAGTATATTTCATTTTCGCTCTCTCTTGTTACAAACTTAGTTTTAAATGGTAGTTTGTGCATAGCTAATGTCAGAGCCTCTCTAGCAAGCTCTTCAGATACTCCAGCCATTTCAAATATTATTCTACCTGGTTTAATATTCATAACCCACTCTTCAACACCACCTTTACCTTTACCCATACGAGTTTCTAATGGTTTTTTGGTTATTGGTTTATCTGGAAATACTCTAATCCAAGTTTTAGCCTGTCTTTTAACATGACGAGTATATGCTTGACGAGCAGATTCTATTTGACGAGAGTTGATTCTACCAGCTTCTACAGCCTTTAATCCAAATTCGCCAAGTGCTAGAGCTGTACCACGAGTTGCGTAGCCACGATTGCGGCCTTTCATCATTTTACGATATTTCGTTCTTTTTGGTAATAACATTATTTACCCCTTCTAGCGCGTTTTGCTTTTTTAGGAGCTGTCTCTTCGCTCTTTTGCTCTTGGATACCTTTTTGAAGTACTTCACCTTTAAATATCCATACTTTGACACCTATATTGCCATAAGTTGTGTGAGCTTCAGCAAAACCATAGTCTATTCTAGCTCTTAAAGTATGCAAAGGCACACGACCTTCAAGATACCACTCTGTTCTAGCCATTTCAGCACCGCCTAAGCGACCTGCTACGCTTACTTTAATACCTTTGGCACCAGCTTTTTGAGCACCTTGGATTACTTTTTTCATAGCACGGCGGAATGCCACACGACGCTCAAGTTGCATCGCTACATTTTCAGCTGCTAATTGAGCTGAGCTTCCTGCTTTACGCTCTTCTTTGATATTGATAGCTACATCTTTATTGACTAATTTAGCAACTTCTAGTCTTAAATTTTCTACTTCGCCACCTTTTTTGCCGATGATGATACCAGGACGAGCCGCAACTACTGTAACTCTTAGTTTTTTAGCTGTTCTTTCAACTAAAATTTGGCTAACACCAGCGTAATATAGCTTAGCTTTTAGGAATTTTCTTATTTTATAGTCTTCGCCTATGTTTTCTGGAAGAGTTGCTTTTGATGGAAACCATCTAGACTCCCAGTTTCTGTTTATACCTAGTCTAAGACCTATTGGATTAACTTTTTGTCCCATTTTATGCTTCCTTCTCTGTTTTTGCTGGTCTAGCTACTTCTACTAAGATATGGCTAGTAGGTTTGCGAATTCTACTTGCGCTTCCTCTTGCTCTTGGGCGGAATCTTTTTAAGACAGGACCTGCATCTACTCTACAACTTTTCACAACTACCTCTTCAGGCTCAAATCCGCCATTAGCTACAGCCGAGCTGATAGCATTTGCGATATATTTTGCGCCACGATTTGGCATAAAGCTAAGGCTAGCTAATGCTAATTCAGCATTCATGCCTTGAACTTCATCAGCTATTAATCTAGCTTTTGTTGGAGATAGTCTGATGAATTTAATAATCGCTCTACTCATAACTTCCCCTTATTTACCTATTTTTTTCTGAACAGAGCCTTTGTGACCCTTAAATGTTCTTGTTGGAGCGAATTCGCCTAGCTTGTAACCTATATGATTTTCTGTTATATATACAGGGATAAAGCTTTTGCCATTATGCACATTAAATGTCAAACCTATCATTTCAGGTGTAATTGTACTTCTTCTTGACCAAGTTTTGATTGGTTTATTATCATTAGCAGCTTTTGCAGCGATGACTTTTTTCATTACATGGTCATCTACAAAAGGACCTTTTTTTAGCGATCTAGCCATCGTTATTTACCCTTTCTTCTAGAAATTATAAGTCTATCACTAGCTTTTTTACGGCGAGTTTTAGCACCTTTAGTTGGTTTGCCCCATGGAGTAACTGGGTGGCGACCCGAATTTTTCTTACCTTCACCACCGCCGTGTGGGTGATCTACTGGGTTCATCGCACTACCTCTAGTTTGTGGGCGGATACCTCTATAGCGATTGCGACCTGCTTTACCTATAGTTACATTTGCCCAATCTTCATTACCAACTACGCCAACTGTAGCCATACATTCAGCTAGTACTTGTCTCATTTCACCGCTTGGAAGTCTTAGGATTACATATTTTTCTTCTTTACCCATAAGTTGAGCATATCCACCCGCACTTCTTGCCATTTGGGCACCTTTGCCCGGTTTTAGCTCGATATTATGGACGATTGTACCAACTGGAATGCTTTTTAACTTCATAGCGTTACCTGGTTTTATATCAAGACCGGCTTCGGCTGCACTGATAACATCGCCTACATTTAAGCCACTAGGGCGGATAATATATCTTTTTTCGCCATCTACATATGAGATTAGAGCGATACGGCAATTTCTATTTGGATCATACTCAATAGCTTCAACCTTGCCTGGAATTCCAAATTTACGACGCTTAAAGTCAATTATACGATATAATTTTTTAGCACCTGCTTCTTTATGGCGACTTGTGATTCTACCATTGTTATTTCTACCAGCTGCGGCAGGAATTTTAACAAGTAGGCTTCTTACGCTAGCTTTAGCTGTGATATCCTCACTGCTAAGACTTGTCATAAATCTTCTACTTGGGGTATAAGGTTTAAAACTTCTTATTGCCATCTTATGCCTCCTGACTTGCTAGGCTTACGCCATCTGGTAATTTGACATAGAATTTTTTATAATCGTTTCTTACGCCAACTCTACCTCTAAAACGCTTAACTTTGCCGTCTATTCTAAGTGAATTTACTCTAAGTGGCGTTACACCAAAATACTCTCTTAATACCTCTTTTAGGCCATTTTTAGTCATTTTTGGTGAAGTTTGGATCACTACTACACCTTGTTCTTGAAGGCCAAGAGTTTTTTCTGTATATACTATAGTTTTGATATCTGTTATATCTGCCATTTTTAGCCCTCTTTTACTATTGATTGTAGTGCTGATTTCTCTGCTATAACCGCACTATAGACTGAGACTAAATATGCATTTACTTCACTAGCATCAATTACATAGCAATTTGCTAGGTTTCTAAATGCCAAAAGAGTCTTAGCATCAAGCTCATTTTTGATGATTAACGCATCTCTAACGCCTAGTTTTTTGATGATAGCTGCTGCGTCTTTTGTTTTGCCACTTTCGATAGCGATGCTATCTACTGCGTAAAATTTGCCATTTGCTACTTTTTCGTTTAGAGCAAATTCAAGCGCTAATCTTTTTTGTTTTTTATTAACTTTTTGATTATAATTTCTATTATTTTTAGGACCAAATGCCACAGCACCGCCAACCCAAACATTTGTTCTAGTTGAACCAGCTCTTGCACCACCACGGCCTTTTTGACGCCAAGGTTTTTTACCGCCACCACTTACATCTGAGCGACCTTTTGTGTGGGCTGAGTTTGCTCTCATACTAGCAAGGTAGCTTTTGACATAGAGATATAAATTGTGCGAATTTACTTCAGCGTAACTAGCTGGAAGTTCTAATTCACTTGTTTTTTCAAATTTATCATTTAAAACTGCTATTTTACTCATTTAACTATCCTTACTCTACCCATCGCACCATTAAATCCTGGAACTGAGCCTTTTAATACTAAAATTCCATTAGCACTATCAAAGCTTACAACTTCGTTTTTAACGGTAGTTTTTTCATTACCATAGTGTCCGGCCATTTTTCTACCTGGTTGGACACGGCCTGGCCATTCGCAGTTACCTATAGAACCTGGTCTGCGGTGAAATCTCGAACCATGACTTGCAGGACCACCTGAAAATCCATGTCTTTTTATAACACCTTGGAAGCCTCTACCTTTTGTATTAAAGCTAACTTTTAAAACTTTTGCTTCATTTAGTGGAGTAGTATCTAAATCCCCAGCTTCGCTATTTGCTACGCTTAGAGTCGCAAATTGGTTAAATTCGCTACTTAAACCATATTTTTTTTGCTGACCTTTTATGGCTTTGTTATTTGTTTTTGTGTGTGCATAAGCTACGATAGCTCTGCTATTTTCGCCTACTTCGCATACTTTAGCTGGTAAAAGTCTAAGCAATGTAACAGGAGTGCTTGGGTTTGAGATAGTTCTGCTCATACCTATTTTTTCTACGATATATTCCATCATCTCTTCCTTTTATGCTTACTTGCCCATAGCGCGAACTTCGACATTAACTTCTGGAGCTAAGTCAAGCTTGGTTAGGCTATCAACTGTATCAGGCGTAGCTGCTACGATATCTAGCATACGAGCGTGAATTCTCATCTCAAATTGCTCACGAGAATCTTTATTTACATGTGGAGATTTTAACACTGTATAGCGTTTAATCTTTGTAGGCATAGGTACTGGCCCACGAACATCGGCACCAGTGCGTTTGACAGCTTCTACAATGGCTGCAACTGTGCGGTCTAGAACTCTGTGGTCATAAGCTTTTAGCTTAAGCCTAATTCTTTCCATATTTTTTCCTTTAAAAATAACTTATCGCTAACTTGCGACCTTTTGATATAATGCTCTTGCAGAGGCTTATTATTAATCTCTCAAGCATGCAAGCAAAGCTTACGCTTCTCATCAAAAGACGCGAATTATACCCAAAATAAGTTTTAAAATCAAATTTTAGCGCTATTTTTGCAAATTTTGTTTTATTTTTTTCCTTTTTATAAGGAATATTTTAAATATTAGAATGAAATTTAAATTTAGATAATCTATAGCATTATGTTATTATTACTAAAAGATTGTAAAGTTAATTAAGTAATTTCTATATAACATTAAATTTATCTAATTTACAATCAAATTTTAGATATAATTAACATAAATTAAAAAGGTAATTAATGAAAATATATCAAAATCGCTCGCAACTACTTGAGCAATTAAATCAAATTTGTATTCAAACATTAAAAGAAAAACCACGACTAATAGTAGCACTAACTGGGCTATGTGGTAGTGGCAAAAGCACACTTGGCAAGACAATTCGTAAAAAAGGCTTTGGTAACTTTGCCCCGTACCAAATCGCCGTCATAGATGATAATGTGATGAGCTTAAACCTATTTATTGCGCGCCCTAAAATTCGCAATACCCCCCCCCAACAAAATCTAAAAGATAATCTAAAACCATTTACAAAATTTCTACCTCCATATGTCAAAATAATTTTTTATATCTGTGCAAATCCAGTAAGAATAAACTTTGCTGATGTAGTAATAATCCTTAAAATCGATGAGCAAAGACGCCAAAAACAGCTAGAACAAAGAGAGAGCGATGCAGAGCTAATAAAATCCCTAATGAACGGAAAAATAAATATCGATATACCTTTTACACACGGGCTTTGTTTGGTGGAGTAGCTTTAAATTCTATGATTTAGCTAAATTTAAAAATTTTTTCCGTTGTGGGTTTTGCAAATATAAGGCGTGATAGTATAAATTTACAAAGAATGCTATCATTACCAGAGATAAAAGTTTATTTATTTTAGCGTCACTAAGTATATTAAAATTTAATAACGTTAATATATTGGCATTATTAATATATTAAAGATAAAGTTAAATTTAAGCTATTATATAGCTGCTTTTACCATATTTAATAAGCTTTCCAGTTTTGATAAGTTTATTAAATATAGTCGATACACTTTGGCGTTGCGCTCCTAAAAGATTAGATAGCGTAGCAATAGAAAATGGAATCTCAACTAGCTTTTTATCCCGCACCATCATATGCTGTTCATCTGCTAAGTTATGCAAAAAGCTTACAATCCTGCTTTCTAAACTACCAAATACTATATCAGCTACAATCTGGCGTGTCATTATAGTAGTACGAATTAGCGAATTTACCATTGCCATACTAAATTTCTCATTTTCAAAAAGCTCTTTTACATCGCATAGATTTAACTCCATTGCCTCAGAATCGCTTAAAAACTCCAAAACACTATCGCTATCGATTAAGACAATTGAACCTTTATTGATAAAATTTATGATAAATTCATTTGCGCCATTTATATAGCTTAGCTTTGCTTGGCCACTTTTTAGGATTATAAATTTAATATTTTGTGCGTAAATTAACTCAGATGTATAATATTTAGCCTGACGAAATAGAGCTAAATCCTCGCTGCTAAGCAGCTCAAAATCCGTATAATTCTCATGATCAAATCTGCTAATATTCATCGCACACTTTCACTTAAATTTTTTAAATTTATCATAAATTTAATTAATCTAAAATTGCAAAATATAGTATATTATTAGATTAATTAAATTTTAATTTTAACCTCTTTGCAAGAAAGAGGTTAAAATTATTAGCTATTTTTAGCACCTTTTGGAGCTTTAAATGCTGTGAGTTCTGGGGCTGTGCCTTTATATTTTTCTATATTTACAAGACCCGTATGAGAAATATTACCATTTGCTAATTTACTAGTTGGGATATCTAGCGTTAGAGTATTAGCGCATCCATTTTTACATAGACCACCATCAAATCCATCATACCACGCACCCTCTCTAAGTCTTACAACACCAGAGATAATATCATCACTAACCTCAGCACCAACTAATGCCTCACCACGAGCATTATATACTCGTACTAGATCGCCATTTTTAATACCTAGCTTAGCGGCATCTTTAGTGTTGATAAGTAGCGGTTCACGATTTGCTACAGCATAATTATCTCTTAAAGATGTATTGTTTTGCTGAGAATGCAATCTATCAGTTGGATGAACTGTAATTAGATGGAATTTAGCCGGTTTATTTTTCATTCCTAGCCACTCAACTGGTTCAAACCATTTTGGATGTGCAGCACAATCATCATAGTTCATAGCCGCTATTGTATCACTATAAATTTCTATTAATCCAGATGGAGTTCCTAAAGCATTTAAGATTGGATCTTCTCTAAATTCAGCCATCCTTACCCAGCTTTCGCTCTCTAAAGTTGGAGCAAATGTAGTTGGCTCATTTTTATTCCACCACTCATCAAAATTAGGCATAGTAATACCTAATGCTGTATTGGCATTAACTGCATTAGCAGCTACATTATAAAACTCTTCTAGCCAATCCATCTCAGTTTTGCCACCTTCTGTAAATGCCTCTACAAGGCCATCTGCATAGGCTTTAGCTAGATCGCTAAAGATTTGATAGTCATCTTTTGCCCCATGTTGTTTTTCTACTACTTGCTTCATTGGAGCGATATTTTGATTTGAATAATCTCCAGTCATTGTCAAATCATTTCTTTCATATTGAGTAGTTACTGGGAATACGATATCAGCCATTTTGGCAGTTGGAGTCCAGTAAATTTCATTTACTACAACAGTTCTTGGGCGACGCCATGCTTTTATATTTGTATTAACATCTTGATGCTGAGTTATAGGGTTTCCACCCGCCCAGTAGATAAAATCAATATCTGGATATGTTATTTTTGTACCATTATGCTCTAAAGTTTTACCTGGATTTAAAATAGCCTCAGCTACTCTTGCTACTGGAAATGCATAGTCTGTACCAGCATTTAACCAGCTTTGAGCTGATTCATCGCCTTTAGCTTGACTAGCTAGACCTTTATATTTTCCATTTTCTACTATGCCTACGCTTGCAGCATTTATACCGCCTAAAACACCACCAGCACATGTTGGAGCGCCGCCATTGCTGTAATGATAGCTAAGACCAAACCCACCGCCTGGTAAGCCAATTTGACCCAACATAGAAGCTAAAGTTACGAGCATCCAGTGAGGTTGTTCACCGTGATGAGCTCTTTGCATAGCCCAGCCACTCATTAGCATTGTACGATTAGCATATATTGTTTCAGCTAAATTTTTGATCACACTCTCTTTTAGGCCACAAATTTTTGATGCCCATTTAGCTGATTTTGGAGTTTTATCACTTTTACCTAGTAGATATGGCAAGAATTTATCAAATCCAGTTGTATAGTTAGCTATAAATTCTTTATCATATTTACCTGTAGTATATAGGTGATGTGCCATACCAAGCATCATAGCTGTATCTGTATTTGGTCTTGGTGCAATCCATTTGGCTTTATCGCCAAAGAATTTACCAGTTTCACTCCATAATGGATCGATTATAATAATCTCTTTGCCGCTATCTCTTAACTGCTCAAAATATTTAAACCCTTGATCATCTGTAGCGCTCCATGCAATTCTTAGCGTTGAGATCGGATTCATACCCCATAAAACTACAACTTTTGAGTGTTCTAGTACTACTGGCCAGCTAGTTTGTTGCTCATAAACTTCAATACTTCCAACTACATGTGGCATAATAACCTGACTAGCTCCAGTTGAATAATCACCCAAGGTTCCTACAAAACCGCCACTTAAATTCATAAATCTATGTAGCAAAATTCTAGGATTGTGTAATTTACCACTACTATACCAACCATAACTTCCTGCAAATATGCTTTGCATACCTTTTTGTTCTCTTGTTTTTTTCAGCTCTCTTGCTACTAGCTTAATAGCATCTTCGTATTTTACCTCTACCCACTCATCTATACCTCTTAATTCTGGTTTTGGACTATCTGGGTTTTCTAGGTAGCTTTTTCTTACCATTGGAGCTGTTATTCTAGTTTTATATACCAAATCCGCCATTGTATCTTGAAGCGGATTTGGGATTTTTGATAGAGTTTGATATGGCTTAGAGCTTATAATTTTACCATTTTTTACTGTAGCTTTTAGCATACCCCAGTGAGCTGCTGTGAATATTTCACCATTTTTAACCACTTGTGTATTTGGCCCAGCAAATAGATTGCTAGGTAGCATTGGAGCAAGACTTAAAGCAGCACCTAATTTTAAAAATTCTCTTCTATTTGTTTTCATTTTACATCTCCTTTTGAAGCTTTTTGTAGATATTGAATTATTAGCCATTCATCTTTTTTATCAATTGGCGTGCGTGATAGCATTGATTTAAATAGCGATGGCCATTGATTTGGGTTATATTGACTCTCTTTGTGCAAATGATGACAGATCGAACAGCTCTCTTGATATGTCTGTTTAGCTCTATCTAGCATAGGTTTTAGATCTTTTTCTAGGTTATCTTTTGTAGTATAGGCTATTACTTTAACCTCGTCCCACTTACCAGTCTCGCCTTTTTTGATTATCTCATATTTTGGCGTTTTAGTTTTAGCAAATGATAATGCTATAATACGCTCACCATTACTATAATATATAACATTTGATGCAGCAGGATTTACAAATCCCTTTAGGCTAAATTTGATCTTATCTCCTGATTCTTCGATTACATCAATGCCATTTGTTGGCAAAAGCTTACCAGCGATATCTTTTGAGTCTGGGGCTAGATATACTGGCTTGACATCTGTAGGGTATAGCATGCTAGCGCTAAGCGTACTAGATACGAGTAGGCTAGCCAATATTAACTTTTTCATCCTAAATCCTTTTAAAAAGTGATTGTATAATTATAGGCTAAAATAAAGTTTAAGTTTGTCAGATATGTGACAGATAGAATTTATATTGATTGTGCTAAGCAAAGCGGAATTTGATTTAGGCTTTGATAATTTAGATTTAATATTTGTCATAGTAATTTTTATCAATTACCCTAATTTATACATCCATTTTAATTAATAATATAAAAAGCTTGATATATTGTATATAAACCCTCGCAATGACTAAGCATTGCGAGTAAATTTAAGCTATTAAAGATTTAAATTTAAGCTACTGTAGTAGTCTTAATATATTTTGTTGTACAGCATTTGCCTGACTCATAGCATAGCTTCCACTTTGGGCTAGTATGTTAAATTTAGAGAAGTTTGCACTCTCACTAGCAAAGTCTACATCTCTTATTTGAGATTCAGCTGATTTTACATTTACTTGAGTAACTGTAATATTATTTATAGTAGCTACTAATTGATTTTGTACTGAACCTAGGTCAGCTCTTAGCTTGTCTAGACTTTTTCTAGCTGCTTCAGCTACATCAACCATAGCTTGAGCGCCACCATAAGTATTTACGCCACCGGCTTGGTCTGTCATTTGACCTGCATTAGAGGCTCCGCCATTAAAAAATCCCATTGCTTTAGCAATTGTAGCACTAATTGTACCAGAGTTCATATATTTTAAATTCACTGAAGCTTGATTATAAGTAGCCGATGCGATTGAAGCTTCGGTAATAGCTGCAGCCGTCATACCACTAATAGCTGACATACCATTTAAACCCACTTTAATATCTCTAGCATCTTGGCGAACAAATGTGATTTGACCCATTAACACAGTGCCAAGAGAAGCATTTGCACTACCACCACCTGCAGAAGCACCTGACAATCTACCGCCTAAAGCTGTATAGCTGTTTGAAAAAGTACCAATTCTTATAGCTCTACCATCTTTAGCAGCTAAAACTAATCTACCGTTATCTAGACTTGCTTCTACTCCGGTTTCATCTTTTTTAGCGTTAATTGCTGCAGTTAAAGCATTGTCGGCATCGTTTGCTTGGGTTTTAATATTTCCTATCATTACACCGTTAATTGCTAAGCCTTTAACATTTCCAGCTTTTACCGCTTCGCTAAAAATTTGAGTATTATTTACATTTACTTTTACACCAGTTTTATCTGATACACCATTCATCATATCAGCTACGGCTTTGTAACCATCTTTCCATAGATCGCTAGCTTCTATTTTTTGGAACACATAACCACTAGGATATCCATCAACACCACTAAGTTTTACAGTTAAACCTGCTGAAAAAGCTCCAGATATAACTGAAAATATCGCATTATTTGTAGTCTCAAACCTAGTATGCCCAATTGTATTTGAGTTTGTAGCACCTATGCTTACTTTAGCTGTTTCATTGCTATAAGCACCAATTTGGAAGTTTTTGTTTGAAAAATTTCCATTTAGTAGTTGTTGGCCATTAAAGCTTGTAGTAGTAGCTATCATATCTAGTTCTTCAAGAAGTCTGCTAATATCATTTTGAAGAGCTCTTCTAGAATCAGCATTTTGACCATCTTGTGCTGCTTGGATAGCTTTAGTTTTAATAGTATCAAGTATTTTAATCTGTTCATCCATAGCTTTATCTGCAGTTTGAACAATACCAATTGCATCATTACCATTAGATATAGCTTGACCTAATGAGCTAGCTTGGCTTTTTAGTGAATCAGCAATAACAAGACCTGATGCATCATCAGCTGCTGTTTGAATTCTAAGACCTGAGCTTAGGCGACCAAGTGAGCTAGTAAGCTCTCTATCTGTGATTTGTGAGTTTGCGTGAGCATTCATCGCTGCGATGTTAGTATTTATTCTAAAGCTCATAACTTTTCCTTTGTGTTAATATTTCCCTATAAAACTTAAATCCATTTAGGGTGTGTTTTTATTATATCGAACCAAATATTAAAAAGTTTATATATGGGGGGGGGGATTTTGATAAATTTGAAGAAAATATTGCAAATTTTTTAATAAATTTGAGAAATTTATAAAATTTAGATTAGATATTGTAGATTTAGGCTAAGTGATTTTATAATTTTTAGAGTGGAATTTAGATTGGATTGGATGAAATATTAAATATTATGGGGGTGTAATTAAATTTGTGGGTTTTGGGGTGGTTAGGTGTTTGGTTGGTTTATTATAGTTTTATAAATCTCTAAAAAACTAATAGCAAAGCAGCCTTTTGAGATTGCTTTGCTTATCACAGTGGCTTAATCTACCATACTGGTA
The DNA here is from genome assembly GCF_002139915.1 of Campylobacter devanensis. Taxonomy (NCBI): domain Bacteria; kingdom Pseudomonadati; phylum Campylobacterota; class Epsilonproteobacteria; order Campylobacterales; family Campylobacteraceae; genus Campylobacter; species Campylobacter devanensis. Next base: position 1,561,477 of record NZ_CP018788.1, read on the forward strand.
TGATGCCAAATTTAACCAAAATAGCCACAACTGCAGCGGTGATAAGCCCAGCAAATCCGCCAGCTACCATATCATCGCTCATTACACCAAGGCCGCCTTTGAGATTGCGATCTAGCCTACCAATAATACTAGGCTTAGTAATATCTAAAATTCGAAAAAACACAAAAGCCAAAATCACACTAATCCAGCCAAATTTATCCACCCCAAACTGCTCCCAACTAGATAAAGCTATAGATATTGCCACCCACACACCAGCAACCTCATCAATGACTATAGAGCTATCATCGTGTGTGCCACTTTTAGCCTCATAAGAGTCAATCACGCTAATACTAGCCAAAAATAGCAATATACTAGCCATAAATAGCGTCTCAAGCCCGATATAATAATATATCGCCACGCCTGCTATACTTCCAGCCAAGCTACCCCAAGTCCCAGGCGCTGGCCTTAGTAATCCAGAGTAAAAAAATGTTACAAATAACTTTTGCATTTTCATCCTTATGTAAGCGAAGTAGTCTGATATAAACTCATCAAATCTAGATAAAAATCATTTTGAGTGCGATCTTCTAATAACCCAACATTAGGGAATAGATCATTACAAATTTTTTGGAAATTTTCAAATCTATTTGGAAATAGCGTGCTTAATATCATAGCTGAAATCTCCTTTCGCATTAAAATCGCAGGCGGCAAAATCCCACTAAATAAAAGCTCTTTTAGCGTATCGGATTTATACTTGATATGATGGTGTTGGCCATGCGGACAAGTCTTGATACTCACAATCGTTCTACACTGATTACAATAGACCAATTCAGGCATAACTATAAGCTCTATATCCAAATTTTTTGTTACGCTATCTAAGATTGTATTTGGTTGATTATGGTCATAAAACATTCCGATACCGCCGTGATTTTGCCCTACTACTAACTTCGTCGCACCAAAGTTATAAGCTGCTAAGCACTCCAAAACCGGATTTATATGATTGCTAAATAGATAGGTATTTTCAAAAGGCACTATAACCACACGCTCATTAGGCAAGAAATTGCTTACGAAATATTCTAAGGTTTTTAATCTCAATTTAAAATCCAAATTCCGCCTATTTTCAAGGGTACAAATCAAGAAAATTATAGTGATATCAGCCTTATCAATAGTCATTCTCACTAGCCTTTCATGAAGTCTGTGAAATGGATCAGCTGTGAGCATTAGGGCGGTTACTTTTTGATAGTTATTTTCCTTTATTCTATTTAGAACATTTTCTTTAATCTTAGCTAAATTATTATCATAAATTTCAAATTCGCCGCTAACTGCGTATTTACCTGTTTTATTATCTTCATCAAGTTCAATCTCTCTAGCAGCAAAAATACTATTATAAGGATTTTCAAGCTTATAAACAGATGAGACAACCATATGACCAACTATATTTCCATTTAGTGCAAATTCAAGTTTTTGACCCTGCTTTATAGCTCTAATTACAGCTTGATTTCTCCTACCAAATGGAGCAAAGGTATAAGCATATGGCATAGGCTCACCTCTAAAATATCCAGTTTGATAAACGCTTTTTGCCTCATTAGCATCCATAAGCCTTTTAAATTTACCTAAAATTTGATTTTTGATAAGACCTAAGGTGCCATATGTATCTTGATTGATATTTATAATATTACTTCTGTCTGTAGATATCATGCCTTTTTCTTCTTTCCCATATTGATTTGCGTGATATTCCAAGTTTTTTTGATATCTCAGTATCTGGCAAGATATCTTGATACAATAAAATCATCTGCTTAACATACTCATCAATTGATAATATATCACTCATCATAGCAGCACGCGGCTCACCTAGCATCATAAAATTAAATCCTATATGATCACTTGCGCTATGAACGATAGTTGGCGTACCTCGCAAAGAATCAAGCATATTAGCCCTTGCATCTAAGCTAAGCTCATCAATATTTCTAATATATATAAAGCTATTTGGCAATAAAGCCTTAATATCAAAGCCAAGCTTAGCATCTACAATTTTACAATTTAATCCACTCTCTTTAGCATAACTAAAAACAAAACCATCGCTAATTTGAATTTTACTAGAGCTAATAATCAATGGTAGCTTAATCTTTTTATGGTCTAAGCTAGCTGGTTTATTAACTATCATAGCCGATTCTAGCATAATGCGGTAAGTTTCATTTAAAGTCTCATATCGCTTAAAAGACTCAAAAAATTTAATCTTTCTAACAAGCTCTTCTATCATAAATGGCTTTTGGATATAATCACTCACCCCAGCTTTAATAGGATTTAGCACGGTATCAGAGCTAATGTAGCTAATTAATAAAATTATAATTGAATTTTTGTGATTTTCTATAACCTTATAAAATTCATTAGCCCCAAAGCTAGTAGAGAGCAAAACTACATCATATTTATCATCCCTTAAAGCCTCAAATATATGAGTAGCAATTTCACAGCTATAGCCAAATTCAGATAACTTGCTAGCGATACTTTGAGCTAGGTAAATTTCATTTTCTACTATTAAAACCCTCATATCCTAGTCCAATCAAAATATTTTAAATTCGCATTTGCTATCACAGCTACCCCTTCGCTACGCCCTGTAAAGCCTAATTTCTCGCTTGTTGTGGCTTTGATATTTACTCTAAATCTGCTTATACCCATCACACTTGCTAAGGTTTGAGCCATCTCATCTTTATATGGAGAGATTTTAGGCTTTTCACAAATGATAGTCAAATCCACATTTACAATCTCAAATCCAATAGAACGGATGAAATCCACACTCCTTTCAAGCAAAATTTTAGAGTCAATGCCTTTGAATTTCATATCATTATCTGGAAATAACTGCCCAATATCAGGCGCACTAGCCGCCCCTAAGATCGCATCACAAAGTGCGTGTATAGCTACATCACCATCACTATGAGCCTTAAAAGCCCTATCAAATTCTATATTCACACCGCCTAAATTCAGATGATCACCATCGCAAAAGGCATGGACATCAAAGCCATTACCGCAAAATATATCAGATGAAGGCGGATCAAGATTTATAAGCTTCAAATCATCTTTATATGTTAGTTTCCTAGCTCTCTCATCACCAGCAATATACCATACCTTGCCGCAGGTAGCAGCGATAGCCGAGCTATCATCTGTGTAAATTTTATCGCTATTTAAAGCCTTTTTTAATACCGCAGTTTTGGAGAGTTGCGGGGTTTGGATTCGCTTTAATTCATCTCTATTTATATACTCACTACCATAAGCAACTGTGTCGCTGACTTTTAGAACTGGCACGATACAATCAGCCAAATTCGCATTATCTATCAACCGCTTTATCAAAGCTTGACTTATATCCACTCTAGCTATATCACTTACCATAACATAATCGCTATTTATGTGATTAAGAGCGTTTTTAAGGCTCTCTTGCCTAGTGGCGCCACCTTGAATGAATTTTATATTAGTAGCGAATTTGGACATATATTCGCACTCATTACTAACTACAATAATCTCTTTGAAATTATAATTTGAGCTTATGTTTCTAGTCGCTTTTAGCCACAATGGGGTATCACCGCTGCGTAGCCACTGCTTTTTAACAGGCAATCCAAACCTTGTAGAGCTTCCCGCACCTAGCATTATTAAAGATATATCAATCAAAATAGATCCTAAATTTAAAATTATGTTACGAAATTATACATAGTTTTTAATTTCATTTGACTGAAATTAACATAAATTTTAATCCAAATTTGGCTAGTTAATCACCAAATTATAGATATTTTAATCAAATATAAACCAAATTTACTTACAAAAGCCACTTAAAAACTATATTTAAGATATATTAAATTTAAGCTTTTTAATGTGTAATCTCTACTCAACAATATTATAAAAGCTAAATTTGTAACACAAATAGCTCAAAATAGTCTAAATTTAATGAAAAATTATATAAATCAAATTTAAATCAACAAATTATTTAAGAGTTGTTTTGTATTTAATTAAATATTGTAGAATTCACTTTTAAACGCTTAAAAAAGGATAATAAAATGAGAAAAGAGTGGTGTCAAAAACGCCAAAACGACGCTACCCCAACTCAAATGTATTACGCCAAAAAGGGCATAATCACTGAAGAGATGGAGTATGTAGCCAAGATAGAAAAGCTTCAAGCAACCCAAATTCGAGACCTAGTCGCAAGTGGAAAGCTCATAATCCCATCAAATATCAATCACCATCATCTAATTCCGATGGCAATAGGCAGAGCCGTAACTTGTAAAATCAACGCAAATATCGGATCAAGTGCGATAATCAGCAATATAAATGAAGAGGTAGAAAAGCTAAATGTATGCTTAAAATATGGAGCCGATACCGTGATGGATCTAAGCACTGGTGGGGATTTAGATGCTATTAGAAAGGCTATAATAGCCAATTCAACCGTCCCGATTGGCACCGTGCCTATATACCAAATCATTCACGATATCAAGGATTTAGATAATCTCACACCACAAATTATGCTAGATTGTATCGAAAAACAGGCTAAACAAGGCGTTAGCTACTTCACTATCCACGCTGGATTTTTGCTTGAGTTTATGCCATTAGTGGCTAAACGCAAAATGGGAATTGTCAGCCGTGGCGGTAGCTTGATGGCTAGTTGGATGATGAAACATCACAAAGAAAATCCATTCCACACAGCCTTTGATGATATATGCGATATCTGTGCTAAATATGATGTGGCTCTATCTTTGGGTGATAGCTTGCGTCCTGGCTGCTTGGCTGATGCGAGTGATGCTGCTCAAATGGCTGAGCTTAAAGAGCTTGGCAATCTAACTAGAAGAGCCTGGGCTAAAAATGTCCAAGTAATGGTAGAAGGCCCTGGCCATGTGCCATTTAATCAGATTGAATTTAATATGAAAGAGGAGCAAAGGCTTTGCGATGATGCGCCATTTTATATCCTTGGGCCACTTCCAACTGATATAGGCGCTGGATATGATCATATCACAAGTGCTATTGGTGGGACTATGGCCGCATATCATGGCGCTAGTATGCTATGCTATGTAACGCCAAAAGAGCATTTAGGCCTACCAAACGCAAAAGATGTAAGAGATGGGATAATAGCACACAAAATCGCTGCCCACTCTGCTGATATAGCCCTTAATAGACCAGGAGCGATCGATAGAGATCACGCTATGAGCGACGCTAGATATAAATTTGAGTGGAATAAACAATTTGAATTAGCCCTAGATCCTGATAAGGCTAGAGAGCTTCATGATGAGAGCTTGCCTCAAGATGTCTTTAAAGAAGCTGAATTTTGCTCTATGTGTGGGCCGAAATTTTGCGCTTATAAAATCAGTCAAGAGATAGCCAAAACTAGCTGTGAAAGCTACCCTACAAATGAGAGCAAAGATATATAAAACAAGGAAAATTTACGCCGCTACTATCTTGATAATTTTAGCGGCGATATCTATTTTATTAGCGAATTTTTTAAGTGCTTTTGGGATTAGTGCTTTGATAATTGCTGTGATTTTGGGTGCTATTTTAGCCAATAGTAGGCAAAAAAGTGCGAATTTGATAGCTAGAAGTGGGATTTTGGCTATATCTACAAAGCAAATTCTAAGACTAGGCATTGTCTTATATGGATTTAAAATCAGCCTTGATGAAGCACTTAGTATCGGCTATGCTGGGATTTTAAGTGCTTTTATCATTGTTTTTAGTAGTTTTATTTTTGGATATTTTATCTGTCGTGTTTTTGGTATCGATAAGAAACTTTCAGTCTTGATAAGCTCTGGGTCTAGCATCTGTGGTGCGGCTGCTTTGATGGCTACTCAAAGTATTGTTAAAGCTTCACCAAATGCCGTGGCCATCGCACTTTGCTCGGTTGTGGTATTTGGTAGTTTAGGGATGTTTGTATATCCATTTGTCCTTAGTGAAATCCAAAATCTCAAAGCTGGATTTATAATCGGTGCTAGCTTACACGAAGTAGCGCATGTAGCTGGTGCTAGTGCCTATAATGAAGTAGTAGCCAATAACGCAATTATAATAAAAATGTTAAGAGTGCTAATGCTAGCGCCATTTTTGATAATTCTAAGCCTCGCTAGTGGATTTTTCATCGGCGAAAAATCAAGCATTAGGGCGAATTTCCCATATTTTGCTCTATGGTTTTTTGTAGCGTTGCTCTGCTCTGGATTTATAAATCCGCAAGTTAGAGAATTCATATCTTTAGTTGATAATTTCTTGCTTAGTGTTGCGATGAGCGCCCTAGGGCTTACAATCACCAAAAAAGCTTTGAAAAATGCGAATTTAAAGGTATTTATCGCTTCTAGTTTGATATTTTTGTGGCTTATTGTTTTGGCTTTTGTCTTAGCAAATTTGCTATTTTAAATTTAAGAAATTTTTTAATATCTTTTTGCCTTGAGCTTGTAATATAGACTCAGGGTGAAACTGCACCCCATAGCAACTATATTTTTTATGCTTGATAGCCATTATAATGCTTTTATTCTCCACTTTTATATCTGCTAAGATATCAAATTCAGCAGTATTTTCCACGCACAATGAGTTATACAAAGCGATTTTTAATGGCTTTTTTACCCCTTTAAAAAGCGTAGATTTTTTAAATTCACACTCCACACTCACCCCATGAAAAGGGCGTGGCATCCGCACCACTTCTGCGCCAAAAGCCTTAGCCAAACATTGATGACCTAAGCATATACCTAAAATCTGCTTTTTAGCCCCAAGAGCCTTAATAATATCCATACAAACTCCAGAATCATCAGGTGTGCCAAAGCCTGGTGAAATAATGATTTTATCAAATTTATTAGCATATTTTATAGCTTTTTTGGCTTTAGCAAAATCATTTTTGACTACCTTGACTTTAGCGCCTAACTCCTTTAAATAATAGACTATATTGTAGGTAAATGAGTCGTAATTATCTATTAGTAAAACTCTCATAACTCCACCTTGATAGCGCCACGAAGTGAGTTAATAGCGTAAATTTCTTTAGCATTTTTTAAATCATCTAAACCCAAAATCGCCTCTTTTATCTCGCCAAATTTCAGCAGTCTCTCACGCAAAGTCCCAGCCAATAGACCACAATCTAATTTTGGCGTTAATAGCTCACCGCCGATATTTAAGACGATATTTGAGCGACTCCCCTCGCATAGCTCATCTCTTTCATTAAGATAAAAAATATCAAAAAGCCCATCATCTATAATCCGCTCATCTCTTAGCGTGGTTTTGTGATACAATAGATCATTACAAGAGTTTAGGCAGTTTTGGCTAATTGCGATTTTATGGGATTTAAGTGGGGGAATTTGAGTTTGGGTTATCTGATATTTACCACTTTTATTAAGGGTTAAATTCACTCTTAAATCCACATTATCAGCCCTTAAATTAGCAAAAATATCTTTAAATTTATCTATACTCTCAAATCCGCCATTAATCCTGCCAACTATATCGCTAAATTTCAATCTCTCTTCATCCATCTCGCAAAGCTCAAATCCAATAGGCAATTTAAATCCTAGCAACCTAGCGCTATTTATCAATCTTTTTAAGTGATTTTGTAACAAAAATATCTTATCCCCGCGTAGTAACATAGTCTCAAAAAGATTAAATTCAATATTTGGAGTTAAAAAGCTACTTTTTAACTCCAATTCAGCAAATTCATCATCGCACTTTGAGTCCCATACCACGCCACTCCCAACGCCATATCTATAATATTCATCTTTAGTCCACCTTTGAAGTGTTCTAATCGGCACGCTAAATTCCGCCCTTTTATGACTAATCACCCCCATCGCACCGCAATAAACCCCACGATCTCTAGCTTCTAAACGCTCTATAATACGCATTGTGGCTAGTTTTGGCGCACCAGTAATCGACCCACACGGATAAACCGCTTCAAAAATCTTATTTAAATTTCTACTCTTAAGCCCTGCTTTAAGCGGCGAAATCGCTTGAAATAGCGTTTTTAGCTTAATGATTTTCATCGGTTCTTTTAGCTTCAATGAGCCAATTTTAATAATCTTACTCATATCATTACGGAGCAAATCAACTATCATCAAATTTTCACTTCTATTTTTTGGGTCGTTTTTAAGCTTATTTTTTAAAGCCCTATCTTCATCTTTATTTTGACCCCGTTTTATAGTGCCTTTCATAGGTGCAAAGGTGATTTTCTTGCCTTTTAGCTTAAAAAACAGCTCTGGCGAAAATGATATTATCTCACAAAATTCACTCTTAAAATAGCCAAAATATCTACTCTTTTGCCTACTTAAAAGCGATGTTATAATATCCTTGCTACTAGCTTTGGTGGATATTTGTAGTTCATTTGTGAAATTTATTTGATAACTATTGCCACTGGCTAATTCATCTTTTATTTGATTAAATGCTTTTTCATACTCTTTTTTGGATAAATTTTTTACAATTTGCGGATAAAAATATGGCTTAAATATAGAGAATTTAAAGCTTTTTTTAGGTTTAAAAATCTCTTTATTTTTATACCCTTTAAAGTGCGCTATAGGGTAATTTGACGCTGTTTTGCTAATATCATAAACTATATAACCTACAAAATATAAATTTTTTATCTTTTGTATAGTTTTTAAAGCTTGATTAAGCTCATCTTTATTAAAGCAGATAAATTCGCTTTTTAAATCACGATATAAATATTTACCAAAAATACTAAATTCACTCATACAATTCTCTATTTTAATTTAAAAAATTTTAGCCAAAGATTTATAATTTTTAGCTAATATACCTAAATTTTAAAAAGGAGTAAAAATGGATGAAAAAATTCTAGACAGACTAAAAAGCGTGATCTACCCAGGCTTTAAAAAGAGCATTGTAGAATTTGGCTTTGTCAAATCCACAGATCCAAAGATCATAGTAGAGATCACCTCAGCCAAACCAGAAGTAGCTCAAACTATCAAAAATGAGATAGAAAAGCTAAATTTAAACAAAGAGATAGAGATCATCGCCCCAAAGCCTCAAACCCAGCAATCCAACTCACAAAGCGGCAAAAATATCGCCCCACAGATTAAAAACTTCGTAATGGTAAGCAGCGGCAAAGGTGGCGTAGGCAAATCCACAACTACTTTAAATTTAGCCATTAGCCTAGCCAAACAAGGCAAAAAAGTAGGGCTATTAGACGCTGATATCTATGGGCCAAATATCCCAAGAATGCTAGGTGTCCAAGGCAAACAGCCCGAAGTCATAGGCCAAAAGTTAAAGCCACTTCAAACTCACGGAATCGAGATGATGAGCATGGGGCTTTTGATAGAAGAGGGTCAAGGATTAATGTGGCGTGGCGCTATGATTATGAAGGCTATAACTCAACTTTTAAATGAAGTTGAGTGGGGAGAGCTAGATATCTTGCTTCTAGATATGCCTCCAGGCACAGGCGATGCGCAAATCACCCTAGCCCAAAGCGTGCCAGTAACAGCTGGAATTTGCGTTACAACTCCGCAAACAGTCGCCCTAGATGACTCTGCTAGAAGTCTTGATATGTTCGAAAAGCTCCATATCCCAGTCGCTGGCGTGATAGAGAATATGAGTGGATTTATCTGCCCTGATAATGGCAAAGAGTATGATATATTTGGCAAGGGTGGAGCTGATGCTTTAGCTAGTGAGTATGATACTACGATACTAGCTCAAATCCCTATAGAACCATCTGTTAGAATAGGTGGCGATAGCGGAAGGCCGGTTAGCTTTTATGAGCCAAATTCAATCAGCGCTAAAAGATATGAAGAGGCCGCTACAAAACTATGGGAGATTATAGAAGATATCAACGCAAACGGCGGTGCTGATAACTCAGCTATTCAGCCTGATATGAGTAGATCTGGCTGTCATTAATCAAATTTAAAAGGATAAAAATGAAATACAAAGAGATCACAAACGAGAGCATTGCTAAGCTTATGGAGAGCTTTTATGAAGCTATTAGAGAAGATGAGAGCGGTCTTGGCGAGATATTTAATAACAAAATCGGCACAAGCGAAGAGGCGTGGGACGCTCATAAGGCTAAGATTGGTGAATTTTGGAAAGGGATGCTCATAGGTCAGAGCGAATTTAGAGGTAATCCTATGCAAGCTCATATGAATCTTGATCCATTTCCGCCTGAATATTTTGATAATTGGCTGAATTTGTTTAAAAAGAGCTTAGATAGCATTTATGAGCCTGAAATTGCCGATATGATCTTAATGCGAGCGCAGATGATCGCAAATAGATTTAAATCAGTTTTATACTCATAATTAATATCCAGCCAAATTTGGCTGGATATAGCTAAATATTATCTGCTATTCAAATTTAAAATCAAAATAATTTTTGCTCTTAAATAGATTAAACATATCTATAAATTGCTTAGAATCAAACTCAAAATTACTATAAATACTATAGGTCATTTTGCAATATGATATTTTATAACCAGAATCTTTAAATCCGTGATTGTTATAAAATTTACTGCGTTTGACTCTTTGTAAGTAATCAGTAGCTTTTGGATCTAAACTCTCAATCTCTAAGACAATTTGGCTAAAATTTGATTTTAAAATTTCTAAAATTAAACCACCAAAACCACGCCCTTGATACTTAACACAAACTGCTAAAAATGCTAAATAAGATATATTTTCATAGCTATATATAGCAGAATAACCTACAAACTCATTATCATTATAAAAAGAGAAAATAGATAGATTTTCATCATTTGCATATATGTTATTAGATAAATTTATTGGTGCTACTAGCTCATTTGAAGGGAAAACTTCTGAATTTAGCCTTAAAATATCTGTAAAAATATCGCTATTTACATCAACTAATCTACAATCCAAACTCATTTACAAACCTCATCAAGCATCGTATTTATCGCATTTTTAAGCATATTATAAACGCTTTGAAAATCACTCATATCACCATAATACGGATCTGGAATTTCAGCCCCATCAAGCCCAAAATCCCCCATCAAAGCTACCTTATTGCCAAGCTTTAAACGCAAAATATCATCATAATTTTGCCTATCCATCGCTATAATCAAATCAAATTTAGAATCACTCCTATCAATTTGCCTACCTTTTAGCATAGAGATATCAACTCCATTTTGCCGCCCAATCCTTATAGAGCGACTATCTGGTGGCTCTGATATATGATAATTGCTAGTTCCTGCTGAATCTATCAAAATATCCAAGCCACGCTCTTTGGCTACCTTTCTTGCGATACCTTCAGCCAAAGGCGAGCGACAAATATTACCAAGACATACAAATAAAATTGATTTAACCATTAAGACCTCTTATATTTTATTTTAAAATCAATTATTTTGATTTTGTTGCTTTTGCGTAATGGATGTGGCGGATAGCCATCTTTCCATTTATACATTTTCTTTCCTTTTAATTTTAATTATCTTAGAAATTCTAGAATTCTACCACCATTTCTAGCTAAAAAGTTTGTAAAACCAAAATATTTCCTTAATTTATAATTAAAATTGTTTTGTGAATTATAATAAAATTAACATTAAATTCTAAGGAATTCTAGAATTCTGCTATAATTTTATAAAAAGGATGAAAAATGAGTTTAAAAAATATTTTTTATATTGTGTTTAACACACTTCCTACGATTTGCAAGCATTTTAGCACGACTGCTAAGCTCACATGGTTTGCCTATCAAAACTCTGATAGTATAGAAAAGCTAAAAAACGCAAGCACAAAAGATGAAAAAATAAACGCCGCAATAGAGCTAGCCAAAAAAGTTTTGGAGTTTAAAAAAGAAAATCCAGCCGAGTTTAACGAAGCATTTGATGCACTTGGCGAAATAATTTTAAAGATTGAAAGCGACAAGGATTTTCGCAAGAGCATTTTGGGCTAAAATCAGCCTAAGCAATTGCTAGAATTGCTTAACTCAAATCTTTTTAGGCAAACATTAAGCCCAAAATCTCTTTTACTTCTTTTATTTTCTTGCTATCTAGCTCGCCGATTTTGCTCACAAATCGCTCTGTGCTTACGCACCTTACTTGGTCGCAGAGTATCTTTGCGTTTTTATTTAGCAGAGTAAAACTCACTCTAAAAGGCGCAGCAAAGCCCTTTGAAGTAATTGGTGCGATTATGCGAGTATTTAGGTAGTTTAGCTCATTTGGCGAGATGATGAGGCAAGGTCTTTGCTTTTTTATCTCAGCACCCATTGTGGGATCGAGGCTTACCCACCAAATCTCAAACCTGCTCATTCTACCACTCCCAGTCTTTTTGTTCTACATCACAAGTGGCAAAATCATCTATTAAATCACTTTTATCGTTTTTAGCCAGCTCTCTTAGCTTTTTTGTATCCCAGCTTGAAATTTTGCTAGTTTTAAGAGGCTTTATAAGCAGTCCGTCTTTTAAAATCTCCAAGCTTACTTTATCAAAACCAAAATGCTCTATTATATTTTTTGGTATTCTTATGCCTTTCGAAGTGCCGATTGAGATTATATTTGCAGTAGTCATTTGCTCTCCTTTTCATAATTATAAAATAATTATTTTTAAAAAGAGATAAAAGATTTTTAATCTAAGGAATTCTAAAATTCCCTAGCTAGCATAAGCCACAAGGGAATTTTAGAATGTTTGTAATATTTAAAAATTTATGCTTTATACTGCACTTTAATCGTCATTTTATCATTCGAACCAAGAGTTACTTTTATAGGACAACCATCAATTTGTGAACCATTAAATGATAAACCTACTGTATTATCTACTATTATTTCCATGTTATCAACACCATTTTCTTTACCTTGCTTGATTAATGTAGAAACCATGTCCTTTTGAGCTTCGATTTTATCTTTTTGAGTCAACAAATCATAGCCTTTTTCGAGTGCCATTTTAATCAAAGCAATAGCTGGATTTTGAATAAAATCTAAAATACCACTCTTATTGCTTAAAAGAAAATTTTTAGCAGTATTAAAACCATTTTGTGTTGTTAAATCAAAACTTGTCATTTTTTCTCCTTTTTTAAAAATTTGCTAATTATAGCAAAAAATACGATTTTTAGCGGATATTAGCGCAAATTTTCCGCTAGCTCGCCTAAGACTTTCACATTTTTTCCATCATATAAAAAATGCTTATCAAAGTAGCCAAGGCTCTTTGATTTTTCTGTAATGTCTAGCAAAAAAAGCGGTTTTCTTGCTCTCTTTGCTTATCCATTTTGCCTACGATTATTTGGCTAAGCTCGCCAAAATCCCCATCGCTAATTACTAGCAAATCGCTTTTTTCAAACTCATCTTTGCTCATCATCTCCACGCCTTTTTCTAGTGCCTTGCCTACACCTGTGCTACCTGCTATTAGCACATTTAAATCGTAGTTTTGCGTTTTGTTTTTGCTTAGCTCAGTTTTTGCCATAGCGATGATCTCTTCAAAATTTACATTTACTTCGTTCATTTTTGCCCCTTAGAATTCTAGATTTTCTATGCTTAGGCTAGGAAACTGCGCTTTTAGAGCTTGGTTTGCTCTTTTTAGCTCAGCCCAAAGAAGTAGTTTTGAGCCTAGTTTTTGTTTTTTTATAAGCTCTGCGGCTGTCTTTAACGCACTCTTAAAGCTCCCATCACTCTCATCATCAAGCAGACCAGCGACATTAGTACCCACCTTGCTAGCTAGCTTATCAGCCTTAAAGATATAAAGCGCATTAGTAAAAAGTACGCTAACACTATTTGCTCTATCTTTAGCAAAACTTTCTATCTTACTAGCAGTATTAAGCAGCTCATTTTTTGCTTTTTGGTGGCTTAACCTGCTAGCCTGCTCTTTTAGCAGTTTGCCAAACTGGGAGTTTATACTCTCATTTGAAAACTCAGAACAGACTATATCAATGATACCAAATAACAGCGAATCGCACTCACTAATAGCATTTAGACCTTTGTCTATAAGCTCCAAGTCTTTGTTAATTTCTGCACTCTGTCTATCTAGTTCTGCATCAATTTCTTCATCGCTCATTTTTTCAAAGTCTAGCTCTTTTTGCTCTCTAGGCTCATCATCAGCAAACGACTCACCCAGCTCATCACCAGCAAGGCAGATTATCTCAAAATCCTCGCATATTTTTTTAACCCCAGCATTTAGCACCTCAGTGATTTTAGCTCTATCGCCACCTTGTAGTTCAGTTAAGATTGTTTGTAGCATATTTGCTCCTTTTAGTAAAATTGTAAGCGTATTTTACAAGAAGCATGCGACATCTAATGTCGTAAAATGATAAATGAGAAAATAATTTTAAAAAATTTCTATGTTTTCTAGTAAATGTAAATGAAAGATTGAAATTTAGTAGCTTTTATTATTAAATAGGTGTATAGTTTGCAAATTATATATCTGCTAACAAATAAAGAACTTGAGTAATTACCACGCTATTTATTTGCTTCATAGATAAAATAACAGCGTGGTAAGTAATCTTTTTGCATTTTTTATCGTTTAGTAAGTAGGTAAAACCTTTACAATTATGAAACATGCGACACTAAATTTTAAGATTTGCTGACTTATCTAAGGGATGATTAAAAGCCCTAGCTCCATTAAACATGTTTTCTGTGTTTTCTACACTACTTACATACCAGTATCCAATAGGGATATTAAAACAAGCGCATCTCTTAAGCTCTATATAGCTATTTTGCTAAAATTCTAGTTAAAAAACTTCTCTATATCAGCTTCTATTTTTGGCGCAGCAGTTGTGGCTTTTTCTATGTAGCATTTGCTGAATGCGTGGTCTATATCGCTTTTATCAAGGTTGTTTAAAATGCTGTTTTTAGCGTATTTAGCAAAGCTTGCCACATCTAGCACCTGCCCGCTCGTGCCTATGCATACAAATAGTGAGTTCTTGGCATAGCGCAGAGCCTCTAACTCGTGGTATAAAGTAGCATAAAAAGGTGCTGCTTCGCCAAACATAACGATATTGTGGCGAAACTTCTTACACCCACATTTACAAATATGCTCTCTAGCATTTATAGCCTCGTAGCCGATATACTCTATTTTCTTACAATTTTGGCAGTAAATCTCAGGCAAAAATCCGTGTAAATGAACGACACCAGCGCAGCCTGCTCGCTCTAGTAAATCATCTACATTTTGCGTTAGCACGGATATTTGCTCGCCATAGCGTTCTTTTAGCCTTGCTATCATTTTGTGAGCTTCGTTTGGCTCACAGCCAGCTAACTGAGCCCTACGCTTGTCATAAAAATCTAACACTTTTTGTCTATTTTCTCTAAACCCACGAGCCGAGCAAACCTCCATTATATCATACTCTTCCCAAAGTCCGTCAGAGTCTCTAAAAGTCCTTAGCCCACTCTCAGCCGATAATCCAGCACCACTTAAAATAAGCACTTTTTTCATCTTTACTCCTTAAAAATACTCAAAACTCTAGCCAAAATTCCAGACTATAATAGAATTTTGAAAAATTTATATAATTTTTGTTACTAAATAATAAAAAGTTCCATCACTTCTTTCTTCATTTACATTTGAAAAATTCTTCCACTCCATTGTATAACTACCTTTTAGTATTATGGGGTCTTCAATGCCTTTTTTCGTCCCAGCGCCAGTATGTTCTGCCCATTTTAGCTCACCATGTTTTGTAATTCCATGTTGAAGTGAAAAATCCTTGTAAACACAATCATTGTTTTGCGGTGATTCAAGATATGTTTTATCATTTGTGAGAAAAACAGCATAGCCCTCTTTAAAATTATTCTTTTCTTGTCCTTTTATGATTTCTATTTTTTGTTCTTTTATGCTTTCTATTCGCATAATGTCTTTTAGATACAAATAACAGCCTATATCTTTTGCCCCTTGGTTTTTTAGATTGAAAACCTCTTGAGTTATTTTATCTATCATTTCTTCTTTTTTGCTATTTTTAGTTTTGTATTTTAGCTCTATCGGTATCCATTTATTGCTAATAAATACAAGAATATCAATGTGCATTTTATCATCAAATGTAGGTACATACTCTAATCTTACTTTCGCATTAGTATACATTTCTTTTATAACCAAAGCCATTTCTAACTGAAAATCAGCCTCAGAACAAAAAATTTGACGCTTGCCTTGTAATGTTTTTATTATTTCTGTCATGTTAATTGACATTTGATACCTCTTTTTTTGAACATTTAGATTTTTGAATTATATCTAAAATTTTTGTGCTTTTAATTATTTTTTGTCTTTACAAAATCATGACAAATTTAGCAGACTATTTGAAGTCTTTTTCTAGCTCTCTTTGTATAAACCACTTAAATTCCTATCTTCTTCCATTTTGTCTGCTATCACTTTAAATACATCACTTAGCGTGGTATTGCTTGGCTCTGGGGTTTTAAAATACGAGCTTACATCGTAGTTATCACTCCACAGTGAGCGAGCAGTTTGTCCGGTGACAGAGCCGATGACTTGCCTATTTGCGCTTATTATCTCATCGCAGAGCCGATTAAAAAACAGCGCCTTAGCGTGAGTAAAAGCAAAATCCTTTATCCACTCAGGCAAATAAATCAGCTCTTTAAGCAAAGCCAAATTTATCTCGCATTGCTTATCAAAATTGATTATATCGCACTTTTTGGCAATGCCATAGAACTCGCTACTCTCATCAAAAGCATCATAAATTTTAAATCTATTTATCCCGCAAATATACTTGCCACCGCACTCATACTTGCGAACTACCCTTTGGGCGATAGGAGAGATAGGCAGGCTTGCTGATTTGGCAAATGCGATAAAGGTAGTGGCAAAAACAGCCTCGCCGCTCTCGTCCTTGCCACGACCAAAAGCCACGGCAAATTCTATATCTCCACGCTTTCTATGCTCTTTTAGCTCTTTTGGGTATTTTTGGTTTGCCTCTTTGCTAAACACGCTAAAAATCGCAATTTGCTTTTCTTTGATTTTTGCGATGATTTCATCTTTTTTGTCACTATAAAGCCTAGCAAAAAGAGCCTCTGAAATGCGCCTTTTGCTCTCATCTTTGTGTGAGTTTCGCACCCAAAGAGCCTCGCTTTTTATAAGCTCATTTATTTGGCTTAGCATTTGCGCCTTCGCAGCTTTATCCATCGCTTTGAATTTTTTAGAATTTTCTAAGAATTCCAAGTAGTTTGTAAGATTTGTATACATTTTATTATCCTTTCTGCCGATACATTTTTTGCATTTTGGCAATTATAGCATAATTCTAGCTAGAATTACAGACTATTTATTGTCGTTTTTTATTTCAAAATCAATTATTTTGATTTTGTTGCTTTTGCGTGATGGATGTGGCGGATAGCCATCTTTTGTGATAGCATCGAGGCATTTTATATTTCGGCTACTACATAGACTTAAAATATCATCTAAACATTTTTGTAGATATTTACGCTTTTTTAACACCACGCCATAGCAAAGCAAAATATCACTATTTTTGTATTCAGCTAAAATAGCTTTTATTTTTTCTAAATTAGACTTATGTATTTTTTCATCAAAGTTAGCAAGGTCACTAGGATTTGTAGCTATTAGTGGATAGAGATTTAGCATTACAAAACCATCATAGCCGTTATTTTGTAGAATTGAGCATAGATTATTCATTGTAGCATCGCATTCGCCACCACTTGCTACGCTAGGATTTGCGCCGATACAAATTAGCGTATTTTTACCCTTTTTACCAAGCATATATCTACATTGCTTGTCTTTATCGCAAATATCAGGCTTAAAGCCATCTTTCCATTTATACATTTTCTTGCCTTTTAATTATCTTAGGAATTCTAGAATTTCCTAATTTTAACTTAAAAAATTAAGCGCCTTTCTTGCGATACCTTCAGCCAAAGGCGAGCGACAAATATTACCAAGACATACAAATAAAATTGATTTAACCATCGATATTTTGCTCCACTTATTTTAAAAATCTTTTAAATTTATTTAGCATCTGCGAAGCATCGTATTGCTATTAAATTTATTTTTATCCTTTGATTTTCTTCTCTTTTAGATAGCTTTCTAATCTCTCATCATCTAAAACATCATCAAATTCGCTTTTGCTTCTATAATCTTTTTCTATATTAAACTCTTCTACGCTCTCAAGAAATTTTTTAAAATCAGGATTTTTATCGCTTAACTCACTCATCACAGAATAATCCAATCTCTCCCTAAATCTCGCCCTAGCCAAAATCACACTTTCATCGACATTTTGTGAGCTTAGACTTACAATCCCTATACCAAATGAATAGCTAAGGCGCTTGATTAAATCCATAAGCTCCTCATCGCTCTCATCGATATCAAGTGCGACCAAATAGCCCTCATTTGCCCAGCTTGAGTTACTCACAGCTTGAAAGTAATACTCTCTAAAATTACCCACACTAAGATGCTTTTTCATCTCAAAAGCGTAAATTTTAATCGGCAAAGAGTCAAATTTGCCTATAAATCTATTTAACTCTTTTTGATAATCCCTATACTCAAAACTCACACCAACTATATCTGGATATAGCCATTTGTCTGCGCCTTTTTGGGATTTTTTGCTACTTTCGTGATAAATCGTCTTTGTATAGGCTTTGAAATTTTCATTAAAAGAGACAAATCTACTTAAAAGCGGATGCAAATCCCTTTCGCTATAAGAAGTTTTTGGCTCTTTTATCTCGCTATTTTTCTCCATTTGAGCTTCTAAATTTATAACTTGATTTTTTAGCTTTATAAGTATAGGTTTTGTAGCCACTACTTCAAAAATGCTATCTGCTTCTTTAACATTCATATAAATAGCAGCTCCAAAACTCTGCCACGGCGTTTTGCCATTTAAATTTAGCTCTTTAGTAAGCCCCATTTCATTTGCTATATGATACATTTTAATTGGATTTAACGCCTCTTTTTTACGCTCTAATATCTCCTTTGCCACCTCTATAATAGATTTTGCCATATCAATATCTCACTCCATTTTGTTTTAAAAAATCTCTTAAATCATCATATTCGGAATTCGTGAAATACCGCCATTTCCCCTCGCCTAATTGATCCAAGCTAACCCTACCAAAGCTAACTCGCTTTAGATCCATAACCTCTAAATCAAAATAGCCAAAAAACCTTCTTAACTCTCTATTTTGCCCCTCATTTATGATGACTTTTAGCCTTGTGTAGCCACCGCTTTGGCTTATGATTCTATAGGCTAAAAATGGTTTAAATTCCATTGAAATTTGCTTTGTTTTAGCATGAGCTCCTTTAGTAGCATCCTTAGCAAAAAAGCCTTCACGCATCGCATTTATAACTTGTTCTGTGATATTGCCTTTAATTTTTAGGTAGTATTCACGCTCTATATCACTATCCATAAGAGCCTGAGCAATCGCAGGAGCGTCAGTCAAAAGCAAAAGCCCCTCACTAGCAAAATCTAGCCTACCGATACTAATAAATTTAGAAAATCCCCGTGGCAAGCTATCATAAATCGTCCTTCTGCCACGATCGTCTCTTTTGGTTACTAGCTCGCCTTTTGGCTTGTTATAGACTATGACGCTAAATTCTTTTTTGAGCTTAACTAGCCTTGAGCCGATTCTTACCTTATCGCCATCTTTGATATCAGTTGATAAGTCGCTTATAATTCGCCCATTTATACTGACCTTACCAGCCTTGATAAGCTCATCAGCCTCACGGCGTGAGTAGTTTGTATTGTGTGAGATAAATTTATTGATACGCATTTTATAGCCCTAAGCTCGTTAAATCATGAATATGTAAAAGACCTATTGGTTTTTGATCTTTTTGTATTATGAGAATTTGAATCTTATACTCTTCTATTAATCTAAATGCATCATATGCTAACATATCTGGATTATCTAGAGTTTTTGGATTTTTGGTTGCAAATTCTATAGCCTTAGAGTTAATATCAAAGCCATCTTGTTCTAATGCTCTTCTTAAATCTCCATCGCTTAAAATTCCACTAAGCTTGCCATCATTATCTACTAAAATCACACTACCTAATCTACCTTCGCTCATTGCTGTAATGGCTGATTTTAACGATATATCATCTTTGGCAATTGGTAAATTTGATTTTCTCATAGTATCTTTTACCTTTAGATATAGCCTTTTGCCAAGGCTTCCACCTGGATGAAATGCTGCAAAATCCTCGCTTTTAAAATCTCTAAGCTTCATAAGGCAAACAGCTAACGCATCACCAAGCGCTAAGGTTAGCGTAGTTGATACTGTAGGCGCTGCGCCTATTGGACAAGCTTCACGCTCTATATCTATATTTAAATTTACATCACTTAAATTGGCTAAGCTTGAACCTGATTTAGAGATGCCTATGATTTTTATATCTCTTATTTTAATATGCGGAAGAATAGCTAATAGCTCGCTACTTTCGCCACTATAACTAATAGCCAAAACTGCATCATCACTCCCAATCATCCCCAAATCACCATGCATAGCCTCTGTTGGATGGATAAAAAAGCTAGGCGTTCCAGTACTTGCTAAAGTAGCAGCAATCTTAGCTCCAATATGGCCGCTTTTGCCAACGCCAGTTACTATTAGCTTGCCTTTGCAGCTATAAATTAAATTTACAGCTTTTTGAAATTCGCTACCAACTAAACCAGCCTGACGCCTTAACTCATCAGCTTCTAAATTTAAAACTTCACTTGCAATTTTAGCTATATCCATTTTTAACTCCGTTACATCAGATAGACAACTGGTACAATTGTCGGATATTTTTTAAGCTTTCTAAATATATGCTTTCTAATAACTTGACGAATTTGATTTTCTAACGCTCTTTGGTCATTTAGCATATCATCTTTGACATTAGTTAAAAATTGCAGCAATATCTCTTCAAGCTCTTTACTTAGACTTCTTGCATGTCTTTCGCTTACTAATCCATAGCTAATTACTCTATTATGAATTAGAGTTTTAGCATTTTTATCAATTTGTGAAATGATAGTAACAACTCCAGCCTCAGCTAACTTTTGACGATCAATTACTACATCATCGGCGATCTGTTTGTTTATCTGATTATCTATAAATACCTTACCAGTTTTAACTGTTTTTACTCTTTTGATATGGCGTTGGCAAACCTCAACTTGATCTCCATCACTCATCAAATATATATTTCTCTCATCAATTCCACAGCTCATCGCTGTCTCTTTGTGTTTGACTATGTGATTATACTCGCCATGAACTGGAAGGAAAAATTTAGGTTTAATCAGCCTTAACATAAGCTTTTGCTCCTCTTGGGCTGCGTGTCCACTTACATGAATTTCGCTAAAATCTTGATGAGCTACATTTGCTCCACTTTTTAATAAGAAATTCAAAATCGTTGATACGCTGGTTTCATTGCCAGGAATTGCTTTGGAGCTGATGATTACTTGATCACTTGGCTTGATTTTGATATATTTATGCTCATCAGTCGCCATCCTATATAGAGCGCTCATTGTTTCGCCTTGACTGCCTGTTGTGACTATTAAAACCTCATTATCTGGATATTTGACAACTTCATTTGCATCTATAAAAATCTTGCGATCTAAATTCACATATCCAAGCTCGATAGCCGTCCATAGATTTCTCTCCATACTTCTGCCTATCACGCAGACTTTTCGGCCATATTTTATGCCACGCTCGATAGCTTGATAAACCCTATGGATATTTGAGCTAAATGTACTCATTATTACCCTGCCCTTAGCGGTAGCAAATATAGAATCAAAGGTCTTTCCAACGCTACTTTCGCTCTTTGTGATTCCATCTTTGTAGCTATTTGTAGAGTCGCTTAATAAGCACAAAACGCCCCTTTCGCCATAATATGCTAAGCGATTTAAATCCGTTGGATAGCCATCGATTGGAGTGTGATCAATCTTGAAATCGCCAGTGTGGATTATAGTTCCAGCCTTTGTAGTGATGGCTAACGCACTAGCATCGATTATAGAATGAGTGATATGTATAAGCTCAAATTCAAATTCCCCAAGCTCATAGACCTTGCGTTTTTCAATCGGGCGAAAATAGCTTCTATAAGACTTTAGTCCATGCTCTTCAAATTTATTGCTTATCATCCCTAATGGAAGTGGCGTAGCATAAATTGGGAATTGAAATTCTTTGAAAAAATATGGCACCGCACCGATATGATCTTCGTGTGCGTGAGTTATGATAATGCCTCTGATTTTGTTTTTAATCTTTCTGACATAGTCAAAATCTGGCACCAAAATATCCACGCCATGCATACTCTCAGTAGGAAAGCTCATACCGATATCAATGATAATCGCATCGTTATTTGTCTCGAAAATAGTCATATTTCCGCCGATCTCGCCAAGACCGCCAAGCGGAGTTATAGTGATTTTGTGTTCGGCTGAATTTAGGTATTTGAGTGGTTCAAGACGCAACTCATGACTAGCCTTATTTGCTTCTATGGCGGCTTTCATATCTTTTTGCCACTCTTCGTTGCCACTGATTTTTACTGTTGGATTGCTATTTTTGCGACGCTTTTTAGCTTTTTTGGCTTGCTCTTTTGACTCATCGGTTTTGGTAGTTTCATCAATTTGCGAATTTTGATCCTTAGCTGCGTGTTTCGCCTCTTTTTTTAGATTATCTTTATGATTGCGATATCTTCTTTTTTTGCTAGGTTTTTCACCTAGAGTTTGTGCATTCTCTTCGTTCATTTTTAGCCTCTTTAAATAGTTTTAAATATAAGGCGACACAAAGCTCATGAGGACGAGTAGTAAGCGGTAAATTATGTTTAGCCAAAAAGCTCTCTACAATAGACTTTGAGCAAAAACAAGCTAAATTTTTAAGTAAAGTTTTACGTGGAGCAACAAATGCAGACCTTAAAAACCGCTCAAATTCACCAAGCTCAAAATCATCTACTAAATTTCTATTTTTAATAATCCTAATAACCGCTGAGACAACCTTTGGCTCTGGATTAAACGCAGTTGCAGGCACATCAAAGAGCAACTCTACATCACCCCTAACTCCAGCTAAAATAGCCAAAGCACTAAACTCGCTATCACTTGGTTGTGCGCTAAATTTCAAGGCTACCTCTTTTTGAATCATAACAACAAGCCCCTTGCATCTGCTATCGCTAAGTGCTTTTAATATCATATTTGTCGCTACATAGTATGGCAAATTCGCTACTAAAAAATAGTCCTGCCTAGATATCTCATGCCAAGATTCAAGGGCATCAGTATTGGTTATTTTTAGTTTATGCTGCGAAATTTCACTAGCAAATTTATCTAGCAAAATCTCATAAAGCTCGCTGTCTATCTCAAAACACTCGATTTTCCCACTCAGTTGTACAAGCTTTTGTGTTAAATCACCTAAGCCAGGCCCAATCTCTACGATCCTTTCTAAATCATTGGGAATCGCTTGGATGATTTGACGCTTTATGCTCTCATCGGTTAAAAAATTCTGACCAAATTTCTTTTTTGCACGTATCATAGGTGGCTATTTTAGCTAAATTTGACTGAATTTATAGTAAAATAAAAATAAAAAGTTTTAAAAATGGAAAATTTCGCTAAAAGAATCATACCTTGCTTAGATGTAAATAATGGAAGAGTTGTCAAAGGTGTTAATTTTGTAGGGTTAAAAGATGCTGGTGACCCAATCGAAGTAGCCAAAAGATATAATGATGAAGGTGCTGATGAACTATGTTTTTTAGACATTACGGCTAGTAGCGATGGAAGAGATACCATAGTACATGTAGTAGAAGAGGTCGCAAAACAATTATTTATCCCTCTTACTGTAGGTGGTGGAATTCGTAAAATAGATGATATATCAAGGCTGTTAAATGTTGGCTGTGATAAAGTCAGCCTAAATTCATCAGCTGTTGATAATCCAAATTTAATTTATGAAGCTGCTAATAAATTTGGTTCTCAATGCATTGTAGTTGCTATAGATGTCAAAAAAAATAGCAATGGTAGTTATAATGTATTTGTTCATGGAGGACGAAAAGATACCGGACTAGATGCGATACAATGGGCTAAAAGAGTCTATGATTTAGGTGCTGGAGAGATACTTTTAACCTCTATGGATAGCGATGGAACCAAGGCTGGATATGACTTAAATATAACATCGGCCATATCAAACTCAATCCAAATTCCAGTCATTGCTAGTGGAGGAGCAGGCACAATGCAGCACATCTTGCAAGCTTTTCAAAATGGAGCTGATGCAGCGCTTGCAGCTAGCATATTTCATTATAAAGAGATTGAAATTATGAAATTAAAAGAATTTTTAAAAGATAATGGAATTGGGGTTAGAATTTGAGTCAAAATAAGCTTAATAGCAATACTTTGATAGTTTGTGCCGGAGAAATGGAGAGTTTTCAATTTGCTACAACAATTGGAATTGGAATGGTTGAACCAGCAATAAATTTAACTAAAATTTTACTTAATTTAAAACAACTACCGAAAAAGATTATATTTATTGGAAGTTGCGGAATTTATGGCAATGAAAATTTGCTTAAAATTTACCAAAGTTCTTTAGCATTTAACTATGAAATTAGTGGAATTATAGGGCTTAGCTACACTCCTATCAAGATAAATTTGCCTAATGTTTCACAAAAAACAATTTTAATAAATTCATCAAACTTCATTACAAATTCAGCTGAAATTTCAAAAAAATTTAAAAATTTAGGTTTCACAGCTGAAAATATGGAAGCTTACAGTGTACGATGTGTAGCAAATTTATTCAAAATAGATTTTGAATGCATTCTATGCTCCACAAACTACTGCAATGAAAATGCACATGATGATTTTATTAAAAATTATCCACAAGCCAAAGAAATAATTACAAAATATCTAAAATCAAAAGGAATTATATGAAAAATTTGCTTGATTATACTCAGGCGGAGCTGTCTGAATTTATCCAGCCAAAATTTAGAACAAAGCAAATTTATGAGTGGATATATAAAAAAAATGCAAGATCATTTGATGAGATGAGCAATCTACCAAAAGATATTAGAGAAAGATTAAAAAATGAATTTTATATCGAACCACTAGAGATGATCAAAAATGAGATTAGTAGCGATGGAAGTATAAAATATCTTTTTAAACTTAAAGATGGCAAAACAATTGAAAGTGTGCTATTACCGATGAAAGAAGAGATTGTAGATGAAAATGGTAAAACACAAAAACATGCCAGATATACAATCTGTGTAAGTTCTCAAGTAGGATGTAAAATGGGTTGTAGCTTTTGTTTAACAGCCAAAGGCGGATTCATACGCAATTTAACTGCTGGAGAGATCGTAGGACAAATTCTATGGATAAAAAGAGAAAATAACATACCTTATGAGAGAAGAGTAAATATCGTATATATGGGTATGGGCGAGCCATTAGATAATCTAAATAATGTATCAAAAGCTATAAATATTTTAAAAGATAATGATGGTCTAGCTATAGGAGCAAGACGCCAAACTATCAGCACAAGTGGGTTAGCTACACAGATTAAAAAGCTTGGTGAAATGGATTTGGGCGTGCTTTTGGCTATATCTTTACACGCTGTTACAGATGAATTAAGAGAGAAATTGATGCCAGTAAATAAGGCTTATAATATCGCTAGTGTGATGGATGCTGTGCGTCAATTCCCTATAGATATGAGAAAAAGAGTTATGTTCGAATACCTAATAATGGATAAGATAAATGACAATCTTAGCGACGCAAAAGCCCTTGTAAAGCTACTTCACGGGATTAAAGCAAAGGTGAATTTAATCCTTTTCAATCCACATGAAGGTAGTCCATATCAAAGACCATCGCAAGAAAATGTAGAAAAATTCAGAGATTACCTTCAATCTCGTGGCGTTACATGCACAATTCGTCAAAGTAAAGGACTTGATATCAGTGCTGCATGCGGACAATTAAAAGAGCGAAGTAAAGGGGAAAATAGTGCCACTGCTTGATATAATTCAACTTGTTTTTATTGTCATTGTCGTTGCTATTGGATTAATCGGAATGATATATGTGATAAAATCTGATAAATGAATTTTAATACTAATTGATCTATCCCTAACTCATCTTTAAAAATTTAACTATTTTTTATAGTAATTTTAATCATATTTTAAGTTAGGGGTGGGGGGGTAGAATACTCTTTTTAGACCAAAAAAAGGAGTAATTATGAAAAAATTTATCCTATTCATCACCCTAGTTGCAAGTGCTATCTTTGCTAATGCATATGATTTATCCTATGATTCATCTAGTTATGAATACCAAGGATTATCTAATAGAGTTGATTAACTAGAAAGAGAAAATAGAAATCGTAAAAGAGATGCTCAAATGAGAAGTCTAGGTACCGATGATTTCTATAGATAAAATTTGCCATTTGACCCAGGTTTTTAATCCATTTGCGCAAATGGACTTAATCCAAATTTCATCTTGGAACTGATATCAAATTCAGTTCCATTATAGTTAAATTTGAGCCGATTTGAGTGAAGCATAAGTCTATTAGCCCCACTCTTTTGGATACGCTCATTTTTGCTCATTTTGCCATCTAAAATTCTCTCTATATCACGTCGTTCAAGCCCATAAATTGGATCACCTAAAATTTTATGTTTCACATAAAACAGGTGAAGCCTAAGCTGATGCTGGCGTCCAGTTAATGGAATACATTCAACCAAAGTTGCATTTATTTTCTCGTCAAATTCAATCGGCCTAAATAGTGTTATAGCACGCTTACCATTATCACAAATTTGCATTCGAATTTTAATATCATCATAATCTCTTGTAATATCCATCGCTCTATCTATCACAAGCCAATTCTCATCGTTAATAAAACTAAATTTATCTACAAAATCCATATAATTTGCTGCTATGAATCTCTTAAATTTACTCTCCTGAACTTTACCACTCACCAATGCTAAATAGCTTTTAAAAATACATCTACTCTCAAACATCGCCTTAAGTTTTTTAGTAGTTTCTATACTTTTGCCAACTACAATAATTCCACTTGTCTCTTTATCTAATCTATGTGCTACAGATGCATTTTTTCCCCATAAGCTCCAAATCTCATCACATAGGCTATAGTTACAATTCCTACCATTTGGATGGGTCAAAACTCCACTTGGTTTATCAAAAACTCCAAATTCATCAGATTCAAAAATTGGCTCTAATCCAACTGGCTTGCACTCATAATCTATAAAAAATAATTCACCATTTACAGTACTATTTTTATCTAATGTCACACCATTTTTATCAATTAATCTACCCTTATCACAAAGCTTTTGAGCTTGGCTCATTGTATAGCCACGTGATAACAAAATTTGATAAGTTTTTTGCCCGATAAATTCACCAATTTTCATCTTAATATATGCCATTTATTAACCTAATTTTTAGAACATTTTTTATATAATATCAGATTAAAATTATATAAAAATTTAGCAAAAAAGGTTCTGAAATGGTAGAGAGATACGCTAGAAAAGTTATGAGTGATAAGTGGAGTATGCAAGCTAAATATGATGCATGGCTAAAGGTTGAAATAGCAGCAGTCAAAGCGTGGAATAAGCTAGGATTTATTCCAGATAGTGATTGTCAAAAAATCTGCGAAAATGCTAAATTTGATATTGCTCGCATAGATGAAATAGAAAAAACTACAAAACATGATGTTATAGCATTTTTAACAAGTGTTAGCGAGAGCTTAGGCGAAGAGAGTAGATTTGTCCATTTTGGTATGACAAGTAGTGATTGTATCGATACAGCTGTGGCTTTGCAGATAAAAGATAGTATGGAGTTAATCTTAGATGATGTTAAAATTTTAATGGAAACTATCAAAAAAAGAGCTTACGAGCATAAAAACACTCTAATGGTTGGCAGAAGCCACGGAATTCACGGAGAGCCTATAACATTTGGTTTAGTTCTTGCTATTTGGTATGATGAGATCAAAAGAGCCTATGAGCTACTAAACCACGCTAAAAGCGTTATTAGCACTGGTATGATAAGCGGTGCGATGGGTAATTTCGCTCACTCTCCACTTGAATTAGAAGAGCTAGTATGCCAAAACTTAGGCCTAAACCCAGCCCCAGCAAGTAATCAAGTAATCCAAAGAGATCGCTACGCTCAAGTGATATCGGCTCTAGCCATACTAGCTAGTAGTTGTGAGAAGATAGCAGTAGCGATAAGACACTATCAAAGGACAGAAGTTTATGAAGCTGAGGAGTATTTTAGCCCAGGGCAAAAAGGCTCAAGCGCTATGCCACACAAGAGAAATCCAGTTTTAAGTGAAAATGTAACCGGTATTTGTAGAATGATTCGTAGCTACGCTATACCAGCTATGGAAAATGTCGCCCTTTGGCATGAAAGAGATATCAGCCACTCAAGTGTAGAGAGATTTATCTTGCCTGATGCCTTTATAACGAGTGATTTTATGCTAAATAGATTAAATGGCCTACTAGCAAATTTGGTTGTATATCCAGAAAATATGATGAAAAATTTAAATTTAACCGGTGGATTAGTCTTTTCTCAAAGAGTCCTTTTAGAGCTACCAAAACAAGGCGTAAGCAGAGAAGACGCATACAAAATCGTCCAAAGAAATGCTATGAAAGTTTGGGCTGACTTACAAGAGGGCAAAAAAGCTCTTAATGAAAATGGTGAGAGTCTATTTTTACAAAATTTACTAAATGATAATGAGCTTAGACAAAAACTCAATGAAAATGCGATAAAAGAGTGTTTTGACTACACTTACTATACAAAAAATGTAGATAGAATATTTAAAAGAGTATTTGAAATTTAATATAAAGGCATAACTATAATATGAAAGTTATAAAAAGAAATGGCAGAACTGAAGAGCTAGATATATCTAAAATCAAAAAATACACAAGCGAAGCAGTAGCCGGACTAGATAATGTCAATTTAAGCGAGCTTGAAGTTGATGCGAAAATTCAATTTCGTGATAATATCACAACTGACGAGATCCAGCAAACTCTCATCAAAACCGCAGTTGATAAGATAGATATAGATCGCCCTAATTGGACCTTTGTCGCAGCTAGGCTATTTTTGTATGATTTGTATCACAAAGCAACTGGATTTAGCGGATATAATAGCCTTGAAGATTATCTAATCAAAGGAGAAAAAGAGGGCAGAATCTTGCTTGGTTTAAAAGAAAAATATGATCTTAATGATCTAAACAACTATATAAAACCAGAGCGAGATATGCAATTTACATATCTTGGGATTAAAACTCTATATGATAGATATCTTATAAAAGACAAAAATGGAAAACCTATAGAGCTACCTCAGCAGATGTTTATGGCGATCGCTATGTTTTTGGCTCAAAATGAGCTAGATTCTCAAGGTTGGGCGAAAAAATTTTACGATATCATAAGCAAATTTGAAGTAATGCTAGCAACTCCAACTCTCTCAAATGCTAGAACCACAAGGCACCAACTATCAAGCTGCTATGTTGGAAGCACTCCTGATAATATCGAAGGAATTTTTGATAGTTATAAAGAGATGGCTTTGCTCTCTAAATTTGGTGGTGGTATCGGCTGGGATTGGTGTAAAGTGCGTGCTATGGGCGGTAGCATTGATGGGCATAAAAACGCAGCTGGTGGGATAATACCATTTTTAAAAGTTACAAATGATATCGCAGTTGCAGTCGATCAGCTAGGGACTAGAAAGGGTGCAATAGCAGTTTATATCGAGCCTTGGCATATGGATGTAAGCGACTTTTTAGATCTTCGTAAAAACTCTGGCGAAGAACGTCGCAGAGCTCATGAACTATTTCCGGCTTTGTGGATAAATGATCTTTTTATGAAAAGAGTAGAGAATAATGAGAGATGGACGCTATTTGATCCAGCTGATACGCCTGATCTTTGTGATCTATATGGCGATAAATTTGAAAAAAGATATCTAGAGTATGAAAATAACCAAGATATCGCTAAAAGCGTAATCCAAGCCAAAGAGTTATGGAAGAAAATTCTTACAAGCTATTTTGAAAGTGGTATGCCGTTTTTATGCTTTAAAGATAGCGCAAATAAGCTAAATCCAAATTCACACAAAGGCATAATTAGAAGCTCAAATTTATGCACTGAAATCTTCCAAAATACTGAGCCGAATTACTATCAAACTAAGGTAATCTACACAGATGGTAGCTATGATCTATTTGATGAAAATCTAGAAGTAACAGTTGATGGTGGATACACTAAAAAGGCTAAAAAAATTACCGCTTTAGATAGATTAAATAACAAAGATATATTTATAGTAGAAAAAGGCTTAAAAGAGGGCAAAACCGCCGTTTGTAACCTAGCAAGTATAAATTTAAGCAAAATCAACACCCCTGAAGATATAGCAAGAGTTACACCAATAGCCATTAGAATGTTAGATAATGTTATAGATCTAAATTTCTACCCACATGCTAAGGTTAAACACACAAATTTAGCTAGTCGCTCAATAGGCTTAGGCGTGATGGGAGAGGCTGAAATGCTAGCTACAAAACAGATACAATGGGGTAGTTACGAACATCTTGAAAAAATAGATGAAATAATGGAAAATATCAGCTACAATGCCATTTACGCTTCATCAAATTTAGCCGTAGAAAAGGGCGTTTATCCAGATTTTCCTGGCTCAAACTGGAGCAAGGGAATCTTCCCAATAGACCTAGCAAATCCAAACGCCAAAGCCCTTGTCAATCGTGGCGGAAGTCTATTTGATGAAGGTAGTTGTGATTGGGCTAAATTAAGAGAAAAAGTCAAAAAAGATGGTATAAGAAATGGCTATTTAATGGCCATAGCGCCAACTTCTAGTATAAGCATATTAGTAGGGACAACTCAAACAATCGAGCCAGTATATAAGCGAAAATGGTTTGAGCAAAATCTAAGCGGTATGACCCCTTGCGTAGTCCCAAATTTGAGCCCTGAAACTTGGCAATACTACACTCCAGCTTATGAGCTAGACCAAAGAGTTCTTATCAAAGCAGGAGCAATCCGCCAAAAATGGATAGATCAAGGTCAAAGTCTAAATATATTTATGAGTTTAGATAAAGCTAGTGGAAAATATCTTAGCGATATATATATGCTTGCTTGGAGCTTAGGCGTGAAATCTACATACTATCTAAGAAGCGAAAGCCCAGACTCAAGCCACTTGGATAATAAACCAGTTGATCGTAGCATAGAGTGTGAAGGATGTCAATAAATTTAATTCATAGCTAAGATCTATTCTAGCTATGAATCTTTTTAATTCTATTTAATAAGAATTATCTTATCAAATCAAAATACATTAAAACGAGCAATGCACTCACGCCATTATATATACCTGTAACTGGAAGTTTTCATGAGCATGGAAGTAGATTTATTAGTTCATCTTTTAGATTTGCTATTAGATGGAATTACTGGTTTAACTGGGTTATTACAGTTGCTGCTGGAGAGGCTAAAGATCCAAACAGAAATATTCCAAAAGCTATAAATGCAATATTTTGGAGAATTTTGCTATTTTATATATTTGTTATTTTTATCATTGGTACGCTTTTATCTTTTACAGATCCAAATTTGCTCAAAAATAGCAAAACAGATATAGCTCAAAGCCCTTTTACTATTTTTGATAGAGCTGGAGTTGCCTTTGCAGCTAGCGTGATGAATGCTGTTATATTTACTGCGATATTTAGCACTGGAAATAGTGGATTGTACTCAAGCATTAAAATGCTCTATTCCTTAGCTAAAAGCTCCTAAAATATTTGCTAAGACTGATTCTAGAGGTGTTCTAGTTTATTCATTAATTGCTACTGCTACTATAGGTGTGGCTTGTTTTTTGACCTCACTTTTAGGCGATGATGCGGCATATTTTTGGCTTATTAATGCTTCAGCTTTAGCTGAATTTATCACATGGGCAGGTATAGCTTGGTCGCATTATAAATTCCGCAAAGCCTACATCGCTCAAGGCAAAGATATTAATGATCTACCATTTAAAGCAAAATGGTACCTACTTGAGCCAATTTTAGCACTTATAATGTGTATAATTGTAATAATTGAGCAAAATTATGAAGCCTTAATACAAGGTAGAGATTTTGTCACACTCCTTACTAGCTATATTGGATTGTGGCTATTTTTACTTATTTGGGCTGGGCATAAACTTATAACTAAAAGTAAAGCTATTGATCCACTTTAAGCCGATATAAAACGCTATAATTACTAAGATTTTATATTAAAACTATGAGTTAAAGCTATTGCTATTGCGTCTGTAATATCAAGTGGCTTTATCTCTTTAGTTATTCCTAGCATCTTTTTTACCATAAATGAAACCTGTTCTTTTGTCGCTTTTCCTTTGCCTGTTACAGATTTTTTGATTTGAAGCGGAGTATATTCACTAAATTCACCATGAATTTGCAAAATTTTAAGCATTAAAGCTCCACGAAATTGTGCAAGCTTTAAAACTGTTTTTGGATTATAAGCAAAAAATATATCTTCGATTGCTACTGCATCAATTTTATGTGCTTTAAATATTAGATCTAAACCTTCACAAAGCTGAGTAATTTGAAATTGTAAATCGTCTTGTTTTATTTTAATAAGTCCAGCCTCAACCAGTGATTTTCTATTGCCAAATTTCTGAATTATCGCATAGCCGCAATTGCGAGTACCAGGGTCTATTCCTAAGATTTTCACATATATCCTTTTAAGTTATTCACATTATTCACATCTTTAGTGAATTTAATTTATAATAATATCATAATAAGTCATTTTTAATTAAATTTTTAGTAAAATATTAGCCAATAAATTTAAAGGGAAAATA